>CADAAM010000094.1 GCA_902785905.1 Oscillospiraceae bacterium | reverse complement strand
GGAGGCGAGTTTCGCTTACTTCAGAACAGAGATATATACGGGGGTAAAGATTAACATGTACCAGGTAGTAAAGCGCGACGGCAAGGTAGTCGACTTCGATCTCAACAAGATCGCAGACGCAATCAAGAAAGCCTTCGACGCGACCAGCACCGACTATAATGACAGCATCATCGACTTTCTGGCTCTGCGCGTCTCGGCGGATTTCCTGCCGAAGATCAAGGACGGCAAGGTCGCCGTCGAGGATATCCAGGACAGCGTGGAGTCCGTCCTCTCCCGCGGCGGCTACGACGCCGTGTCCAAGGCCTACATCCTCTACCGCAAGCAGCGCGAAAAACTGAGAAATACCAAGTCCTCCTACCTTGACTACAAGGAGACTGTGGACAAGTACCTCAACATTGAGGACTGGCGCGTCAAGGAGAACTCCACCGTCACCTACTCCGTCGGCGGCCTGATCCTCTCCAACTCCGGCGCGATCACCGCCAACTACTGGCTCAGCGAGGTCTATGACCAGGAGATCGCGGACGCCCACCGCAACTGCGACATCCATCTGCACGACCTCAGCATGCTGACCGGCTACTGCGCGGGCTGGAGCCTCAAGCAGCTCATCCAGCAGGGCCTCGGCATCCCGGGCAAGATCAACTCCTCCCCGGCGAGTCACCTGTCCACCCTCTGCAACCAGATGGTCAACTTCCTCGGCATCATGCAGAACGAGTGGGCCGGCGCGCAGGCCTTCTCCTCCTTCGACACCTACCTTGCCCCCTTCGTCAAGATCGACAACCTTGACTACAAAGAGGTCAAGCAGTGCATTCAGTCCTTCGTTTTCGGCGTGAACACCCCGTCCCGCTGGGGCACGCAGGCGCCCTTCTCCAACATCACCCTTGACTGGACCGTCCCGGCTGACCTCAAGGACCTGCCCGCCATCGTCGGCGGCAAGGAGCAGGATTTCACCTACGGCGACTGCAAGAAGGAGATGGACATGGTCAATAAGGCGTTCATCGACGTCATGATCGAGGGCGACGCCAACGGCCGCGGCTTCCAGTACCCCATCCCCACCTACTCTATCACCCGTGACTTTGACTGGAGCGAGACGGAGAACAACCGCAAGCTCTTTGAGATGACCGCAAAGTACGGCACCCCCTACTTCTCCAACTACATCAACTCCGACATGGAGCCCTCGGACGTCCGCTCCATGTGCTGCCGCCTCCGTCTCGACCTCCGCGAGCTGCGCAAGAAGTCCGGCGGCTTCTTCGGCTCCGGTGAGTCGACCGGCTCCATCGGCGTCGTGACGCTGAACATGCCGCGCCTGGCCTATCTTGCAAGCGACGAGGCCGACTTTTACAAGCGCCTCGACAGGCTCATGGACATCGCGGCGCGCTCCCTCAAGATCAAGCGCACCGTCATCACGAAGCTGCTCAACGAGGGACTGTATCCCTACACCAAGTACTACCTCGGCACCTTTGAGAACCACTTCTCCACCATCGGCCTTGTCGGCATGAACGAAGCCGGTCTGAACGCCAAGTGGCTGCGCTGCGACATGACCGACCCGCGCTGCCAGGAGTTTACCAAGCAGGTGCTCGACCACATGCGTGAGCGGCTGAGCGACTATCAGGAGCAGTACGGCGACCTCTACAACCTCGAGGCCACCCCGGCCGAGTCCACCTCCTACCGCCTCGCCAAGCACGACGTGGAGACCTTCCCCGACATCATCACCGCAGCCGAACCCGGCGGCACCCCCTACTACACCAACTCCTCCCACCTGCCCGTGGGCTACACCGAGGATATCTTCGAGGCCCTGGACGTGCAGGACGACCTGCAGACCCGCTACACCTCCGGCACGGTCTTCCACGCCTTCCTGGGCGAGAAGCTGCCGAGCTGGCAGGCGGCGGCAAACCTTGTGCGCAAGATCGCCGAAAACTACAAGCTGCCCTATTACACCCTCAGCCCCACCTACTCCGTGTGCAAGAACCATGGCTATCTCAACGGTGAGCAGTTCACCTGCCCCGAGTGCGGCGAGAGCGCCGAGGTCTACAGCCGCATCACCGGCTATTACCGCCCGGTTCAGAACTGGAACGCGGGCAAGACCGAGGAGTACAAGGAGCGCAAGGAGTATGTGATCGAGCGCTCCACCCTCCGCCACGAGGGCCCGCTCAAGGAGGGCGAAGCCGTTCCCAGACCCGGCAAGCGCGAGCCCATCCCCGAGATGGAACCTGTGGCTGTCGCGGCAGCTTCCGAGGAGAAGGCAAGCGAGCCCATCCTCTTCGCCACCCCGACCTGTCCCAACTGCCGCATCGCGTGCAGCTATCTGGACAAGGCGGGCGTACACTACAGCAAGCTCATGGCCGACGAGAATGCCGAGCTTGTCAGCAAGTACGGCATCAAGCAGGCCCCGACCCTGGTCCTCCCCGACGGCACCAAGTACGCAGGCGCCGGCGCAATCAAGGGCTATCTCAATCAGAGACAGTGATTTGAATATGAAATCAGCCTCAACCGACCCGGTTGAGGCTGATTTCTTGTTAGGGCAATACCGCACAATCCGCCTTCGGCGCCTCCTGGAAAATTTGCACTCTGATTTTGTCACTTTTTCTTGCAATACACAAAGTATTCCTGCGAAAAACTGCCTTCATCAGAACCCAAATTTTCTCAGGATTCGCTCTCGCCGAATTATGCGGTGTTGCCTTAAAACCCCATAAGTTCCGAAACGGAGTCGACCGCCTCGCCCATGGTTTTGAGCGTGCGGCCTACAAGGGTCTTGACGCCGTTCTTCTTCGGGCGCATGGCGTACATGGCGAGACTGCCCACCATGAGCCCCATCCCCATGCCGACATAGAAAGTGCTCTTGTTCATATCTTTTGCCTCCTCTGACATTGTAGTGATAGTATGTGCGCAAAGCTCTTGCCGTCGCCATGCAATTTGTGGTAATATATGAAAATGTAAAATTGTTTCATCCTGGGGAGGGTCTGTCTATGGTTGTGAAAATACTGGCGGTTGGTGACGTGTGCGGGCAGCCGGGGCTGGACTGCCTGGAAAAGCGGCTCAAGCCCTTCAAGCAGGAGAATAACATCGCCTTCGCGGTGGTCAACGGAGAAAACGCCAATGTCGTCGGCATCACGCCGAAGCAGGCCGATCTCATCTTCCGCGCCGGGGCCGACGTGATCACACTCGGCAATCACACCTGGACCCGCACGGAGCTGCAGCCCTATCTGGATGAGCGCACGCGCATCCTGCGCCCGGCAAATTTCGGACCCCAGTGCCCGGGGCGCGGCATCAACGTCTATCACCGGGATTTCGGGGACGTGTGCGTGCTGAACCTCATGGGCCGCTTCACCCTGGACACCAATACCGACAACCCCTTCGTCATCGCCGATGGCTATATGGCGGAGATCAAGGAGAAAATCATCCTGGTGGACTTCCACGCGGAGGGCACCAGTGAGAAGCGGGCCATGGGCTTTCTGCTCGACGGCAAGGCCAGCGCGGTCTGGGGCACGCACACGCATGTGCAGTCCTCGGACGCGGAGGTGCTGCCCAAGGGCACCGGCTATATCAGCGACCTCGGTATGACCGGGGCGATGTACTCGGTGCTCGGCATCGACCCGGAGCAGTCTATCGGCAAGTTCATGGGCGACCCGCCCCGGCGCTACGAGTCCGCAAAGGGTCCGACGAAGCTGGAGGGCTGCGTTTTTGAGATCGACACGGAGACGGGCCGCTGCCTGAGCGCGGAGGGGGTGCGCCTGAGATGAGTGAATTGAAGATCCTCCACGCGGCGGATCTGCACCTGGACTCCCCCTTCGAGGCCCTGCCCGCCGGCAAGGCCGCGCTGAGACGCAGCGAGCAGCGGGAGCTGCTGGGCCGCCTTGCGGAGCTGTCGCGCAAGGAGAAAGTCGGGCTCGTCCTCCTGTCCGGTGATCTGCTCGACAGCGACAACAGCTATTATGAGACCGGGGAGGAGCTGTCGCGCTGTCTCGCCGGGATGGCCGCACCGGTGTTTATCTCACCCGGCAACCACGATTACTACTCGCCCCGCTCCCCCTGGAAGCGTTTTAAGCTGCCCGGCAACGTCTGCCTGTTCACCGAAAACCGCATCCGCGGCGTGACGCTGAGCTCGCTGAACGTGCGCGTCTACGGGGCGGCCTTTACCGAAAAGCGCAGCGGGCCGCTGCTGCACGGCTTCAAGGCCGAGCGCACGCCCGGCGTCAAAAACATTCTGGTCCTCCACGGCGAGGTCGGCGGGCGGGCGGATTCCCCCTACAACCCCATCACGGAGGAGGAGCTTTCCGAGAGCGGGATCGACTACGCCGCCCTGGGCCACATCCACAAAGCCAGCGGCCTGAGGCGCGCGGGGCCGACCTGGTATTCCTGGCCCGGCTGCCCGGAGGGGCGCGGCTTTGACGAGACCGGGGAGAAGACCGTGAGCCTCATCACCCTCACGGACGACGGGGGCTGCGCGCTCGAGACCCGCTGCCTCGCGCTGCGCCGCTACGAGGAGCTGACCGTGGATGTGACGGGGGCCGATCCCCTGCTCGCGGTCCACACCATGCTGCCGGACGAGACCGTGCGCGACGTGTACCGCGTCACGCTCACCGGTGAGGTGGACGAGAGCCTGGATCTTTCACGCATGTATCAGAATCTGTACGAGCTCTTTTTTGAATTGCAGCTGCGCGACGAGACACGGGCCCGCCGCTCCGTCTGGGAGCGGGCCGGGGACGACACCCTGCGCGGGCTGTTTCTGAAAAAGTTAAAGGCAAAATACGACGCCGCGCCCGACGAGGATACCAAGCGCGGTATCGAGCAAGCGGCCCGCTGGGGACTGGCCGCGCTGGACAACCGGGAGGAGGCGAAGCGCCATGATGATCCGTAAGCTGACGGCCTCCTTCGGCAAGCTGGAAAACGAGAGTCTGAGCTTCCGCGACGGGCTCAACGTCATCTATGCGCCGAACGAGAGCGGCAAATCCACTTGGTGCGCCTTCATCCAGGCCATGCTCTACGGTATCGACAGCTCCGAGCGCGTGCGCGCGGGCTATCTGCCGGACAAGCTGCGCTACGCCCCCTGGTCCGGCGCGCCCATGGAGGGCACGATGGAGCTGGAGGCGGACCGCTGTGACATCACCATCACCCGCCGCACCAAGAGCAAGAACGCCCCCATGCAGGAGTTCTCCGCCGTCTACAGCGGCACCAACGTCCCGGTGAAGGGGCTCAACGGCTCGAACGCCGGGGAGCTGCTGACCGGCGTGTCGAAGGACGTGTTCCGCCGCAGCGCCTTCATCGCCCAGGGCAATGTCGGTGTGACCGGCAGCCCGGAGCTTGAAAAGCGCATCAGCGCCATCGTCACCACCGGGGAGGAACAGTGCTCCTACTCCGAAGCGGACGAGCGGCTGCGCGCCTGGCAGAGGCGGCGGCGCTACAATCGCAAGGGCCTGCTGCCGGAGCTCGAGGGGCGGATGGACGAGACCCAGCGCCGCCTTGAGGAGATGAGCGGCTCAGTCCAGGACGTGGAGGAGCTGGAACAGCGCCTGCGCGAGCGACAGGTCGAGTGCGCCAAGCTCGAAAAAGAAGTAGCCGAGAGCCGCAGGCGCCAGAGGCGCGAGGCGCTGGACCGTCTCGCCAAGGGCAAGGACGAGATGGAGCAGAGCTCCGCGCGCCACGACGAGACCATGGCCGTCCTCTCCCAGCGCCGCGAGGAGCTGCGCCGGGGCCGCTTCGGCCTGCGCGACCCCGAGAGTCTGGAAAAGGACGTCGAGGCCGATCTGGCGGAGCTCGCGTCCCTGCACATTGAAAAAGACAAAACGAGCAGCTCCGTGTTTGCGGTGCTGTTCATGGCGCTGGCCATGCTGACGGCGGCGCTGTATACGCAGTTTCGCAATATCGCGCTGATCGTCGTGTCCGCCGTCCTCTGCGTCGCGGCGCTCTTTTTCCTCTTCCGCTACAGCCGCAGCCGACGGAACCGCGAGCAGTCGCGGGAGCGGCGAACACGAATACTGGAAAAATACCACGCGCGCTCAGGCGCCGAAATACGCGAGGCGCTGGAGGAACACCGCACCCTCTGGGAGAGCATGGAAGAGGCCGAGCGCGAGGAGGCTGCCTGCCGGGGCAGCTTTGAAAGCGCGCGCGGTATGCTCTCCGACCTGCAGGAGACGGCGCTGAGAGCGCTGGACTTTACCGACGCCAATTCCGAGGCCGCGCGCCTCGCCCGCAGGCTTGCCGCCGGGCGAGCCGAGATCGAGACGCTCTCCCGCCAGCTCGCCGCGGCAAACGGCAGACTCGCCGCAATGGGCGATCCCCTGGTGCTGTCGAGCTCGCTCAACTACATGCGCGGGGAATACGAAGAGCTCTGTGATGAGTTCGACGCGATCTCTCTCGCCATTGAGACACTCAAGGACGCGGACAACGAGATCCAGCGCCGCTTCTCGCCGGAGCTCGGCAGAGTGGCTTCTAGCTATATGTCGGCGGTCACCGGCGGGCGCTACGCGGACGTGCTCATCAACCGAGACTTCTCCGCCATGACCCGCGCCAGCGACGAGGCCGTCTCCCGCAGCGCCGAATATCTCAGCGCCGGGACCTTGGACATCATGTATCTGGCCGTGCGCCTGGCCGTGTGCGAGCTGGCCCTCCCCGACGGGGAGCCCTGCCCGCTGATCCTGGACGACGCGCTGGTCAATCTGGACGACGAACGCCTAGAGCAGGCCATGAAGCTCTTGAGCGAAATTGCGCACGAGCGGCAGGTCATTCTGTTTACATGCCGCAATCCCGAGAGCGGGGAATAATAGAGTGGAGAGTGGAGAGTTGAGAGTGAAGAGTGGAGTTTGAGAGTGAAGAGTGGAGTGAAGGAGTCGCTGCGCGACAATTTTAAAATTGTCCCCGAAGGGGACACCATAACTCCACTCTCAACTCTCCACACTTCACTCTCGATCCGCGTCCTTGTCGGCCTGGGCGCGCCGCTGACGGTCATGCTCGGCGTCCGTTGGCTGCTGAATGGCGGCGGCCTGCTGTGCCTGTTTTATGAGACGACCAGGCTCTACTGTCCCGGCTGCGGCTCCGGGCGGGCGGCGTTGGCCCTGCTGCACGGGCATCCGCTGAAGGCGCTTGGGCACAATCCGCTGCTGTTTCTGTTGGGGCTGCCCTGCGGGGTGCTGCTCGTTTGGGAGTATCTGCGCTTTGTGCTCCCCGGACTGGGCCTGCGGGGAATCGTTCTGCCGACCTGGGCTGCCCGCGCGGCGCTGGCGCTGATCCTGGGCTTTTGGCTGCTGCGCAACATCCCGGCGTTTGCCTTTCTGGCGCCGTAATCACAAGCATTAAATCGTATTTGAGGCAGCTTTGCCGCCTCAATACACACCGAGTCGAGCTATGCGAGGCCTCGCGCCGACCAAGCGCGGATTGTCCACCATAAGCTGCGCGCGATAAGCGCGAGTCCTCAATTACGAAATGAGATTTCGCAGTTGATTATAAAAGGAGGCCATGCACATGAAACACTGTCCGAACTGCGGCGTCGCCGTTGAAGAGGGGCAAAGGTTCTGCGGTGAGTGCGGCACAAAGCTGGACTTTGAACCGCTGCCCGCGGAGCCCGTCTATACCGAGGACGAGCGGTTGAAAAACGATCCGCTGTTCAGCCAGGGGCCGGAGCTCACGCCGAAAAAGAAAAACGAGGCGGTCCCGGAGCTGACGCTCGAACCGGATCGCCCGCCGCAGAAGAGAGACGAAAAAATCCCGGAGCTGACGCTGGAGCCTGATCTCTGGGGCATGGGTGCTGCCGCCGTCGCCGCCGAGCCCGCAAAACCGGCGGAGCCCGCGGCACCTGCCGAGGCGGCCTCCGCTGCGCTTGCTGCGGTGCCTGTCGAGCAGCAGGAGACCCAGAGCATTGCGGCCGCCACGGAGGATCGCGACTATGAGCGCCCCGACGCCGAGTACCACGGCCCGGCCCAGGGCTCGCAGGGTGATTTCCATGCGGGCAAGGCCGAGTATAACGAACTGCCCCACGACTATACCATGTCCCGTAAGCCGGACAGGCCTGCGCAGAAGGGGCTGAATGAAAACCTGATGCTGGCCTGGAGTATTATCCTCACCTGTCTGTGCAGCATCTGTGGGGTCGTGGGGCTGGTCAAAACGATCAAGGCCCGCTCCGCAATTGACGAGGCGGTGAAGAGCAAGCTGCTGAGCTCCGCGCAGATCTGGCTGATCGTCGGCACCGCTCTGCACGTGCTGCCTTTCCTGGCCGAGTTGTTTTAAAAAATACGGGACGGGCGCGCCGCAAAATGCGAAGCCCTGTCATTCCGATCCAGTGACCGATGTCACCGGTGTGGGAATCCGCTTTTTCAACACAATGAGAACGGATTGCCACAGCCGGTTTACAAACTGGCCTCGCGATGACAGACGCATTTTGCGGCGCGCCCGTTTTCCTTTTATCCCACGGACGCAAACATGACCGCGCCGTTTTTCTGGAACATGAGGGTCAGGGTCTCCGCGCCCTCCTCTGCGCCGAGGCGGAGCTTAAGGGTGTTGAGCTCCGAAAGCGGCGGCGTCCTGAAAGCAAAGGGGTCGGCCGCGCCGTCCTCCGAGAAGGCAGCGCCGCGCAGGAGCACCAGGCACTCGGACTGCGCCGGAATCACCGCGCCGCTGTTCACAAAGCCCAGGACGCTGCTGTTGAGCATGCCCTCGAGACGGCTGCCCGCGAAGGGCAGCTCCGTGTCCGTGTCATTTCTGACCCGAAGCCAGACCGACAGGCCGTCCATGAGGTCCAGGCCCAGCAGGCGGACGGTGAGGCCGTCCAGCTCGACCGCCTCAAAAGCGCAGGGCTCCTTCGGCTTGAGCTCCGCCGCCGCGGCGCTGTGCCGCGCCGTCGGATGCTGTCCGTAAAGACGTGTCGGGCTTGCCGCCGGGCCAACGCAGAGAGCAAGGCCGCAGTTCAGCTCCTCCTCCCCGGCGTGGTCGGTATAGGCGAGGCCGCCCGCGTCAAAAAGCACCGTCTCTCCGGCACTGCCGCACGCCTCGGCGCGGAGGCTTCCCACGGTCAGGCAGGGAAGCCAGACCGCGTCGGCAACGGGCCGGATCGTCAGAACCAGGGCCTCGCCGTTGAAGCTGCGCAGAACCAAAGGCAGAGCCGTGAGCCGCACGCCTCCGCGCTCGATCAGCTGCTCCGCCCCGGCGAGCACCTCATAGCCCGCACAGCAGGCGAGACTGGCAAGCTCTGCGTCCCGCTCCGGCAGGGGCTTCTGATCGGGGTTGATCACATAGATGGGCAGACTCTCGTTGTAAGCAAACTGCTTCATTCCCACACGGGCGATATAGCGCTGGTCGAAGTTCGTCTCCACCTCGCCGGTGAGGGAGATTGTCCAGCGCCCGTCCTCCGCCGACTCCAGGCGGAGGGGCAGCTTGAGCTCGGTCATGTTGACAGGCGGGTAGTTCTCTCCGTCGGCATAGCCGCTGAGGGTGCAGCGCAGGTTGAAGGATACCGCCATCGGCGTCTTCTCCAGAGGCATGTCCACGCGGAAGGCCGCGCGGCTGTGCCCCTGGGCATAAGCGCTGCCCAGCGCGCAGTGGGCGGTTTCGCCCTCTTCCCGCTCGCCGGACAGGCGCAGGGCAAAGGTGTTGTTGTTTTCGAGCAGCAGCCAGGCGGTGAGATACTGCCCGTCACAGCGCGCGCCGAGGGGCCGGATGCGGGCTCCGAAGCGGGCGAAGAACTCCACGTCCTCGCTCTCCGTTCCCGCCAGCTGCGGCGCGCTGCCCAGGCGCAGGCAGAGCCAGTCGCTGAACACGGGCTCTCCCTCCGTGCCGACAGCGGAGAAGCGCAGACGGGCAAAGTCCAGGCTCTTATCAGAGAGGTCAAAGTACGACAGTGCCGCGAGCGGGACGACCAGCGTCTCCTCCGCGCTCTCGCGGGCAGCTCGCAGGAGGCGATCTGGAAGGCAGCGCAGCGCAGCGTCTTTACGCCCTCTCCCAGGTTTACGGCCCGGAGAAAGATCGTCAGTCTGGGCTCATCGTCCGCGCCGGGAGTGAGGGAATACCCCGTCGCCGTGACCGTCACGCCGTCGAAGCTGAGCTCATTCGTCTCCGGGGGGATGTCCCCGGCCGACGCCGCCGCTGAAAACGACAGCACAAGGGCTAGGACAAGCAGAATCGATACCAGTTTTTTCATAGAGTCTCCCTTTATGACGGGAACCGCAGCATAGCCGCGGTTCCCAAGATGTTTATTTCACGCTGAACAGGATTTCGCCGTAGGAGGGGTAAGGCCAGTACTTTGCGCCGCAGCGCAGCTCCATCGCGTCCACCACGGCGCGCAGGCTCTGCATGGCTGGGAAGACCCGGTCGCGGTAATAGCGGGCGGCGGCGAGACTCTCGTGCTCGGATTTGAGACCCTCCATCGCGGCCTCGAGCGCCCGACCGTGGATGGCGGCGGAGGCGGCGAGCTTGCTGAGATCGGCAGCGGTCTTCGTCTCATAGCTCACGTCCATGGCGGGGGAGAGCTGCTTTTTCTCATTGGCGGCACGGGCAAGATCCCCGGTGCAGGCGGAGACCGCAGGCAGGATATCCTTCCAAAGCATATCCATCATGGTCAGCGCCTCAATGTGCAGGACCTTGGAGTAACCCTCCAGCTTCATCTGGCAGCGGGCGCGCAGCTCCGCCTCGGTGTAGATGCGGTGGCGGGTAAAGAGCGCGACATTTTTCTCGGCGAGGTATTCGGGCGTGCAGTCGGGCGTGGAGGGGAAGTTCTGGAGTCCCCGGCGCTCGGCCTCCTTCGTCCACTCCTCACCGTAGCCGTTGCCGTTGAAGATGATGCGGCGGTGGGTGCGGATGACCTCGCGGATCAGCTCATGCAGGGCGGCGTCAAAATCCTCCGCTTTCTCAAGACGGTCGGCGTACTGGCGCAGGGATTCGGCCACGGCGGTGTTGAGCACCACGTTCGGCCCGGAGATCGACTGGGACGAGCCCAGCATACGAAATTCAAATTTGTTGCCGGTGAACGCAAAGGGTGAGGTGCGGTTGCGGTCAGTGGTGTCCTTCGGAAATTTCGGCAGGACGTGCACGCCGACCTTAAAGAGCTCCTTCTCCCTCGAGCCGTAGGGTGCGCCGAGATCAATGGCGTTGAGGATGGCGTTCAGCTCATCCCCGAGGAAGACGGAGACGATGGCGGGGGGCGCCTCGGCCGCGCCGAGACGGTGGTCATTGCCGGCAGAGGCCACACAGATGCGCATGAGGTCCTGGTAGTCATCCACCGCCTGAATCACCGCGCAGAGGAAGAGCAGGAACTGGGCGTTCTCCGCCGGGGTCTCGCCCGGCTCAAAGACATTGACGCCGGTGTCGGTGGTGATGGACCAGTTGTTGTGCTTGCCGGAGCCGTTGACCCCCGCAAAGGGTTTTTCGTGCAGCAGGCAGACCATGCCGTGCTTGCGGGCGATGCGCTGCATCAGCTCCATGGTGAGCTGGTTGTGGTCGGCGGCGATGTTGGTGGTGGTGTAGATGGGCGCGAGCTCGTGCTGGGCGGGCGCGGCCTCGTTATGCTCAGTCTTCGCCATGACGCCGAGCTTCCACAGCTCCTCGTCCAGCTCTTTCATAAACGCCCGCACGCGGGGCTTGAGAGAGCCAAAGTAGTGGTCGTCCAGCTCCTGACCCTTGGGCGGTCTCGCGCCGAAGAGCGTGCGGCCGGTGTAGACCAGATCCTTACGCCGCTCATAGACGCTCTGGTCGATGAGAAAATACTCCTGCTCCGGGCCGACGGTGGTCTTGACGGCGCGCACGTCCTCGTTGCCGAAGAGCTTTAAAACGCGAAGGCCTTCGCGGTTGATGGCCTCCATCGAGCGCAGCAGCGGGGTCTTCTTGTCCAGGGCCTCGCCGCCGTAGGAGCAGAAGGCCGTCGGGATACAGAGCACACCGTCCTTGATAAAGGCGTAGGAGGTCGGGTCCCAGGTGGTGTAGCCCCTTGCCTCAAAGGTGGCGCGCAGGCCGCCGGAGGGGAAGGAGCTGGCGTCCGGCTCGCCCTGGATGAGCTCTTTGCCGGAAAACTCCATGATAACCTTGCCGCCGCCCACGGGCGCGATAAAGCTGTCATGCTTTTCGGCGGTCACGCCCGTCATGGGCTGGAACCAGTGGGTATAGTGCGTCGCACCCTTCTCGATGGCCCAGTCCTTCATGGCGTTGGCCACCACAGCGGCGGCCGCGCTGTCGAGACGGCGTCCCTCGTTCATGGAGCGCTGAACCTGTCGAAACACGTCCTTGGGCAGACGCTCCCGCATGACGGAATCGTTGAAGACCATGCTGCCGAATATGTCTGTGACTGTGTTCATAAGGCTTCCTCGCTCTCTGAAAATCAATAAAACGGCGGGAGCTCGACGCCTCCGCCGTTGGCTGATGGTAAATTATATGGTGTAAGCCGCGTTTTGTCAACGAAAAAACCAAGAGAAAAGCTGAATAAATCGCCGCGCACGTCTTGACGGCGTCTTTTCCGTCTGATTTTGTTTCGAAATCTTGATGTACACGAAGTACATCTGCGATTTCTCACCTTCATCAGGCGAAAAATCTGCGCGCCAATCCGCACGCTTCGATTTAATCAGCGCTTCCCAAGTTATTCCTCTGCACTCAGCAGTCCGTCCCACATACGCAGGCCAAACGCGGCGCATTTGTTCCATACGCGCGTCAGCAGGGGCAGCAGGGCGTCGATCAGACGATCCCACAGGCGGGCGACTGTCTTCTGCCGCAGCCACTCCACCACGCAGCCCGCGGCAAAGAGGCACAGGATGACCGCTGCGGCGTGCAGCGGGAGCCATGGCGAATAAGTAAACTCGGCGGTATGAAAGACCTTCTGCCAGACCATAGAGCTGAAAAGCTGATTGCAGTGGAAGAGGTAGACACCGATGGTCAGTCCGCCGACACCCGAGATAAAGCGATTCTCCCGCGGCTCCCGGCAGCAGTAGGCCACCATGAGCAGCACGGCCCCGACCAGGGCGACCGGGCTGGTATAGCCCATGAACTCAATGGAGTTTTCCAGCATCACCGAATTTCCCGTGCGCTGGCCGATCACGTCAATGCCGATCAGCGTCAGGGCGCACAGCAGCAGCCAGACCAGGGCGAGGATGAGGCTGCGCTTTGCCACGGCCCTGTCCTGCCGGGCGTAGAGGCGGATGTAGGAGCCAAAGATATAGAGGGTGAAGTACATCGGCATCGGGCCGTTGACAAAGGAGATGTGCAGATACTTCGGCAGGACCAGGCAGCAAACGAAAAACAGCAGGCACAGCGCCGCGTGAGTTTTCCGATCCATGGCCCGCAGCAGGCAGTTGAATGCCGGCAGAAGCAGCATCAGCAGCAGATAGTAGCTGATATACCAGTAGTGCATGCTCAAAAGCGGGAAGAATGAGATCTTGATCGCGGCACGATCGGCCGGGAACACGCCCGTGAGCGTGAAGATCAGGAAGAAGCCGATGGTGTAAAACCAGACACTGCCCATGACGGACAGCAACTTTTTGATTCGCAGTTTAGAGCCGACCATGAAGTAGCCGGTGACCATCGTAAGCAGATAGGTCCCCATGTGCCCCCATACGCTGACCAGATCCACGAAGATTTTGTTTCGGGAGAAGTTCAGCTCCTCCGCAAAAAAGCCGAAGCTGGCGTAGTGGGCGCCGACGATCGACAGGACGCTGAAAATGCGCAGGATTTCAAGGTTGGCATTTCTGGTTTTCTTCATGGGCGGGTGTTCCTCTCGGGTATATTACAGGCTCTGTCTATCGGCCAGGGCGCGGTTTTTATATTCTGGGTCGCCGGTCACCTCGCGGATGACCTCGATCTCAGGCGGAAGCTCGAAGGGCTCGGCCCCGAAGACGAAGAAGATGGCGCGGTCGTTGGTGAAGGGGTAGACGTCCAGCTCCATGCGGTGGCCCATGCAGGTGAAGCGGTGCTTGAGCTTGCGCACGCTCCTGAGACTGAGGTCCGCCTCCATCAGGTAGGCCACATAGTCCTTCTCGGAGATAGGCTTCTCCGTGACCCAGCGGGTGCCGTCCTCACTGAGGCGCTTGGTAGTGTAGAAGAAGAGCTGCTCGCCCAGGCAGGACTGCTGGCGGATGCGGCGCTCCACCTCCGGGTCGGAGGAGAGCAGATAGGTCTGCATCATCTCGATGGGGATAGCCGCGTACTTTCTGCTCAGCTCGGTCCGGTCGGGCATCTTCACGAGATACTTGCGCTTGCCGGGCTCCGGCGCGCTCTCGCCGATAACACGGTAAATGACGGCAACGGCGCGGTTGATCTTGTCCTCAAAGTCCACGGAGTTGTCGATCACGTGCAGGGACGGATGCGCCTTCCAGGCGCGCAGGGTCTCGTCATCCAGCGCGCGGGCGTCCTCAATACTCTCATAGCGGGCGGCGTTGCCGTAGTTGAAGGCGTACTCCGCCCCCTTGGCGCAGGACACCAGATGCAGCACCGCGTCATAGCCGCGCAGCAGCTCCTCCTCTGTTTTGCCGAAGTGAGCCAGAGTCTTCGCAAACTGCTCATCCGAGATATAGGCCTTGTCATCCAGCACGGCCCGGTCATAGACAATAAGGACCTTCTCCTCCGGCACGGCCTCCGCCGCGCGCAGGGCGAGCTGCTCCTTGTGGAGCTGATCGTCGATCACAAAATACTGGAACTCCTCCATGGACATGCAGTTGGGGAAGGGGCCGATGCCGAAGCCGGAGATCAGCTCCGTCGCAGTCTCGGGGATGGTAATGACTTTCCATCCGTCCTCGCTTTTAAACTCCTTGAGGATGCGGCTGATGAGCGTAGTCTTGCCCGCCGCGGGGCCGCCGGTCAGAACAATGCGGCTGATCTGTTTGGCCATGGCTGGTTCCTCCTGTATTTTTATGTTTTATTATTTTACCATTTCCGGCGCTTTTTTTCAATCGGAAACACAAGATTCTTGCGGAAAGGAAATGCGCGCCGAACGTCTCTCGGCTCCAAATGGGGAAAACATGCTCAGCTGTGTCCCGTATCCTGCAGCCATCAAGGGTGAAGCGCCCGGAAAAAACGGGAAAAGTGGGGAATAACTGTCGTAAAATTGCCGAAAAAAGCATCTGCAGAGAGGACAAGTCTTGACGAAACAATAA
This sequence comes from Oscillospiraceae bacterium, assembly GCA_902785905.1. Lineage (GTDB taxonomy): Bacteria > Bacillota > Clostridia > Oscillospirales > Oscillospiraceae > Limivicinus. The sequence continues at coordinate 2,332 of CADAAM010000094.1, read as the reverse complement.
AATAGATGTATTATCTACAAGTAGTATTGTACTCTCTTGGAATTGAAAGAGAACGGAGGAACCCGTAATGCCCATGATCCCCGAAGTAAAGTGCCGTCGCTGCGGTGAGACCTTTTCTTCCCTGCGCAGCCGCTGCCCGAACTGCGGCACCCGCCGGGTAACCCAGAGCAGCCGCACGCCGAGCCCGACGCCTGGGACGGTCAAAGGCACCGCCGCCTATGAGCGCGCCGAGACAAACACAAAATGGCAGATCATCTTCGGCCTGATTCTCGTGGCCGCTGTTGTTCTGGCCGTTATCGTCATGGTAACTACCAGCCTCGAAGGGGCCGACGTCAAGCAGCAGACCACCGTCATCACACCCCCTGTCGTGACCGAGTACGTCCCGCAGATTGAAGAACCGCCCACGCCGCCTCCCACGCCCACGCCCACGGTTGAAGGCCTGCGCGTCATGTTCTTTACCACCGAGATTCAGACCGACTTCACCATCTGGGTGGACGATCCGATCGACCTCACGGTTCAGGTCATGCCGCTGACACTCCAGGGCCTGCAGGTCAACTGGGAGTCCAGCAACCCGGACATTCTGACAGTGGACAAGACGGACGAATACGCCGTGCATATCGAATGCCACGACGACGGCAGCCTGCCCAAGTCCTGCAAGCTGACGCTCACCTGCGCCGGCTTCCAGAAGGAGCTCACCGTCTACTGCCGCCCGGCGAAGTAATCCCGGCAAAACAAAGAATGGGCACATCGGAAAGATGTGTCCATTCTTATATCTCCAAGATTGGAAAGGAGTCCCGCCCATGGAAAACAAACAGGAAATCTATTATCACGATCACGGCGACGGCGTCATGCATTGCCACGAGCGGGAGCCGGAGCAGGCGCAAGAACACGGCCACAGCCACGAAGGGCCCCATATCCACCACCACGACCACACCCAGACGAAAACTGTGCTCAACCGCCTCTCCCGCGCCATCGGCCACCTTGAGTCCGTCAAGCGCATGGTGGAGGACGGGCGCGACTGTACCGAGGTGCTGGTGCAGCTCGCGGCGGTGCGCTCGGCCCTTAACAGCACGGCCAGGATCATCCTCAAGGACCACATCGAACACTGCATCGCCGGCGTCGAAAACGGCGATCACGCCTTGGAGGAGCTCAACGAGGCGATCAACAAGTTTATTTGAGACCCTCTCAGTCACGCCGATTGCGGGAGACGCGCTGTGCCGGCTCCCCCCCGGTGGGGGGGCCAGGCCCCTTGCCCTCCAACGCAGCGATGTCGCCAACCTGCTCCTGTCATCCTGAGCGGTGCTCAGGATGACAATTGTTATTGATGTGCCAATTTACTGTGAAAGCTCCGCTTCCACAGAAAAAATTTGACTTAAACGCCTGTTTCTCGCCGCCGGCGCGGCAACCGAAACAGATGCGAAAAAACACCCATGCGTTATGAGCTTTCATGTGCCGTGGTGCGATTTACAGCGCATGGGTGTTTAATTCTGAATCAAGACGCAGCATTTCTCCGGCACATCAATAACGATTTAATTGCCGTTTCGCTCGCCCCTAAGCGGGGCAACCGCGAAACATGGCGAAATTGCTCCCCAAAAATTCAAGAATTTATTGGGGGAGCAATACACTGTCGCGCAGCGACACCGTAACTCCACACTATATTAAAAATAATTCTTGACAATTCTAAAAAAGAGGATATAATTATTAAGCCTGTCCGAAGGGACGGGATGTACATCATCAACCCCAACTTCACGGAGGAAGAGACCGCCGCTGTCGTTGAGAAGTTCAAGGCACTTGTGGAAGCAAATGGTACGCTCGAGGAAATTGAGGAAATGGGCAAGCGCAAGCTCGCCTATGAGATCAATTACATTTCCGAAGGCTACTATGTGCTCATGAAGTTCACGAGCGGCCCCGACTTCCCGGCCGAGCTCGATCGTATTCTCGGCATCACTGACGGCATCATGCGTCGTCTGATTACCGCCCGTCCGGAGTAAGAGGTAAGGGCATGCTCAACCACATCGTCATCATGGGTCGTCTGACCCGCGATCCGGAGCTGCGCACCACGCAGTCCGGCGTCAGTGTGACGTCATTTACCGTTGCGGTGGACCGCGATTTCGGCGGCCGTGACGGGGGCGAACGGCAGACCGACTTTGTCGACTGCGTCGCTTGGCGCAATACCGGCGAATTTGTGTCCAAGTATTTCCACAAGGGCAGCATGATTGTTGTTTCCGGTCGGCTCCAGTCCAGAAAGTGGCAGGACCGCGAGGGCAACAACCGCGTCAACTGGGAAATCAACGCGGACAATGTCTACTTCGGCGAGAGCCGCCGCGATGGC
>CADAAM010000093.1 GCA_902785905.1 Oscillospiraceae bacterium | reverse complement strand
CACCCTGTTCGACGCCATCAAGGCGGCGCGGATCTTCGGGCGCGGCATCGCGGCGGAGGTCGTTCAGCGCCGCAACGACGGCACCTACTGGAAGTTTGACAACTACTACAGCACCCTCGCCGCCTGCTACGTCCCGACCGAGAACTCCATCAACGTCTTCGCCGGTATCTGCGGCGGCGACTACTACCAGGCGGATTGGCCGCTGGAGAAGAAGCTCGGCGGTGTGTGCATGGTCGTCGGCCATGAGATCACTCATGCCTTTGACGATCTCGGCGCCACCTTTGACAAGGACGGCAATTACAAGGACTGGTGGGCGGAAGAGGACGCGGCCAAGTTCCATGAGCGCGTGAACAAGCTGAAGGCCTGGTACAAGGATCGGATCAGCGGCGAGGCCATTTCCGACCTCGGCTCCCTCAAGTGCCTGCTCTCCATCGCGGCCAAGCAGGAGAACTTCGATTATGAGATGTTCTTCACCCAGCTTGCCATTATTCAGAAGAACGCGCGCTACGCCGCCGCGGAGCTGCCCACCCTCGCAAACGAGTCGCACCCGGTGGAATACTCCCGCTGCAACGTCCCCCTGTCGAACTACGAGAAGTTCCATGAGACCTTCGGCGTGCAGGAGGGCGACGGCATGTACACCGCCCCGGCCGACAGGATTACGGTCTGGTAAACTGAACTGACATTCTCGGCCGCCGAAAGACGCGGATTGTGAGCCGGTGCCCGCACCGGCTCACAATGACAAAATCGAACCCTTCTGTATGGCTATCTTTTGCCGCACAGCAGAACCCGAATCCACAACGAAAGGAACCGACAACATGAAAAAAATGCTCAGCATCCTCCTGGCACTGACCATGCTGCTGTCTCTCTGCGCCCCGGCCTTCGCGGAGGAGTCGCACACCATCACCAGCGAAGCGTTTCCCCTTTACATGATGGGCGCAGATACCGGTGAGACCTTCAAGCTCTACTTCCTGGACGGCGTGACCGATCTGCCCTATATGGAGATCAGCGATCTGTGCGACCTGATGACCGGCCTGATCGGACAGGAGATCGTCACCTTCACGAAGGAGATTCATGGCCCCATCGTGACCGTCACCCGCAATCACGAGGGCAACGGGAGCGACGGCTGCAGCGCGACCTTTGATTTTGACAAGAGCGAAATCCGCTTCGTCGACTACAACGTCTTCACCATGAAGCCCAACGCCGCCACGATCCTGGACGTGACCAGCCTCCCGGTCTTCAACGACGAGGGCGAGGGCATGCTCATCCAGAAGGTGGACAAGGGAACCTTTGACCGCTACGGCGACGAACTGGTGCTGCCGTTTTCGGACTACGGCATCGAGCTGATCTACCAGCCCATTGAAGACGGCCTGTACCTGCTCCCCCTGCAGACGCTGAACGATTTCATTTTTGCTCCCAGCACCAACCAGATCTTCTTCTATAACGGCCAGAGCATAAATGTGACCACGGAAATCAATTCGGGCGACGAGCTCTACTATGCCGCCCCCACTGGCGAGCGCAGCCCGGCCCTGACAAAATTCGGCTACGGCGAGCTGTGCATGATGCTGGACTACGTGTACGGCCTGAAAGAGATCCATGACATCGACAGCTTCGGCCAGCTCTTCCACGAGGTCGGCTTTGATCAGCTTCTCAAGGGCGCGGAGGTCGCGCAGGCGGACGCCGCGATCTACCGCACCATCGCCGACTACCTGGACGATGGCCACTCCGCCTGGGGGGCCTTCTCCTACCTGACCGGCGACCTGGACTATACCGCGCCCAAGGGCCCCTCCGAGACCAAGTGGTCGGAGCAGCGTGAACTGTACGCAAGCGCGCGGGAGAAGTTCTACCCCGACGGCGTCCCCGGCTATGAGGAGGTCGGCAACACCGCCTATGTCACCTTCGACCGTTTTGCGATTCCAGGAATAGAGAGCGTGGATTACTTCTACAACCTCGAGGACATGGAGGACTTCAGCGACGCCCCAAATGACACCATCGGCCTCATCATGAAGGCCCACGCGATGATCACCCGCGAGAACAGCCCCATCGAAAACGTCGTCCTCGACCTGAGCGTCAACCAGGGCGGCGCGGCGGATACTGCCGTGTTCGTGCTCGCCTGGTTCCTGGGCGAGGCCAACATCGGCATCAAGGACACCATGACCGGCGCGATCTGCTCCACCACCTACCGCTGCGACGCCAACCGCGACCATGAGTTTGACGAGCGCGACACCGTGGCGGACAAGAACCTCTTCGTGCTGACCTCGCCCGTCGGCTTCTCCTGCGGCAACCTCGTCCCCTGCGCCCTCAAGGAATCCGGCAGAGTCACGGTCATGGGCCGCACCTCCGGCGGCGGCTCCTGCGTGGTGCAGAAAATGTCCTCCGCCTGGGGCACCTCCTTCCAGATCTCCGGCAGCCACCGCATCTCCTTCATCAAGAACGGCTCCTACTATGACGTCGACCGCGGCGCCGAGCCCGATATTGTCATTACCAGCCCCGCAAAGTTCTACAACCGCGCGGCCCTGACCGACTACATCAACAGCCTGTACTGATTCAAACTCTACGATTTTGCGTCCGTGGGACTTCTCGGCGGCCTGTCGGGCGAGAACCTCGCCGGCGGCGCGTACATGTGCGGCGACTGCCGCAAAAAGTGCATCCCTGCCAAGGATCTGAACTTCAGCGCCATGACCGTGGACACCGCGAAGGCCCTCATGGCCGCCGCAGAGGCCAACAAGCGCAAGGGCGCTGCGGAATTCCGGGCCACCCGCCAGTTCATTGCCGGCGCGTACCACGACAGGCCCGTGCTCGACGTGGACGAGGCCCACGGCTGGTTCATGAACGCCTCGACCAAGGACGGCTGGGTTTACGAGCTGGACGACATCTACAGCTTCTGCCTGGATGTGACCGCCATACCGCTCACGGAGGGGGAGGTATACAATGTGAACCTGCACCCCTTCCCGCAGCTGCCCGCCTGCACCATCGGACAGAAGGTCGTCGACGCCAAGCTGAAAATCTGGCTGCTGGACAATGAGCTGGGCGTTGACATGCTCGAGTTCAGTCTGCTCCCCGTCATCGCCCCCGATGAGACGCAGGTGCAGAGCGCCTACGCCTGCGCGCAGGATTTCTACAACTTTATGAGATCCTACCGCATGGCCCAGAAGCAGCGCCGCGGCAAATAAGCGCGTCCTTTTTACAAGAACGATGGGCCTGTTTCCAGGCCCATCGTTTAGGCGCATGAAAAGGAAGTAGAAATGAAAACAAAAAACGACTTGACCGAGCCCTCCGCGCCGATCGGCTACGGCCGCATGGTCTTTCAGGCGATCCCGGAGCTGTTCAGCTTTCATATGATTTCAAGCATCCTGCTGGCCGTTGCGGCCTGGGGACTGAACAGGCTAATCACCCTGGTGGCCGAATCCGGCGGCGCGGCCCTCACCACGGCAAACCTCAAGGATCTGCTGCTGAGTTGGCGGGGCCCCGCGATCCTGCTGCTGGGCGCGGCGCTGGTGGCGGTGTTCGCCGTATTTGAGATCTTCGCCAACATCCATCTGCAGGACGACATTTTGAACGGGCGCGACGTGCGCATCCGCAGCGAGTTCGGCCGGGGCTTCCGCTCCCTGCGCCGCTTCCTCTGTCCCGGCGGATTTCTGGTGCTGCTGTACATCTTTATTGCGGTGCCGCTGTGCGGGATCGGCTTCTCCATCAGCCTGACCGAGAAGTTCTACATCCCCAACTTCATCATGGAGGTTGTCCGCGCCAAGCCTCTGTACAACGCGCTCTACTGGATTGTGATCGCGGCGCTGCTGGCCGTGGGCCTCGGCGGCGTCTTCACGCTGCACGGCATGCTGCTCGACGGTCTGAGACCGGCGGCGGCGTTCAGGAATTCCTTCCGCCTCTGGAAGAAGAACTGGAAGAACTTCGTGCCGACCATGGCGGTCACGCTGGTTGTGCTGGTGCTGCTCATCATCGCCGCAAGCATCCTGCTGAGTTTCCAAACAGCCGCCCTGGAGGCCGAGGCCGCCGGGCTGCCACGGAACTACCGGGTGGATTCCGAGGCGGTGCTCAGCGGAAACTATACCGATACCGACCTGGATGTTATCATTTATCGCGCGGTCTGCGCCCTTGTCGTGCTGGGCGGCGGCTTTGTGCTTTTTCTGCTGAGCCTGCTTGCCAGCTCCTGCTTCATGCTGCGCTTCACCCGCTGCTACCTGGAATACACCCGTGAGGTCGCGGTCAAATGGCCCTCCCGCGCGAAGAGAAGGGGATACGGGCGGCATGTGCTGGTCATGATCCTCACGCTGGTGCTGCTTGTGGCATTGTCGGCGCTCATCGGCCTGGGCTTTGACGATTTGGTGTATCGGGAGGAGCCCGTGCGGATCGTGGCCCATCGGACCGGCGGCGTCATGGCCCCGGAGAACTCGCTGGAGGGGCTGGAGCTTGCCATCGACCATGCCTGCTACGCCGCCGAGACCGACACCCAGCGCACAAAGGACGGCTATTACATCATTAACCACGACGACGACTACAAGCGCCTGACCGGCGTCGCCAGGAAACCCGGCGACCTGACGCTGGAGGAGACGATGGCCCTCACCATCACCGATCCCGCCACCGGCGCGACGGCTCCGGTGCCCACGCTGGACGAGATGCTGGACGTGGTCAAGGGCCGCATCACGCTTTTCCTCGAGCTCAAGGGGGCCTCTGCAGACAGGCAGATGGTGGACGACGTGGTGAAGCTCATCCGGGAGAAGGACTGCGTTGAGAATGTGACGCTCATCTCCCTGAAATACGACATCATCGACTACGCCGAGACCCAATACCCCGAGTTTGAGACGGGCGTGCTGATGTTCGGCGGCCTCGGCGACGTGGCCCGCATCAACTGCGACCTGCTGATCCTGGAGGAGGAGATGTCCACCGACAGCCGCATCGACTCCATCCACGCCGGCGGCAAAGAGGTCTATGTCTGGACCATCAACACCGAGAAAGGCATGTACAAATTCCTCGACAGCCACTGCGACGGCATCATCACCGACCAGGTGGAGATGGCGGAGCGCGTGCAGGCTGCGCTGGACAATCGCAGCGATCTGCGGCTGCTCCAGGACAGACTGGAGGATTTCTGGAATTGATCCCATAATATGGAAGGGGAGCGATACGGTATGGCGGATATGCTTGATTATCTCGACTGGAGAGGGGATATCCCCCTCGCCGTGTCTCCGTTCAATGAAGTGGACAATTTGATTCTGGCGCATCTGGTTTATGCGGATTTCCGCGGGATCGTCCCCGAATCCGGCGAGGCCGTCCCGCTGCCCGCTGCCCGTGAGGCCTTCTTTCGGCGCAGCAGCAGGGAAACGCTCACGGCCGACGGCTCGTTCCTGTCAAAATGTCCGTTTCTGATGGATCATCTTGTGAGCGGGGAGCGCTTCGGCAATATGAAGCTCAGCCGTTTTATCGATGAGACCGACGCGGACGCCGCCAAGCAGATTTCCGCCGTGACCTTTCTTCTGGACGACGGGACGGCCTATGTGTCCTTCCGCGGGACGGACGACAGTCTCACAGGCTGGAAGGAGGACTTGTATCTCAGCTACCTCCCCGAGACGGAGGGACAAAAAAGGGCGGCGGCTTATCTGAACCGCGTCGCACGGGAGCTTGACTGCCCTCTGCGGGTGGGCGGGCACTCAAAGGGCGCAAACTTCGCCGTCTACGCCTCCGCCCTCTGCGACGCCCAAGACCGCATTCTCGCCGTCTATTCCAACGACGGTCCGGGCTTTCGCGAGGAATTTGTCCGCGGTGACGCCTACCGGCGCATCCTTCCCAGGATTCACAGCTATGTTCCGGATACCCCCGTTATCGGCTTGCTGCTCGCCTCGGCGGTGCGGCATCATGTGGTCAAAAGCAGCGCCGCCGGGATCTGGCAGCACGATGGCTTTAGCTGGAATGTGCGCCGGGATCGTTTCGTGGAGGCGGAGATCTCCGACACGGCGCGGTATATCGACCGGACAATGGACGGCTGGCTTGCCGGTATGAACGACGAAGCCAGACGCTTTCTGACCGATACGGTTTTTGCGATTTTTGAATCCACAGGCGAGGCGAGCTTCCGCGATATTGAAGAAAAAAAGCTCAAAAGCGCGGAGAAAATGCTCGGCTTCCTGTTCTCGCTCCCAAAAGAAAAGCAGGGCGAGCTGATGCGCCTTGCCGGTCAGCTGATTCAGAGTGGCAGACAGACCGCCTTCGAGCAGCTCCCGGAGCGCATCTTTGGGAAAGATCATAAGGAGGTGACGGGTTAAATAAACCGATCCGATAACACCGTAAGGGCAGGTTCCGGACACCGCGCGTTCAGAACCCGCAAAACCAGACATGTCTCCCAAAGGGAGAGAAAGGAAGGAAACAGTATGAAAAAATTTCTCAGCATTCTCCTGACGCTCACGATGCTCCTGTCCCTTAGCGCCGCGGCCTTCGCCGATGGCGAAGCGGCACAGACCCAGACGGCGGAGGCCGAGTTTGCCGCCATGCTCAACGAGCTCTTTGGCAGCGATGAAGTCAAGGAAGAAGACGTGGCGGAGCTCTTCACCGCGCTGGGCAGCCTCTTTGAAGAGGACGCGGCGGAAAAATCCGCGGGCGCGCACGAGATCACCAGCGCGTCCTATCCCCTGTACCTTGAAGCCGACCCGACGGGGGCGGAGCTGACGCTCTACTTCCTGGACGGCGTGACGGATCTGCCCTACATCGAGATCAACGACTGGATGGCGTTATTCGGCAGCTTCTATGAGACAGCGGACGCCGCCATCAGCTTTGAGCTGAACGCGGAGGGCCCCATCGTGACCGCCACCCGCCACAACACAAATCCGGAGGCCGACGACAACCTCTCCCCCGTGACCTTCGACTTTGACGAAAACTACATCGAGTTCATGGACTACAACCTCTTCACGCTGCGCGCCACATCCGCTACGCCTCTGGATACCGTGACGATGTCCACCTTCAATGAGGCGGGCGAGCCCACGCTGCTGCAGAAGGTCGACACCGGCTCCTTCTACCGCTACGGCGACGCGCTGAAGTTCGATCTGGCGGCCTATAACATCGACCTGATTCAGCAGGACGACCTGTACCTGATCCCCATGGCGACGCTCTCCGACATTTTTATGCCCAATACGATGTTTGGCAACCTCTACTTCAACGGCAAATACGTGTTCCTGTCCGGCAACACGGAAGGATGCGCCGATGTCTACTACGACGTGCCCACCGGCGAGCGCAGCGAGGCCCTGACGGAGTACGGCTACAATGAGCTGTGCATGATGCTGGACTACTTCTACGGTCTGAAGGATGTTCACGGCATCGAGAGCTTTGGCCAGCTCTTCCACAACGTCGGCTTTGACCAGCTGCTCAAGGGCCCGGAGGTCAAGCAGGCCGACGGCGCGATTTACCGCATGATCACCGACTTCCTCGACGACGGCCACACCGCCTGGCACGCCTTCTCCTACCTGACCGGTCCTGTTGAATACAAGGCTGTCGGCCTGTCCAGAGGCCGCCTCGGCGATCATATGGACCGCCAGATGGCCGCCCGCGCGAAATACTATCCCGACGGCGTCCCCGGCTACGAGGAAATCGGCAACACGGCTTACATCACCTTTGACCACTTCATAAGCGATCTCACCCTCGAGCCTGAGGACTACTATCATCTTGACGAGCACAAGGACATTGCCGAAAACGACGTCTTCGCCCTCCTGATCAAGGCCCACGAGCAGATCACCCGCGAAGGAAGCCCCATTGAGAACGTGGTCATCGACCTGAGCTGCAACGGCGGCGGCGCGGACAACGTCGCGGCTTATGTCACCGCCTGGTTCCTGGGCGAGTGCTGCATCAGCAATGTCGACCAGATGACCGGCGCGATGAGCACCGGCGTCTACAAGGCGGACGTGAACCTTGACCGCGTGTTCGACGAGAAGGACAATCTGGGCGGCCGGCGCCTGTTCTGCCTGGAGTCCCCGTTCAGCTTCTCCAACGGCAACTATGTCCCCTGCGCCTTCAAGGAGTCCGGCAAGGTCACGCTGCTGGGCCGCACCTCCGGCGGCGGCAGCTGCAACGTTCTGGTTGCCAACTCCCCCTGGGGCACTTCCTTCCAGATTTCCGCCAACACCCGCGTGTCCTTCCTGAAGAACGGTTCCTTCTATGACGTTGACCGCGGCGCCGAGCCCGACGTCGTTATCTCCACCCCGGAGAAGTACTACGACCGCGCAGCCCTGACCGACTTCATCAACAGCATTTACTGATCCATAAGCACAGAACCGGTTTTAAGCGCCGTTCATGGCTTCCCTGAGGGGGAGCCATGAACGGCGGAAAAAAGCACGAAAACGGCAAAGAAACAAAAAACGGTGAAAGGAACCATGCAGCCATGAAAAAACTCCTCAGCATACTCCTGGCGCTCACGATGCTCCTGTCCCTCTGCGTCCCGGCCTTCGCCGAGGAGACGAAAGCCCCCGTGATCAGCGCAAAGGATATGAGCTTCTATCTCAACGACCTTGACGACGTGAAGACCTATCCTGTTTACTTCATGGGCGATTCCGACGTGCCCTACTTCTCCCTGGCGGACTGGGCGGAGCTGATGACCTATCTGATGCACACCTACATCAAGAAGGATCAGAACATCAGCTTTTAGCTCAGCTTCTCCATGGAGGGCAACACCGGCGTCCTGACGCGCGAGGACGGCTACCCCGCCTACTTCGACTGCGACGCGGACAGCGTCTACTTCTGGGACTACGACGCCTTCCAGCGTCCGGATGAAGACAGAGTGCTCATCGACATCCTGGGCGTGGGCAATCCCGGCTCCGAGGAAGAGGTCATGTACTTCCAGCGCTGCCCGGGCTCCTATGAGCGCTACGGCAAAGACGTGACGCTGAATCTCGCCTCCTACGGCATCGACATGGTGGCCGACGGCGGAAACTGCTATGTCCCCATCCAGACCCTCAGCGACTTCCTGCTGGCCATCCAATACATGAACGTGTTCTACAACGGCGAGGCCTTCTATGTTGTGCAGTTCGGCGGCATGGGCGGATTTGTCGGCGAATATACACCCATCGGCGAGCAGTTCCACGCTGTTGAACCGAAGGAGCGCAGCGAGGCCATGGCCGCGTTCAGCTATGGCGAGCTCTGCGCCGTGATGGACTATCTCTACGGTCTGAAGGCAGTCCACGGCTTTGAGAGCTTCGATCTGCTGTGCAGACAGGCGGGCTGCGACGCGGCGCTGAAAGGCACCGACACCTACGCCGCGGACGAGGCCCTCTACAAGATGATCAACATCCACCTGGACGACGGCCACAGCAACTTCGTCAACTGCTCTCCGCTGGCCACCGACGCCCCCAGCAGGGACGCCTTTATCAGGATGCTTCAGGAGCTCGGCGCTGGGAACGCCCTTAAGAATGCGTTCAACGACCCGTTCGCCGAAGCCCGCGCCGCCTTCTATCCCGACGGCGCGCCCACCTATGAAGAGGTCGGCAACACTGCCTACATCACCTTTGACGGCTTCGATGATCCTGCGGAGGGCACGGACTATTACGCGACTGCCCCCACCCCGGAGGACACGGACACGATCGGCGTTATGCTCTACGCCTACTCGCAGATCATGCGCGAGGGCAGCCCGATTGAGAACGTGGTGCTGGATCTCTCCAACAACGGCGGCGGCAGCTCGGACATGGCGATCTTCGTCGTCTCGGCCTTCCTCGGCGAGGGCTCCGTCACGG
>CADAAM010000092.1 GCA_902785905.1 Oscillospiraceae bacterium | reverse complement strand
AAGAATCGGAAAGGATGTGAACGCGGCTGTGATCAAAACCCTTGCCGCGAGTCTGCGGGAGAACAAAAAGCCCGCGCTGCTCACGCTGTTGTTGATGGTGGGGGAGGTCTTCTTTGAGGTCCTCATCCCCTTCTTTACCGCCGACATGGTCAACATGATCAAGGCCGGCGCACCGCTCGGCGAGGTCTCCCTCCTCGGCGGAAAGCTGGTGCTGATGGCGGTGGCCTCGCTGCTCTGCGGCGGTCTGGCGGCCCGTACCGGCTCCGACGCCTCCACGGGCTTTGCGCGGAACCTGCGTGAGGATATGTTCGTCCGGGTGCAGGATTTCTCCTTCCAGAACATCGACCGCTTTTCTTCGGCCTCCCTGGTAACCCGCATGACCACCGACGTCACCAACGTCCAGATGGCCTTTATGATGATCATTCGCGTCGCCGTGCGCGCCCCGCTGATGTTCATTTTCGCCATCACGATGGCTTTCATCATGGGCGGCAAGCTCGCCCTCTCCTTCGTCGTGGTGGTGCCGATTCTGGCGGGCGGCCTCATTATGATCGCAAAGCACGCCATGCCCGCCTTCCGCTCTGTTTTCCACAAGTACGACAAGCTCAACGAGTCGATTGAGGAGAACGTGCGCGGCATGCGCGTGGTCAAGAGCTTTGCGCGCGAGCCCTATGAGAAAGAGAAGTTCGCCGCCGCGGCCAACAGCATCTGCCTGGACTTTACCAAGGCCGAGCGCATTGTCGCGGTCAACAACCCGCTCATGCAGCTTTGCATGTACTTCAACATGCTCTTTATTCTCACGGTCGGCGCGCGCATCATTGTCTCCACACGCGGCACGGTCATCGACGTGGGCCAGATCTCCGCCATGATGAACTATGGGATGCAGGTGCTTATGAGCCTGATGATGCTGTCCATGATCTATGTCATGCTCACCATCTCGGCGGAGTCCGCCAAGCGCATCAGCGAGGTGCTGGTTGAACAGCCCTCGCTCACGAGTCCCGCCGACGCGATCACCGAGGTCAAAGACGGCAGCATCGACTTTGAGGATGTGGCCTTTAAATACTCTGCCGGGGCCGAGCACTATGCCCTGTATGACATCGACCTGCACATCCCCTCGGGCGCGACAGTCGGCATCCTCGGCGGCACGGGCTCGAGCAAGACGACCCTTGTCCAGCTCATCCCCCGCCTCTACGACGTGACGGAGGGGCGCGTGAAGGTCGGCGGCACGGACGTGCGCGAGTACAACCTCGAAACCCTGCGCGACGCCGTGGCAATGGTATTGCAGAAAAACCTTCTCTTCTCGGGCACAATAGCCGAGAACCTCCGCTGGGGCAACGAGAACGCCGGCGACGAGGAAATTGTCGAGGCCTGCAGGCTCGCCCAGGCGGACGAGTTTGTCCGCGCCTTCCCCGACGGCTACGACACCCATATCGAGCAGGGCGGCACCAACGTCTCCGGCGGGCAGAAGCAGCGCCTATGCATCGCCCGGGCGCTTTTGAAAAAGCCTAAAATCCTGATCCTTGACGACTCCACCAGCGCGGTGGACACGAAGACCGACGCGCTCATCCGCGCGGGCTTCAAGACCTACATACCCGAGACCACCAAGATCATCATCGCCCAGCGGGTTGCCTCGGTCATGGACGCGGACATGATCCTCATCATGGATAACGGCCACATCGTCGACCGCGGCACGCACGACGAACTGCTCAGACGCTGCGAAATCTACCGCGAGATTTACGAGCAGCAGACGAACGGAGGTGAGGACGATGCCTAAAATGCCGATGGGAAACCGCGGCGGCGCTCCCGGCGCCATGAAGGGAAAACCGAAGGCCGATTTCAGCGCCCTCGGCCGCGCGCTCAAGAGCCTCTTCCGTTACTATCCCCGCCTCGCCCCGCTGACCGCGGTGTGCATTCTGTTTTCCTCCGTGGTCTCGTCCATCCCCTCTCTCTTTGTGCAGAACGTCATTGCGATCATTGAGCGCTGGTACAAGACCGGCGACTGGGCCTCGGCGAGGCCGGAGGTGCTGCGCTATGTGACGCTGCTGGCCTTCCTCTATGTGCTGGCCCTCATCAGCACGACGGTCTACACCCAGCTCATGGCCGTCATGACCCAGGGCTTTCTCAACAAGCTGCGGCAGGAGACCTTCGGCCGTATGCAGGATCTGCCGCTGCGCTATTTTGACACCCACCAGCACGGCGACATTATGAGCCACTACACCAACGACATCGACACCCTGCGCATGTTCATCAGCCAGTCCCTGCCGACCTTCATCCAGTCCGGCGCGGTGGTGCTGGTGGTGTTTGCGATCATGCTGTATTTCAGCGTCTGGATGACCCTGGTGCTGATCGCGGGCGTCGTGGCGATGTTCTATGTGACCAAGGTCATCGGCGGCGGCTCCGCCCGCTACTTTGTCGAGCAGCAGAAGTCCCTCGCCGCGACCGAGGGCATCGTCCAGGAGATGATGAACGGCCAGAAGGTGGTCAAGGTCTTCTGCCACGAGCAGCAGAGCATCGAAGCCTTCAAAAAGCTCAATAACGAGCTGCGCGAGAACAGCCGCAAGGCCAACGCCTACGCGAGTCTGCTCGGCCCCATCATGAACAACATCGGCAATATCCTCTATGTTCTGATGGCCTTTGCGGGCGGCGTGTTCCTGCTCGCCGGGGTGACGAACGTGTCGCTGTCCGGCAAGGCCTTCTCCATCAGCGTGCTGATCCCCTTCCTCGGCATGGCCAAGCAGTTCACCGGCAACGTCAACACCCTGGCCCAGCAGATCAATAACATCGTCATGGCCTCGGCGGGCGCGGGCCGCGTCTTCGCCCTCATGGACGAAAAGCCCGAGACGGACGAGGGCTATGTCACGCTGGTGAACGTGATCGAGAAGCCGGACGGCAGTCTCGAGGAGACGACAGAGCGCACCGGGCACTGGGCCTGGCGCCATCCCCACGGGGACGGGACGCTGACTTATACCCCGCTCAAGGGTGACGTGCGTCTCTTCGGCGTGGACTTTGCCTATGAGGAGGGCAAGCAGGTTCTCAACGACGTGACCGTGTACGCGGAGCCCGGCCAGAAGGTGGCCTTTGTCGGCGCGACTGGCGCGGGCAAGACCACGATCACGAACCTCATCAACCGCTTCTATGACATCGCCGACGGCAAGATCCGCTACGACGGCATCAACATCAACAAGATCAAGAAGGCCGACCTGCGCCGCTCTCTCGGCATCGTTCTGCAGGAGACGAACCTCTTCACCGGCACGGTGCTGGACAACATCCGTTACGGCCGGCTCGACGCCACGGACGAGGAGTGCATACAGGCGGCGAAGCTCTCCGGCGCGGACGACTTTATCACGAGACTCCCCGAGGGCTACGGCACTATGCTGATGAACAACGGCGCAAACCTCTCCCAGGGCCAGCGCCAGCTCATCGCCATCGCCCGGGCCGCCGTGGCCGATCCCCCGGTCATGATTCTGGATGAGGCCACCTCCTCCATCGACACCCGCACCGAGGCCATTGTCCAGCGCGGCATGGATAAGCTCATGGAGGGGCGCACGGTCTTTGTCATCGCCCACAGGCTCTCCACCGTCAAAAACTCCGACGTCATCATGGTCCTCGACCACGGCAGCATCATCGAGCGCGGCAGCCACGAAAAGCTCCTCGCCGAGAAGGGTACCTATTACCAGCTCTACACCGGCGCGTTCGAGCTGGAGTAAAGACCACATGCAAAACAGCCTCAACCGAACCCGGTTGAGGCTGTTTTGCATGCTCTGGATTAAACTGCGATGCTGAGCTTTTTCTTTTTCCCGTCCTCGCAGTAGCGGATGCTGAGCTTCCCGCGGTGCTGCTCAACGCCGAGGACGTCGGCGATGCTGAGCTTTTTGATCCTGTCATAGAAGGCGCGCTTGTCCGGGTCATAGTCGCCCACGTTGTCGGAGGTGAAGCACACCGCGCCGAAGAGGGCGTTGACGATGGCGAGGGTTTCCCGCTGCCTGCGCGTGAGCTTCATGTTGTCGTCGCGCAGGAGGAAGACGTCGGGATCGCTGCGGAAGGCCCTGCCGTCGAGCTGGCGGCGATAGACGGTGTTCAAAAGCGTGTTGCGCGTGGAGGGCACCTCGCGGTGCAGGGGGCGCATGATCCTGTCGCCCAGCCAGTTGAGCGTCATGTCGCAGCCGATGCGGCAGTAGTCCACCAGGCCGAAGGCCGGGGCCAGCGGCACCCCGCAGCCGAGGATCAGCGTGTCGCCCGCGAGCTCTCTGAGAAGCCGCATCCCGTCATACATGACCTGGGCCCGTGTCTTGTCCCGGCGGGGGATCAGACAGGCGGCATAGAGAAAGTCGAGCTTCAAAAGCCCGTAGCCCCATTCACGGATCACCGTGTCGAAAACTTTTTTCAGATAGGCGCGAAACTCCTCGTTGTAGATATCCAGTCCGTAGAAGCCCGACCAGTTGCAGCCGCCCGGCTGCGGCTCGCCGTTTTCATCTCGCAGCAGCCAGTCCGGGTGCTCTCTGACCAGAATGGACTTCTTCTCTGCCGCAAAGGGGGCGAGCCAGATACCGGGGAGCATACCGCTCTCGCGGATCTGATCGGCGGCGGCCTTCATCCCATGGGGGAAGCGCTCATTCGGAACCAGCCAGTCGCCCACGGCGTTCTCGTAGCCGTCGTCGATCTGGAACACGTCTGGCTTCTGCCCGGTGTGCTGAAAGCCCGCCAAGTCCTTTTCGATGGATTCCTCGCTGATGTTCTCATAGAGATTGTACCAGCTTGTATAGCCGGTCAGCTTTCCGTGCTTTGCCGGGGGGATGTCCAGGAGACGGAAGTACTCGTCGAATACCTCATCCTCCCTGCCCTTGAGGATCACCAGGTCGAACACGGCATAGTCCCCGCTGAAATGATGGCCGCCGCAGTCCTTTTCAAGCCGGATGAGATTGTCGACGGCGTCAAAGCGGATCACGGTGAAGCCGCTCTCCTCCGCGAGGGAGCCGAAGAGGATGAACTCCTCCCCCCGGCGCACATATCCGTAAGTAAAGCCGTGCTGATGCCCGGCGGACTTATACCGGACAAAGCGGTTGTCGCCGTAGCGGTCGAGACTGTACTTCTCCACCAGCCTGCGCGGCACATGTTCAAGGCTGTGCAGCTTGTCACGGACGCCGCGCTCGTGGCTGTCGGTCCAGGACTGATAGCCGTTGAGAAACAGCCTGTCGTGCTTTTCAAAGGGGAAATCAAAGCTCGCGCCGACATGGCGGAGCACAGACTCTCCTTCACTGTGCAGGCGGAGAGTGAAGCGCGCGTCGCTGTTTTTGACCTCCCAGCTTACGCGGCCGCACCGGCCGTTCTCGCTGACGCCGACATAGAAATCGTCGGTGGTCAGTTGGATGTTTTCAAGCCTCATGCTTTCTTCCCCGCCTTGAGCTCGTCGATCCGCCCGAGGATCATCTTCTCATTGTACAGCAGGAAGAGGCACGCGCCGATCACGCAGGTGACGGTCGCAATGACGGCGACGGTGCGGTACTGGCCCGCTTCGACGATCGCCTCGCCGTTCACGACATGCTTGACCGTGACGGAGGTGTAGATCACCATGGACAGGGCCTGGCCCAGCTTCATGGCAAAGGTGCGCGCGGCGAAGAACATGCCGCTGCGGTCCTCGCCGGTCTCCAGCGTGCTGAGCTCGGAGACGTCGGCCACGCAGGCCTGGGGCAGGATGCCGAGTATCGCCATCGGGATACCGGCGCTGACGGCGACGATCAGGCCCCAGACGAAGCCCTGACCGCACAGGGCGGTGATCAGGAAGACGGCGGCATAGGTGAAGAAGCCGACAATGATGAGCTTTTTCTTGCCGAGCCGCGGCGCGAGCTTGTTGACCGGCAGATAAAGCGCGAGGCTCACGACGGTCATGATGACAGTCAGCGTAAAGGTGTTGTCGGAGGGAATGCCCATGAGGCGCGTTTCAAAATCGGCAAGGCCGGTCTGAAACAGGGTGACGGCGAAGAAGTAGATCACGTCCGCGTATACAAAGCGGCGGAACTGGCTGTTGGCAAAGGTCTTGACCAGGGAGGCGAAGGCGGGCGTCTGCACGGGCTTGGAGTCGATGTAGGCGCGTTCTTTGATAAACAGGGCGGGAATCAGGCAGGCGACGCAGGCAACAATGCACATGACGCCGATCGCGCTGCGCATGGCGTTCTGCTGGACAAGCAGAATTTCGTTGAGCGTTCCCTGGTCGAGAATCGCGCGCACCTCGTCCATTTTACCCGCAAGCTGGGCGGTCAGCTCCTCAAGTCCGATGCCCCTGGTGGCGGCGGCCTGGGCGAGGATAGCGTCGATCCTGCCGCCCTGGAACATGCCGGCGAGAGAGGGGATCAGGGTCGCCAGAGAGAAGCCTGCAATATAGGTGAAAGAGATGAAGGTGGAGACATTGATGCGGTGCTCCTGCGTGTCGCCGAGCTCCGCAATCAGGGCGTTGTACGGCGTGCAGTAGATGGTCATGAGCAGGTAGAAGAGCATCAGCAGCGCGAAGATGATCGCGTTGTTGGTCGTGACGGAGGCAGTCTGCGGCAGCACGAACACGGCCACGGTGATCAGCGCGAAGGGGATGGCGGCGGCCCTCATAAAGGGGATGCGCCGTCCGCCCCTGTAGTTTGCACGGTCGGACCAGCTCGCAATCAGCGGGTCGGTGACGGCGTCGAAGAGACGGCCCACGGCGGTGATGATGCCGAAGAGCGTGAGCGAGGCGATCAGCGGATTTTGCGAGATGAACCCGCTCAGGATGCCGTTGGTATCGAGAAAGCGCTCCGCCGAGCCGGTGTACAGATGGACAAGCCAGGTCGAGATGATGCCGCTGAGAAGGCTCCAGCCGAACTGACCGACGGCAAAGACCCACAGCAGCTTGTTGGTGATGGGCTTTTTTTGCATTTCAATACTCCTTCCTTATTGGCTCCCCTGCAAGGGGAGCTGTCGCGGCGCGTCTCACGCAAGCGCCGTGACTGAGGGGTTCGCCCGTGATGCACAAACCCCGTTGTTTTACCCCTCCGGTTCCGTGCTGCGAGCGGCCCGAAACGCCGTTATAGATCCCGGCGTTCTTCGCGCGCAGGATGCAGCGGCACATGGCGGGCAGGATCTCGTCGCCGTCGGTGATCTCATCGAGCATGGCGAGGACCTCTTCAGTCTTCTCACACTCATAGGTGCCGTCACCGACCTCGGCAGCGCGGATCGCGCCCCAGGCCTCATGACCGCCGACACGGTGGATCATGATCTTCGGCACGGGATAGAAGCTCAGCTCGCTGGGCTTGGTGAGCAGCACGTCGCACACACGCATCAGCAGGTTCGTCATATACACAGCGGCGAAGATGTCCTTATGGCAGAAGACCTGCACGCCGCGGATGGCCCCGTCGTTTTTAAGGAATGCCTTTGCCGCCTCATAGTCGTCAAAGTGCGTCTCGGCCATGGTCTTGAGCTCCGGGATGTGGGCGGCGATGGAGTTCCAGACCTCAAAGTGGTCGCCGGTGTTGATCAGCAGCGTCGCCTTGCCCGCTTTGATCTGCGGCAGGAGATGGCGGATGATGTCCTCAAAGAGCTTCTGCTGTGCGCCCGCGCCGCCGATGGACAGGAGATAGCGCCTCGGCGCGCCCTTCTCCATGCGGTCGAGCCGCGCCTGGCAGTCGGACTCGATGTTCTCCACAAACTCGTGGTCGATGTAATGGCCGACGTCGAAAACCGTCCCCTTCGGCATGGGCTTGAGCTGCCGCTTCTTGTCCATGCCGCGCAGCATCTTGTAGCCGAGGAAGGACGAGGGGGTCTGGACGGTGTGGATACTGCCCTCAGACAGGTGCAGGGCCATGGGCCAGTTGTCGGGGATGGCGTTGACCACCTTTGTAAAGCCCGCGTGGATCGCGGCCTGGGCGGGCCAGACATGAGTCGCGACGTAGGGCACGTCCTTCGGCAGATTTTTCAGCAGCGTCGCCATCAGCTCCGCGCTCTTCTGGTCGGCGGCATTGTAGGTCAGCTTGCGGAAGCCCTCGGAATTGATCGGTTCCCAGACAAATCTGTTAAAGAGCTTTGAACGCTGGCTGATTCTGGAGCCGAGGGAGTACAGGTCATTCTGCCCGGAGATGATCCTGGTGCAGGTCGTCTCGGGGAAAGAGTTGAGATCCAGCCAGTAGGGCTCATACCCCAGCGCGTGGGCCGCCGAGGCGATGGCCATGGAGATGCGGTAGTGGCCGTAGCCCATGCGGATATTGCCGACAATGACGGCGTTGTTTGGCAGCTCAAGCCCCGGCTCGTCCGCCAGCACCAGCGTCTTGACCCCGAGAGGGGCGAGGACGGAGTTCTCGACCGCCTTGAAATAATAATTCCGTGCGCTGTCGTCCCCGTATTTTTTCAGAAACTTTTCCTTCTGGCGGCAGGCCTTGCGGTAATCCGCCGAAGCGATGGCGTTGCCGAAGATGGTTTTCGCGCGATCCATAAGCTGTTTTCCTCCGCGTCTTGACAAAAAAGTAAAATTGTGATAGTCTGTCTATCAATCTGATAGACAGACTATCACAGAGAGTGGTGATTGTCAATATGGGTACGGAAAAAACCGGAAAAACTTTGCGTGATCTGCGGGAAGAGAGCATTGTCTATGTCGCGGCGGAGCTTTTTCTGCGCGATGGGATCGAGGCGGTCAAGATGACCGACGTGGCCGAGAAGGCGGAGGTGGGCGTCGCCTCCCTCTACCGCTACTTCGGCACGAAGGAGACGCTGGTCATCCGCGCCGGGGCGCTTCTCTGGCGCGACCTGCACACGCTGTTTCAGACGGTGTACGAGGCGGAAGACTTTCTCGCCTGTACGGGGATGGCGCGCATCTCCCGCCTCTTCGGCGTTTACCGCACGCTCTATCGGGAGCAGGGGGCGTTCATCCGCTTTGTCGGGGAGTTCGACAGCTTTGTCATCCGCGCAAATCCCGATCCCAAAGTCATGGCGGAATATGAGCAGAGCGTGCTGAACTTCTTCCCGGTCTTTCTCGATGCCTACGAGGCGGGGGTAGCGGACGGGACAGTGCGCCCCGTCCCGTCCCCGAAGCTCTATTACGACGGGGTCTGCCACGCACTCATGGCCCTGGCACAGAAGCTGCTGCGCGGGGAAATCCTCGCCACCGACGGCTTTGACGACACGGCGGAGCTGGATCTGCTTCTCAATATGGCGGAGAGCTGGCTGTGCTTGAATAAGCAGCAGCATCCTGATATACTGTAGAAAAACAGAAGGGGAGGGGGCGCGTGCATGCCCGTCAATCGCTTCGTGGTGTTCGACGTGGAGACGCCGAACCGCTATAACAACCGCATGAGCGCCATCGGCATCGACGTGATCGAGGATGGCCGCATTGTGCAGGACTTTTTCTCCTACGTCGACCCCGAACAGCCCTTCGACTGGTTCAACACCGTCCTCACCGGCATCAACGAGGAGACGGTCTTTGACGCCCCGTGCTTTTCGGGTCGCGCACAACGCGGGCTTCGATCTGGGCGTCCTGCGAAAGTGCCTCGCCGCCTACGAGATCGAGTGGAAACCCAGCGTCAAGGGGCTCTGCACCGTTGTCATGGGCCGCAGCCTCCTGCCGGGGATCAGCCACAAGCTCAACGACATGTGCGATTATTACGGCATCAGTCTTCATCACCACCAGGCCGACAGCGACAGCCGCGCCTGCGCCGAGATACTGCTGCGCTATCTGGAAAGCGGCGCGGATGCGGAGAAGTATATCAAAACATACAGGATGGATTAAAGGAGGAGCACAAATGGAATTCAAAGAAGTTGTCAAAAATCGCTATTCCTGCAAGAAGTACAGCGACAAAGCGTTGGAGCCCGAGAAGCTGGCCGCCATCCTTGAGGCCGGGCGTCTCGCCCCCACGGCGAAAAATCTGCAGGAGCAGCACATCTATGTCTTGCAGTCTACCGAGGCGCTGGCCCGGGTGGACGCGGCCACGCCCTGCCGTTACGGTGCGGGCACAGTCCTCTGTGTGGCCTTCGACAGCGGAAACGTTTTCACCTACC
>CADAAM010000091.1 GCA_902785905.1 Oscillospiraceae bacterium | reverse complement strand
GCGGTCATCCATGAGCTTTGGATGGCCAACGATGCCAGTGCTATGATTATGCCCGGTTCTTTCCCGCTGGATATTCCAACCGTAAAGGACGAACTGGTAACTGATTTCGGGGTCTGAATGTAAAAAATCGGGCTCCGGAGAAGCTGATCGCCCGCTCCGAAGCCCGATTTCACTGTATTTTGCCCGTTTTTCGCCCAAAATGCACGAAAAAACCTCTTTTGCCTTGGCAGACAAAAGCAAGAGCATTTCCTCTTTCCCGGTTCCGCTGTCACCGTATGTGTGTCATATATTTGAACAATTTATGAAATGTTTCATTTATAGAAAAATCCTATTGACACACTCGCGCAGCCGTGGTATGATGCGATCACAACGACGAAAGAGGTGCTTGTATGGGAACCGTCCGCTTTGACAATCGGAACGATTTGGAGTCTGCGCTTGCATGGATCGCACCGGGCGACTGCGTGGAGCTCGACAGTCTCGACCTGTTTGCCGACAAGGGAAAGGAAATGCTGACAGCCCTTGCGGCGATCGGCGAGCGCGGCGCGGACTTCGTTAGTCTGAAGGAAGGCATCGACACCCGCAGAGGCCAGGGGCAAAGCTTTTTTGCCCTGTGCCGGGCTTTGAGCAATTCGGAGCTGTTTGCGCGCCGCCGCGTCGGCGTCGAGCGCGCGAAGGCGGAGGGCCGCTACAAGGGCCGCAAGCCGATCGCCGTGGACGAAGGCCTGTTCGATTCCGTCGTCGCGCTCTGGCAGAGCGGCCAGATCACCGCGCGCGAGGCCATGGCCCGGCTGGACTTGAAGCCGAACACCTTTTATCGCCGCATCAAGGAAATGGAGGAACTGAAAATGAAAGACTATAAGAAAGTGCAGCACGAGATCAAAGAGGAGATCAAGGAGGCGGCCAAGCAGAGCCGCAAGGATCTCGACGAGCTGAAAAAGCAGGTCAAGGCCGAGGCCAAAGAGGTCAAGAAGGCCGCAGACGAGAAGCTGGAGCTCCACGACGTCGAGCGCGAGATGCGCCACGACCGCATCCGCGCCGAGGTCGAGCAGCGCGACGCCGTCCGCCAGATGAAGAAGGACGTCGAGGCCGAGGCCAAGGAACTCAAAAAGCTCATGGAGGAGAACTGATCTCGCTTGACGATCACAAAAACGGCGCCCTGTATTACACAGCGCGCCGTTTTTTTACCCGACGGGCAAAGGAGGTACCGGTATGGAACGCACCCCCCTGCGGGAGAGAAAACTCCCCGACTATACGCGCGGCGAGGAGATCACGAACATGGTCACACACATCGTCGGCGCCGCCCTCAGCCTGCCGATCCTGATCGGCGGGGTCATTCTGTCCGCTTACCACCGCGATCCCTGGGCGAT
This sequence comes from Oscillospiraceae bacterium, assembly GCA_902785905.1. GTDB lineage: Bacteria > Bacillota > Clostridia > Oscillospirales > Oscillospiraceae > Limivicinus. The sequence goes on along the minus strand of CADAAM010000091.1, from coordinate 5,878 downwards.
CGTCGGCAGCTGCGTCTACGGGCTGACCATGCTCTGGCTCTATACGATGTCCAGCGTGTACCACGGACTGCACGACAACACCGGAAAACGGGTGCTGCAGGTGCTTGACCACTGCACGATCTATGCGCTGATCGCGGGGACCTACACGCCGATCCTGCTGGTCGCGATCCGGCCGGAATACCCGGCGCTTGCCTGGACGCTTTTCGGCTGTGAATGGGGCCTCGGCGCAGCCGCGGCCGCCATGACGGCGATCGACCTGAAAAAGTACGGCAAAGCCTCGATGGCCTGCTATGTCGCCATGGGCTGGCTGATCGTGCTGGCGCTCAGGCCGACGATCGAAACCGTCGGCCTGACAGGCTTCCTCTGGCTGCTTGCAGGAGGCCTGGCCTATACGGTCGGCGCAGTCCTGTACGGGATCGGAAAGAAAAAGCGGTATTTCCACAGCGTGTTTCATCTTTTCGTCCTTCTGGGCAGCCTGCTGCAGGCCGTGTGTATTCTGTTTTACGTGTTGTAGGAGATCTCTATGCTGGTATTTTTTGTTGATCTGATCCTTTTGTTTTTCGCTTATTCCTTTTTGGGCTGGTGCATCGAGGTCACTCTCAAATACTTCCAGTTCCACCGCTTCATCAACCGCGGCTTTTTCACGGGGCCGATCCTGCCGATCTACGGCAGCGGCGCCGCGCTGATCACAGTGGCCGTCAGCTCGCTCGCCCGCTTCGAGTACGGATACGGCTCGACCTTCGCCCTGTCCTTCGTGATCTGCGGAACGCTGGAGTATCTGACCAGCTATTGGATGGAGAAGCGCTTCCACGCCCGCTGGTGGGACTACAGTCAGAAGCCGATGAACCTGCACGGCCGGGTCTGGATCGGCAATCTGATGCTCTTCGGCCTGGGCGGCGTGGCGATCATCCATATCATCAATCCGCTGTTCGACCGGATCCTGGCGGCGTTTTCTTTTTCCGCGAAGGAGATCACGGCCTGCGTTCTGACGGCCGTTTTCGCCGCGGACTACGTTCTGACCCATTTCGTGATGAAGCTGGTCAAGATCGGGGTCGAGAGCAGCGAAGCGGACAGTACCGAGGAGATCAGCAAGGAAGTCTATTTGCTTTTATCTGACAAATCTGTTTTCCATAAGCGCTTTGCCGACGCCTATCCCGAGGTGATCTACCGCACGGAGCGCATCACCGCCCGGCTCGCGGAAGTAAAGGCCGAAACCGAACGGCTGCGCGCCGAGGCCGAGCAGCAGCTGGAAGCGCGCCGGGAGGCCGTGGCCGACAGGCTGGAACCGGCGACGCTCATTAAAAGCAAGATCATCAGCAAACAGAACGACCTGATCGAAATGCTGTATCATGAGCAGACGGCAAGTGAGGAAATAAAAGCGTTGAAGTCCGAAATCGACCGGGAAAAAGAGCGTCTGGAGGAGCGCCCGCTCGGCGCTCTCGCATCGGACAGACGCGGCGATCAGCGCGGCAGACGCAGCTCATGATTCGCGTAGGATCCTTTTTTCATGAGAGCTTTTGCCGTCCAGCAAGGTGATCGGCTGCATCTGCAGGCGACAGAAAGCTTTGCTTATGTAAAATGGCGAGAGAAAGAGCCTCCGGGAACGAGTGATCCCGAAGGCTCTGCTTTTTTGCGCAGCCGGACGAGGGTCCTATTTTTGAGATGGATCGGAGTCCTGCTCCTGCCCGTTCCCGCGCAGGAGCCGATCCATGAGCGAAGCGTAGACCCGGCGCAGCTTTTCGCAGGAGGCCAGCAGCCAGCACAGCTCGCTCAGCAGGATGCCTGCCAGCACGTCCGCCATCACATGCTGCCGCGTCGTCAGCGTGCTGATGCACACCGCGACGGCCATCAGCAGCGCCGAGCTGCGCCAGAGCGGCGAGACCTGCCTGTTCCCGCGGATGCCGACCCAGCAGAGCCAGGCGATGAAGCAGTGCAGAGAGGGGAAGAGGTTGTTCGGCTCGTCGATCCAATAGAGGAAGCGCATGCACGCGTCCCAGAAGCCCGGTCCGTTCGGCTCCGGCTGCGTCATCGTCGTCGGGAAGAAAACGAAAAAGAAAAAGCTTATGGCTTTCCCGAGGAGGTTGGCGCAGAAAAAGCGGTCGGCAGTCCGGCGCGGAAGCGCCGCGACCCGGCGGTACAGGAAGAACCAGAAAATGAGGCACGCGAAGAAATAAATGAAAACCGTCCAGGGAAGAAACGGGACCGCAGCGTCGATCGGAAGCGCCAGACAATAATGGCGCTTTCCCTGCGCCAAAAAGCGGGCAAGCTGGAAGGGGATCTGATTGCCCAGCAGCGCAAGGACGAAGGCGAACCAGAAATACCGTTCTTTTTACGGGATCTTCCTGCCTCCGGATATGGTATCGTTTTGAAGAATGTCTCTATTCATAGCAGAAAACCTCTACAGCACGTATAACGTAATAGTTCCGCCGGCCGTGATCGGCAGGCTGAAAGCGGTTCGACCGTGTTCACGATCTCTTCGCCGCGCGAGTAGGGTGAGCAATATAATCCGAACCATAAACAGGGGAGTGGAGGCGAAATTGAGCTTTTCCTCCTCCGACCAGACGCGCCGCCAGACGCTCTCGTCCGCCTCGGCGGAGAGTCCGAGCGCCCCGAGCTGCCGCAGGTCCCAATCCGGGCGGCGGACGTTTGAGAGAGGCAGACGGCGGGCAATATCGTCCATGACATGGAAGTTTTCTCCGACGTTCTGGTCCCATACGCCCTGCTCGGCGCTGTTGAGCCTGTCGCGTTCATACGCGGCCTGCGCATCACGGTCGAAGAGATAGGCGTACCAGTTGGCGTCGAAGTTCAGCAGCAGGCCGCCCGGCTTCAGCACGCGCGCCCACTCGGCGCAGGCCTGCTCCGGATGCGGCAGGTTCCAGGTCAGATTGCGGCTGATCACCGCGTCGAAGCTCGCATCCGCGAAAGAGAGCGCTTCCGCGTTCATTTCCATAAAGCGGATCTCGCCGGCCAGAGTGCCGGCGTTTTCTTTTGCCTGGGCGAGCATGGCGGGCGTGAGGTCGATCGCGGTCACGTCACAGCCCAGCTCCCGCAGCAAGATCGCGAAAAAGCCCGGTCCGGTGCCGACCTCGAGCACGCGCAGCTCCGCAAAGCCGCGGTCGGGGAACTGCCGCGCAAGCTCGGCACGCAGACAGGCCTTCCACTTCTGCCGCTGCGCGGTATTCAGCTCCAGCCGGCTGACCTCCGAATAGCCGGAGGCGCGCCCCGTCCAATAGTCTCTGTTTTCTTCAAGGATCGTCTGTCGATTCACCGTCGTCACGTCGCCCTTTCTGTTTTTCTCCGTTTTAGCACGAGGGAAAGCCCGCTTACAAGTCCCCGGGGGGATTGAGATCAAAGGATTTGACAGGTCAAAAGTGAAACAGCGAACAGAAAAGGAGAGGCATGTTTGGATCCTCTCCTATTCTGTTCCCGGCAGACAACACACGTCTATTTTGAAATCAGAGTTCCTGTTTTGTCAGATGGCTCAGGATATTCCGATCCATTTTCTCATCCAGGCGGCGATACGAGGATAGCTCCTCGGCGCTGAAGCCGGCAAAGCAGATGGCGGCATAATCCCGTTCCATTTGCTCCAGATCCGCCGACAGCATGGGCGCATGATAACAATATCCTTCCGCGGGGACGTCCAGCGCGCTGTCGCGCGTGATCAGTCCGGCGGCCAGCAGCTTCGCCAGGAAAACGACCACGCTCATCCGGCTCAAGCCGGTGAATGACGCCAGCATTTCCACCGAGCAGGGCGCGTCCAGCTTTTTCATCGTATACAGGATCGACAGCTCACCTGGCTCCAGCTCATGCTTCTTCGCCAGCGTGTCAAGCAGCCGCTTTCTGCAGCGCGCGTTCAGATAGGCGGACTGAAACGGCGAGCCGTCCAGCCTCCGGTCGTAATACACCGGCTCTCCGGCTTCCGTGCCGAGTCTCTTCGTACCGGGCACAAAGGGCAGAGACAGGCTGTCCCTGCTGAACGCCAGAAGATAACTGTAGATCACCGGGAGGCGCTCCTGATAGCCCTGCGTGTCGAACGTGCCTTTATAAAACCGGGCATAGTATCCGATGACTCCCGTTTTCATCTTGATCGTGCTGCTGAGGTTCAGGTTCTGATCGACCAGAGAGCCTTTGGTGTAATGATAGTAATAAACGGGCGCTTTCGTGACGGCGACAGCATCCACGTGGAGAAGATACTCCAGATTGAAGATCATGTCTTCGCTGTAGCTGATGCTTTCATCCATGCGGAGAGCCTGCTTTTCGATGATCTCCCGTTTGTACAGCTTATTCCAGAGGACGCCGTAGTACAGGTCCGCCGGGCTGCGCAGCATCTCGTCCGCGAAATCCTGACGGCTCAGGATCCCGCTCTTTTCGATGGAACCCTTCTGGGAAACGTTCTCACCGACGACGCGGTAAAAGTCACCGACGACCAGCTCCACCGGATGCGCTTCCATTTCCCGGACGAGCAGCTTGGTCGATTCCATCGGCAGCCAGTCGTCCACATCCACGAATTGAATGTAGCTGCCGACTGCCTCGGCCAGACCGCGGTTGCGGGCGGAAGACGCGCCCCCGTTTGCCTTGTGGATCGCCTTCACCCGTGCGTCCTGCCGGGCATAGTCCTCCATGATCTGCAGCGAGGAATCCCGGCTCCCGTCGTCCACCAGGATCAGCTCGAAGTCGGGATAATCCTGCATCAAAATGCTGTCCACGCAGCGCTTCAAACGCTTTTCTCCGTTGTATACGGGTATGATGATGCTGACTTTATTCATGGTTGATCCTTCTTCTTAAACAGTACATATTTCTCCAGCGGGAACAGAACGGCGAACTGAATGAGGCCGGCCGCCATCGCAGCCAGCGTCCGCGCAAACGGCGCGATCGCCGTGAGAGCCAGCTTTGCTGTGATCCATCCCTGCAGCCAGGTGGAGAACAGGATCAACAGGATCAGCGTGACCAGATAGGCGGAAAGGCCTGCGCGGGTCCCCTCGCCCTCGAAGGTGGCCTTCATGTTTATAAAGTAGCCGTAGACGTTGGCGATGAAATTGGAGAGGAAGAACGGAAGCACATAGCCCCACGTAACGACTCCGTTCACCACGTAAGGCGACGGGCCGTCAAACAGGGCCGCCGGATCGAAAATCCCCCGCAGAAAGCCCGGCAGCGGCACGCTCACGCTGTTAAAGAAAAGCGGCAGGATGTTTGCCAGCAGCAGCTGCAGCAGCGAGACGCTGGTACTGACCAGATTGAATTTCACAAATTGCCACAGCGAATTGTTCTGATAGCGTTCATCCCATTGCTTCCAGAAAGCCGTTATCCTCATGCCCGTACAGTCTCTTTCCTTTCCAATAACAGAAAGCGCCCCGCTATCTGCGGGGCGCTGTTGCGGCAACATTATCCCTGGATTTGGATCGACCTGCGCTCCGGCAGCTTCTTCGGCTCTTCCTTCGGGAAGTCCAGCGTCAGGACGCCGTCCTCGAATCTGGCTTTCACGTCTTCCTCGGCGACATGCTCGCCCACATAGAAGCTCCTGCTCATAGAGCCGGAATACCGCTCCTGGTGAACGATCCTGCCTTTCTTGTCCTTGCCTTCCTCATCAATGCCCTTGGTCGCTGTAATCGTCAGATACCCGTTCTGCAGCTGCAGATCAATTTGATCTTTCTTGAAGCCCGGCAGGTCTACTTTCAGCTCATAGCCTTCATCGTGCTCCTTAAGATCTGTCTTCATCACGCGTGCCGCATGCTTCCCATACAGCTTGCGGTCCACATCGGATTCGAAGCCCCTGAACGGAAAGTCAAACCAGTCATCAAACAAACTCTCTCCAAAAATACTCGGTAACATAAGTCATGCCTCCTTTTGCAATCACTATGTTTGTTACCTGAGCAAGGGG
>CADAAM010000090.1 GCA_902785905.1 Oscillospiraceae bacterium | reverse complement strand
CGGAGCCGATGCCCGCCATAAATGCCGCGAGACCCGCGCCGAGAATGCCCAGCGCGTAACCACCGAATGCGTTCAGAAAATCCATTTTTGTTTCCTCCTATATTGACTTAATTATGACAGGATTGATATATTCACGCTCTCTTCAAATCCGTTTTTGCCGTAGCTTTGCCACGGCAAAAACACCCTGAGGCGAGCTGTGCGAGCCCTCGCGCCGACCAAACGCAGCAATCCCACGCGAGCTGCGTGCGATAAGCGCGAGTCCTCGATTGCAAACATGTTTGCAATCGAATGATTTTACTCCTGCGGGTTGATGTACTGGGTGCGGATGCGCAGGGGCTGGAAGGGCTTGCCGCCGTCCTGATAGAACTTGCCGAAGACGACGAAGATCACGCCGGAGACCGGGGTCACGCCGTTGGCCGAGGGCATGGCCGCGATGGTGTTGAACACCTGGGCCACCACGCCGCCCGCCAGCATCAGCGCCATGATACGCGAATAGCTCAGCACGTCGCCGAACCAGCCGGTCAGGGTGCTGTAGATGCAGGAGAAGGGGGCGGTGATGATGCCGAAGCCCTTCGCCCCGCGCATCGAGCCGATGAGCAGCATTGCGACGCCGAGGATGATCACCCCGAGGCCGATGTTCTTGAGCATCTCGTTATCCTTCAGTAGCAGCATCTGCAGCGCGAAGAGGATGATACCCAGCAGGATGACGAACTGTGCGCCCTCTTCCAGAACGGCAGAGGCCTTTTCGCCCTTCTTCCACTTCATGTGGAAGTTGACCGCCATGCCGAAGTTCAGGTGGATGACGCCCAGCACCATCGCGCCGTAGAGTACGGCGTTGGAGTCGCGCACCGGGCTGAACAGCGCGGGGAGGCCCTGCCACTCGGAGCCGAACATGCCCGCGATCACCTTCGGCGCGTCGCCGAAGAGGCCGCCGGTCAGCGCGCCCATGATGAAGGTGGAGATGCCGCCGTAGAGCAGCAGCCTGCAGAAGGACAGCGTCCCTGCCCGGGGCTTGATCTTTTTCATTGCCACCAGCGCCGCCAGGATCATAATGATGCCGTAGCCCATGTCCGCCATCATCAGCCCGTAAAACAGGATAAAGAAGGGGGCCATCAGGGGGTTCGGATCCACGCTCCCGTAGGCGGGGAGCGAGTACATGTCGGTCACCATGTTCAGGGCGTCGGTGAATTTGTTGTTGTTGAGCTTGACCGGAACCTTTGGGTATTCGTCCTCGGTCGGGTCCATGGTCTCCCACGCGCAGCCGTAGCGCGTGAAGATTTTTTCCAGTTCTCTCTCTCTGGCGGCGGGGAACCAGCCCTCCATCACGAGGACGCTGTCCGTGCCGCACAGCCGCTCCTCCGCCTCGGCCATGGCGATCTTGACGTTCACCCGGTCGGCGGCGAGCTTGAGCTCGTCCCGGTGCACCGCGTCGTCCACGATGTAGCGCACGCAGTTTTCCTTCTCCGCCGCAAGCTCCTTGAGGTGCTGCTCGGCGTTGAGCTGGCATTCACGCGCCGTGCCGGACATGCCCGACAGCGCCGACGGCGTAAAGCCGAAGGGGCGCAGAGCGTCCTGCATGGCGGCGAGCTGCTCCTTCATGCAGACCAGCACGACATAGTGGGCCTTCTTCTCCTCGTGCACGGTGAAGATTTCGCTCTCCTCGTCCACAAGGTCGATTGCGTCGGCCACCGTCTCAATCGGGATGCGGGCCGGGATGGAGCCCATCAGCACGCCGCAGCGCTCGGTGCCCGCAAAGTCAAGGGACAGATCCAGGTCGAGCCACGGTTGGAGCGATTCGATCACGGAGCGCTCCCTGCTCTCCTCGGCGCTGATGCGCTTGATGCGCGCGTCGTAGCCCTCCAGGGTCTCGGCGATACGCAGGGCCCCGGACAGGCCCGTGTCGTCCAGCAGGACGCGGTCTTCCAGCTCGGGCTTGGCCGACAGCAGCTTCGTCTTCTTCGGCGCGTAGCGGTCCAGCAGGGTGATGGCGTGGACGAGCGAGGCGTGCTTTGTCTTGAGCGCGCTCAGCTCACTGCTCTCGGGGTGGACCAAGGCGGCCGCCTCCGTGCCTTCGAGCTGAGATTCAAGCTCGGAGAACTCGACACAGCCGTGCAGGGTCAGCTCCTTGAGCAGCTCCTCCTTGCTGTCGCGGACAGCCAGCAGCCGGAGCTTTTTCATTTTTTCAATGGCCATCTCAGCTGTTCACTATCCTTTCCACTACAATCGCCGCAGCCGCATCCAGCTTGGCTTCCGCCTTTGCTCGCAGTGCGGCCTTCTGATTATTCAGCTCGCCAGAGAGCTTGGTCGCCTGAGCCGTCGCCTTCTCGTTGACCTGACGGCTGAGCTCCTTCAGCTCCGCGTCCGCTTTCTGGACCGCCGCCTCCACGGCCAGCTTTCCGGCGCTCTCAGTGTCGGCGGCGAGCTGCTTTGCCCTGGCTTCGGCATTGGCGACGGTGGTCTTGGCCTGCGCTTCGGCCTGGGCGATGTTGCTGATCGCTTCAAATGACATTGGCACACCCCCCTTGGTTTGATTGGGTCTTTGCTTGAAACCGTTCCCCGTACAAACGGAGAACGCCCCGACAGGCGCCTTTGCCCGCGGGGATTTTGTCCATGTATGGATTATAGCACAACACGCCTCGGTTCGGCAACATGCAGATCAATATATCCATCAATTTTTTTTAGCAAGAAAGCCGGGGCAAGGCGAAAAATGTCCATCAGCTTATACAGAGTTCAGACATTTTTCGGACGAAAACCGTTAAAAAGTCACAAATTATTCAAAGACTATTCATATTCTTCTTGACAAACGCCCGGGCCCCGCTATAATGAGGGCAACTGAACAAAGCATGATAGAGGCGCGGTTGACATCAGTAGCTCCAAACCGGCGGCGGGCAACGCCGGGGCGAAAGGGGAGACCGCCGAAGAGTATCGGCTTTCCCGGGCCGGTATATCTGGGCCGACGGAGAACATCCGCCGGACTGTCGCGTAAAGCGGAGCGCTGTCAGGCTTTTGGGGAAACCCGTACAGCCATGAACAGTATCTGCTCTGTTCATGGAATTTTTATTTTCAGGAGGAAAACAAAAATGGCTGGAACCTTCTGGGCTCTTGTCCCCCCCATTGTGGCCATTGTCCTGGCCCTCATCACCAAGGAGACCTATACTTCCCTGTTTTTCGGCATCGTGGTCGGCGCCCTCTTTGTGGGCGGCTTCAACCCCATCGCCTCCCTTGACACCATGATCAACGACGGCTTCATCGGCGCGATCGCCGACGGCTGGAACGCGGGCATCTTCATGTTCCTCGTCCTGCTGGGCATCATGGTCGCCATGGTCAACGCCGCAGGCGGCTCCGCCGCGTTCGGCCGCTGGGCTGTCAAGCATGTCCACACCCGCGTCGGCGCGTGCCTCGCAACCTTCCTGCTGGGCGTGCTGATCTTCATCGACGACTACTTCAACTGCCTGACGGTCGGCTCCGTCATGCGTCCCGTGACCGACAGCCACAAGATCTCCCGCGAGAAGCTGGCCTACATCATCGACGCCACCGCCGCCCCCGTGTGCATGATCGCCCCCGTCTCCTCCTGGGCGGCCGCCGTCTCGGCCACCGCGCAGGATCTGGACTCCGGCATCTCCGGCATTCAGCTCTTCATCCGCGCCATCCCCTACAACTTCTACTCCCTGCTGACCATCATCTTCGTCATCGCCCTGTCCGTCATGAGCTTTGACTACGGCCCCATGGCCAAGGCGGAGCTTCGCGCCATGAAGGGCGAGCTCGGTTCCCTCGGCAACGAGGACGAGCAGAGCGTCCCCGGCGCGTCCATCTGGGACATGCTCATCCCCGTCATCATCCTGATCGTCTGCTGCATCATCGGCATGATGTACGTCGGCGGCTTCTGGGACGGTGCGAGCGTCATCGATTCCTTCGCCGACACCGACGCCTCCGTCGGCCTGCCTTGGGGCAGCATCATCGCCGTGATGATCACCTTCCTCTACCTGATCTGCCGCCGCGTCCTCACCTTTAAGGATGCCGCCTCCTGCATCACCAAGGGCTTTATCGCCATGGTTCCCGCCATGCTGATCCTGACCTTCGCGCTGACCCTGAAGAACATGACCGGTATGCTCGACGCCGCCGGTTACGTCGCAAGCCTTGTTGAAGGCGCGGCTGCGGGCCTGTTCTCCATGCTGCCCGCCGTCATCTTCCTTGTGGCGCTCGGTCTGGCCTTCGCCACCGGCACCAGCTGGGGCACCTTCGGCATCCTGATCCCGATTGTCCTGCCCGTCTTCGCAAACAACCAGGACCTGCTGATGATCGGCATCTCCGCCTGCCTCGCCGGCGCTGTCTGCGGCGACCACTGCTCCCCCATCTCCGACACCACGATCATGGCCTCCGCCGGTGCGAACGTCAACCACATCGCGCACGTCTCCACACAGCTGCCCTACGCGCTGACCGTCGCGGCCATCAGCTTCGTGTGCTACATCATCGCGGGCTTTGTCCACAGCTGGGCGATCTGCCTGCTTGTCGGCGCGATTCTGGTCATTGCGGTTCTCTTCATTCTCCGCAGCCGCCAGCCCAAGGCCGCCGCGTAAGCGAGAGAGTAAGCGTTAAACGCACATAAAAAAAAACGCCGCCCCCTGTCGAACAGTCAAAAGCTGTCCGACAGGGGGCGGTTTTTATGTGGTCACAGCACGCTTTCCAGCTCATCGAGCTGCTGCTCGGTGGTGGCCCAGCTGGTGACAAAGCGGACGGCGGCGCGGTGCTCGTCCAGTCGCGCCCAGATTTCAAAGGCGGCGTACTTGCGCAGGCGCTCGATTTGCTCCCAGGTCAGGATGAAAAACTGCTGGTTCGTGGGAGAGTCGATATAGAGCTCATAGCCCCTGGCCCGGAACATCTCCTTCATGCGCATGGCGAGTCCAATCGCGTGGCTGCCGACCTCCCAATAGAGTCCGTCGGTGAACAGCGCGTCGAACTGCTGGCTGACCACGCGGGTCTTGGCGAGCAGCGCGCCCTGCTGCTTGATGATCGCCATGAAGTGTGGCGGCATGTTGTGCTTCGTGTAGATCAGCGCCTCGCCGCAGAGCGCGCCGACCTTGGTGCCGCCGATGTAGAAAAGATCTGTCAGCTCCACGATGTCGCGCAGGGTCAGCTCGGACAGCGGGCTCATGAGGCCGTAGCCGAGGCGCGCCCCGTCCAGATACAGGGGCAGGCCGTACTTTTTGCAGGTCTCCGACAGGGCGGTGAGCTCCGCCCTGGTATAGAGGGTGCCGAGCTCCGTGGGATAGGTGATGTAGACCATGCCGGGGCGGACCATGTGCTCCCGCGTGTCGTCGGCGAGATAGCCCTCCATGAGCGCGGCGAGGTCTTCGGCGCGCAGCTTGCCGTCGTGCCCGGGCAGAGCGATGACCTTGTGGCCGCTGCTCTCGATGGCCCCGGACTCATGCACGGCGATGTGGCCGGTCTCGCAGCAGACCACGCCCTCGTAGCTCCTGAGCATGGAGGAGATGGCGATGCGGTTGGTCTGGGTACCTCCCGTCAGAAAGCAGATTTGAAGATCGTCCCGCCCGCACTCACGGCGGATTTTCTCCTTGGCCGCCTCGGTGTCGGCGTCCTCGCCGTAGCCGGGCAGAGAGACAAGGTTGCGCTCCATGAGGTGCGCGAGCACTTTCGGATGCGCGCCCTCGGTATAGTCGGATAAGAAGCAGAGCATGTGTGTACCTCCTGTGAATCAGTGTGCTCTCTACAAAAAGGACAGTGCCGGCGGCACTGTCCTTTTGTAACGCATATCTTACGCTTCGCCGCGCTCGCGGAGAGCGTCCTTGCGGCTGAGGTCAATGCCGCGGGGGCCGATGTTCATGACCTTGACCCAGGTCATGTCACCGGGCTTGAGCACGTCCTCGACCTTCTCGGTGCGCTTGAACTCGAGGTCCTTGATCTTGACCAGTCCGTCCTTGCCGGGAGCCAGCTCCACCCACGCGCCGAAGTCGGAGCGCACGTTGCTGACCTTGCCGTAGTACAGGGCACCGATCTCGGGCTCGAAGACGATGTCCTCAATGGTCTTGCGGGCGGTGCGGCAGGCCTTGCAGCCGGTGTCGGCGGTGATCTTCTGGATGACCTTGCCGCCGGAGCCGATGACCTCGCGGATCTTGTCGGGGTTGATCTTCATCTGGATCATCTTCGGGGCAGTCTTGGCGAGCTCATGTCTGGGCTCGGGGATGGCCTTGAGCAGGATCTCGTCGAGGATCTGGAAGCGGGCCTCGCGGGTGATCTCAAAAGCCTCCTTGACGATCTCATGCTTGAGGCCGTCGTTCTTGAGGTCCATCTGGATGGCGGTGATGCCCTTCTTGGTGCCGGCCACCTTGAAGTCCATCTCGCCGTGGAAGTCCTCGACGCCCTGGATGTCGATGAAGGTGGTGAAGCCGTCGCCGTCCTGGATCAGGCCGCAGGAGATGCCGGGTGCCGCAGATGGAGCCCTGGGAGGTGGAGCCGTTGGAGGACAGGACCTCGGAGACGACGCGAATGGCGTAGGGGAAGTCCTCAACATCGGGGATGACGGCCTCAAGGGCCTTCTCGACCAGCGCGCCGTGGCCGTACTCGCGGCGGTTGGTGGAGCGGCTGGCACGGGCCTCACCGGTGGAGTAGCTGGGCATGTTGTAGTGGTGCATGAAGCGCTTGGTCTCTTCCTCCCAGATGGTGTCGAGCTTCTGGGCGTCGGCCAGGGTGGAGAGGGTGGCAATGGACAGCACCTGGGTCTGACCGCGGGTGAACAGGCCGGAGCCGTGCACCACGGGCAGAACGCCGACTTCGGCAGCCAGCGGACGGATCTCGTTCATCGCGCGGCCGTCGACACGCTTGCCGGCGAGCAGCCACTTCTTGACGACCTTCTTCTGCAGCTTGTAAAGGATCTCCTCCATGTACTGCATCATGTCGGGGTGCTCTTCCTCGTACTTCTCCTGGACCATGGTGATCCAGTCGTTGACGCGGGACTCGCGGACGTTCTTGTCGTCGGTGTCCATGCAGTACTCCATGGACTCGAACTCGTTATTCACGAGCATCTCGAACAGCTCCTCGTCGAAGGAGGCGTGCTCGTACTCGAACTTGGGCTTGCCGATCTCGCGCACCATGGTGTCGATGAGGTCGAGGACGGGCTGCAGGTGCTCATGCGCCTGGACGATGCCCTCATACATCACCTCGTCGGGGACCTGGTCGGCCTCGGACTCGATCATGACGATCTTCTTGTGGGTGGCGGCGATGGTGGTGGTCATACGGTTGTTCTTCTTCTGCTCGGCGGTGGGGTTGAAGAGGTACTTCTCTCCGTCCCAGCCGAGGACGATGCCGGCGATGGGGCCGTTGAAGGGCACGTCGGAGATGGAGACGGCGGCGGAGGCGCCGATCATGGCAGTGATCTCGGGGCTGCAGTCGCGGTCGACGCTCAAAACCTCGCAGGCGATGACGACGTCATTGCGCAGGTCGGTCGGGAAGAGCGGACGCATGGGGCGGTCGATCAGACGGGAGGCCAGCACGGCGGGGAGGCTTGGCTTGCCCTCACGGCGCATGAAGCTGCCGGGGATGCGGCCGACGGCGTAGAGCTTCTCGTTGAAGTCAACGGCGAGGGGGAAGTAGTCGATGCCGTCCTTGGGACGGGCGGAGGCGGTGCAGGTGACGAGGACGGTGGTCTCGCCGTACTTGACGAGGACTGCGGCGTTGCAGAGCTCTGCCAGCTTGCCGACTTCCATCGTGAGGGGGCGGCCCTCGTACATCATCTCAAACTTGCGGTAATTGGGAAATTCCTTGTGGGTGATGATCATGTGTGTTCTCCTTATATCAATATCTCTTTTGCGTCAAAAAAGTCCGGGGACAGTATTCAATTGTCCCCGGACTTCAAAACCTTCATACCCTTCAGAGAAGCGGCCCCGACAATTACTTGCGGATGCCCAGCTTCGCGATGATCGCACGGTAACGCTCGATATCCTTCTTGGCGAGGTAGTCGAGCAGACGGCGGCGCTTGCCGACCATCTTGTACATGCCCAGACGGCTGTGGTCGTCGTTGGGATGATTCTTGAGGTGAGCGGTCAGCTCACGGATGCGCTGAGTGAGAATGGCGATCTGGACCTCGGGAGAACCGGTGTCGCCCTCGTGGACGGCGTTCTCGGAGATAACCTGGGACTTGACTTCCTTCGTGATCACGTGATCATGGTGTCGATTCCTTTCAAAAGATGTTGTTACTAAACCCTGCATCCGGGCCGCGGGTCGGAAAGGACGCCGCATCGGCGGCATGATTCCCGGAGCTCAGACTGCGGGCGCGTACTTTGGTATATTACCATCCGGGGAGCAGATTGTCAAGGCAAAAAGCAAAGAAAACAGCGCACGGAAAATCCGTGCGCTGTAAGAATGTGCGTTGATCAGCGGCCGAACTGGCAGTCGTTGTTGCCGGAATCGGTGGTCCACATCTCAAGCATGTTGATGGGGTCGTTGAAGTCTGCAAGCCAGCCTTCGCGGGCGAAGTCAAAGTTGCCCTGCTTGCGCTCCTGGAGGAACACGTTCCAGTCCTGCTGCTGGATGGTCAGCTCGATGCCGACGGCAGCCAGATCCTGCTGGATGGACTCGGCAATGGCAATATGGGCGGAGGTGGTGTTGGTCAGGTACTCAAGCTGGATGGGCGTCTCGGCGGAGAGCTTGCCGTCCTCGCCGAACTTGTAGCCGGCAGCCTTCAGCAGCTCAACCGCGCGGGCAGTGACACCCTCAGGATCGTTGTTGATGGCGTAGGGATCATAGTAGCCCTGCTCCACAGGCTCGGTCTTGAAGACGCCGCCGTTGCCGTCGGCCATGCCGAGAGGAATGAAGGCGTTGGCAGCAACCTGACCGGTCTGGCCGATGTTCTCGCAGATATACTCGCGGTCAATGAGGATTGTGAAAGCCTCACGCATGCAGGCGGCCTGCTCGGGAGTCTTGCCCTCAAAGATCTTGGACTTGGCGTTGAAGGCGACATAGTAGGTGCCCAGGTTGTCGATGATGTGGAACTCGGGGTTGTCAAGCAGAGCGGCGATCTCGTCGGTGGGAACGGTGTCGATGAAGTCCACGTCGCCGGCGTTGTACGCGGCGTAGATGGCGGTATCGTCGGCGGAGAGCATGAACTCAAGCTTCTCGACGGTGACCTTATCGGCGTCGTACCAGTAGGGGTTCTTCTCGTAGGTCATGGAGGTGTCGTGGTTCCAGCCGGTGCAGACATAAGCGCCGTTGGAGACGAAGCCGGCCTCCTGGCACCAGCCGCCGGGGCTGGTCTGCCAATCGGCGTAGGACTCAACTGCTTCCTGCTTGACAGGATAGAAGGCGGGGAACGCCATCAGGTCTTCCATATAGGCGCAGGGGGCGACGAGAGTGAACTCGAGGGTGGTGTCGTCGACAGCCTTGACAGCCAGATCATTGGGGAAGCCGGCAAAGCCGTTGAGCATATACGCGTAGTCGGCGGCAGTGGCGTCGGCGGCAACACGCTTCCAGGAGTACTCAAAGTCCTTGGCGGTAAGATCGGAGCCGTCGGACCACTTCAGGCCGTCGCGCAGGGTGACGGTGTAGGTCAAGCCGTCGTCGGAAACAGTGTAGCCGGTGGCGCAGGCAGGGACAGTGTGGCCCTCATCGTTGTAGGCATAAAGGCCGGAGAAGGAGTTGACAGCCAGGCACGCGCCGTCAACGGAGCTGTTGAGGGCGGGGTCAAGGAAGTCAGGTTCGGAGGCCAGGTTGATGCGCAGGGTCTTGGCGCCGTTGGACATGTTGGCGAACATGAAGTATTTGAAGCCGAAGAGATTGGAGAACACGCCATCCACGTAATCCTTCTGCATGTAGATGTCGTTGTAGTAATAGATGGGGATGACGCAGTTGTTGGCCATGAGGATGTCCTCAGCCTGGTGCATGAGCTCGGTGCGCTTGGCAAAGTCGGTCTCTGCCTTGATCTGGGCGATCAGCTCGTCATACTTTCCCCAGTCCTTGATCGGATCAATGAAGTTGGGGCTGACAAGAGAGGTTGCGTCGGGAACTTTCTCCTCAGCGGGGGCCTCGGTGGCAGACGGAGCCTCAGTGGCGGCCGGAGCCTCGGTGGCAGCCGGGGCGGTATTGCCGCAGGCGCACAGAGCAAGGATCATGCTCAGTGCAAGAAGCAGTGCAAGAAACTTCTTCATTATGGATTTCCTTTCAGATAATATTTTCAAAAACGGTTTTAAGCCGTGTTTGAAGCAGAGTTATTTGTTCCAGCAGGCGACAAAATGTTCGCCGCCGCGATCGGTGAGGGCGGGGCACTCCTTCGCGCACTGCTCGGTGGCAAAGCGGCAGCGGGTGCGGAAGGCACAGCCGGTGGGCATTTTCAGAGGGCTGGGCACATCGCCCTCCAGCAGGATGCGCTTTCTGGCGCGGGTCACATCCGGATCGGGAATGGGTACCGCTGAAAGCAGAGACTCGGTATAGGGATGCACCGGGTGCTCGTTTAATTCGTCGGAGTCTGCGATCTCTACAATTTTGCCCAGATACATGACCGCAATACGCTTGGAAATGTGGTGTACCACCAGCAGGTCGTGGGCAATAAAGAGATAGGCAACCCCCAGCTTTTCCTGCAGGTCTTCAAACATGTTGATGACCTGGGCCTGGATGGAAACATCCAGGGCGGAGACAGGCTCGTCACAGACAATGAATTTGGGATCGACCGCAAGGGCGCGGGCGATGCCGATGCGCTGGCGCTGACCGCCGGAAAACTCGTGGGCATAGCGGCGCGCGTGTTCGGCATTGAGTCCCACATAGCTCATGAGCTCCAGTATCTTTTCACGCCGTTCCTTGCGGTTGGAGCAGAGATGGTGGACGTCCAGCGGCTCACCGATGATATCCTCCACGGTCATGCGCGGGTCAAGAGAGGAGTAGGGGTCCTGGAACACCATCTGCATCTCTTTGCGCATGGCGGTGATATTTTTATCGGTGACAAGCTCGCCATCGAAGCGAACCTCGCCGGCGGTGGGTTCGTACAGGCGGAGAATGGTGCGGCCGACGGTGGTCTTGCCGCAGCCGGATTCGCCCACGAGGCCCAGGGTCTCACCCCGGCCGACGGTAAAGGACACGTCGTCCACCGCTTTGAGGGGGATGGTCTTGAAGCCGGAGCGCACGGGGAAATACTGCTTTAGGTTTTTGACTTCTACCAGTGTATCGCCCATGTTCAGACCTCCTTTCCTTCAAAGGCGTCGCGGACATTGAGCCAACAGGCCGCCTTATGGCTGTCGTTGATCCACAGTTCCTCCGGAATCTCCGTCAGGCAGATCTTCATGGCATTGTCACAGCGGGCACAGAAAGCGCAGCCCTTGGGCATGTTCAGCATGTTGATGGGCGAGCCGGAGATGGGGATCAGCTTCTTTTTCATGTTGTTGACGTTGGGGATGGAGCGAAGCAGGCCCCGGGTATATTCGTGCCTGGGATTATAGAAAATCTCATGGGCGGTGCCGCGCTCACAGATGCGGCTGCCGTACATGACGACGATGTTGTCGCACATGTCCGCGATAACGCCGAGATCGTGCGTGACCAGGATGACCGCCATGCCGAGTTTTTTCTGCAGATCCTGCATAAGCTC
Source organism: Oscillospiraceae bacterium (assembly GCA_902785905.1). Classification (GTDB taxonomy): domain Bacteria; phylum Bacillota; class Clostridia; order Oscillospirales; family Oscillospiraceae; genus Limivicinus. The sequence goes on along the minus strand of CADAAM010000090.1, from coordinate 3,903 downwards.
CAGGATCTGGGCCTGGATGGTCACGTCGAGGGCGGTCGTCGGCTCGTCCGCGATGAGGATATCGGGCTCACAGGCCAGGGCCATGGCGATCATGACGCGCTGACGCATACCGCCCGAGAGCTCGAAGGGATACTGCTTGAGACGCTTCTCCGGCTCATTGATGCCGACCAGGGTCAAAAGCTCCGCCGCGCGGGCCTCGGCCTCCCTGCCGTGCTTTTCGGTATGCAGGGTGATGGCCTCGGTGATCTGACTGCCGATGGTGAAGACGGGGTTTAAGCTGGTCATAGGGTCCTGGAAGATGATAGAGCAGCATTTTCCGCGGAAGCCCTGCATCTGCTTTTCGCTCCATTTCGACAGATCTTCCCCCTTGTAGAGGATCTTTCCGCCGACGATCCGGCCGGTGTCGGCCAGTATCTGCATGATGGAGTAGGCGGTGACGGATTTGCCGGAGCCGCTTTCGCCCACGATGCCCAGAATCTCACCCCGGTCGAGGTCGAAGTTCACGCCGTTGACGGCCTGAACCTCTCCGGCGTCGGTAAAGAAGGAGGTGTGCAGATCCTGCACGCTCAACAGTTTTTCACTCATGTCCTTACCTCCTCAGCTTCGGGTCGAACGCATCGCGCAGACCGTCGCCCAGCAGATTCAGGCTCAGCACGATCAGGCAGATCATGATGGCCGGGAAGACCAGCTTGTAGGGGTAGCTCTGCAGGCCTTCGCGCGCGGCATTGGCCAGGGAGCCGAGGGAGGGCATGGGAGCCTTGACGCCGATGCCGATAAAGCTCAGAAAGCTCTCGGTAAAGATGGCGGACGGGATCTGCAGGGCGGTGGAGATGATGATGACGGACAGGCAGTTGGGCAGGATGTGCTGACGGATGATGCGACCGGGGCGCGCTCCAATGGAGCGGGCTGCCAGTATGTATTCATTCTCCTTGATGGTGAGGATCTGCCCGCGAATCAGACGGGCCATGCCCACCCAGTAGAGGAGGCCGAAGACGATAAAAAGACTGACCATGCTGGTACCGAGACGGTCAAGGAAGCTGCCTGCGCGAAAACGCAGACGTTCGTCCAGCACAACCTTCAGCAGAATGATGATCAGCATATCGGGCAGAGAGTAAATGATGTCGACAATGCGCATCATGATGAGATCCACCTTGCCGCCGAGATACCCGGAGACGCTGCCGTAGAGCATGCCGATGATGAGCACGATGATGCTGGCAAAAAAGCCGACGGCGAGGGAGATGCGCGTGCCGTAAATGACGCGGATGAAATAGTCACGGCACTGCTCGTCGGTTCCGAAGATGTGCGGGAAGCGGCTGCCGCCCTTGTCGATATACTGCTGCTCCAGCTTGCTGTAGGTGAAGGGGGCCAGATTCTTGGCGCCCTTGTCGCGGCGGCCGTCTACGGACAGGATCTCCTCATAGCTGTACGGGACGATCATGGGCGCGATGATGATGGTCAGAATAATGCAGGCCAGCACGATGATGCTGCCCACGGCCAGGGGGTTTTTGAAGAGCTTGCGCATACCGTCCTTGAAAAAGGTGGTGCTCTCGCTCATCACGTCCTGCTGGCGCTTTTCGTCCTCGGTGGCGGGGACGAACATATCCTTCGAGAATTTTGAAAGATCAATCTGGGTACTGAGAGGATTCTTTTTCAGCTTTTCCATTGTGTACTCCTCTCATTCATACTTGATGCGCGGATCGACCAGTTTATACAGCAGGTCGCAGATGAGGTTTGCCACCACCATCAGCACCGCGAGAAAAATTGTGGTTGCCATGATGAGCGTATAGTCGCGGTTGTTGATGCCGCTGACAAACTTACTGCCGAGACCGCCGACGGTGAAGATGGTCTCAATGACCATGGAGCCGGTGATGATGTAGGCGATCTGAGGCCCGGCATAGGTGATGACCGGGATCAAAGAATTGCGCAGGGCGTGCTTGAAGATGATCTTCAGGCGGCTGACGCCCTTGGCCCGCGCGGTGCGGATGTAATCCTGACTCAGCGCGTCGAGCATGCTGGTTTTGGAAAGGCGGGTGATGTAGGCCATCGGATAGGCCGACAGGGCGATGACCGGCAACAGGTAGTTTGGGTTCTTCGGACTCCATACCGGCAGCCAGCCCAGCTTGATGCAGAACACCAGCAGCAGGAGCGTCGCGAGAATAAAGCTCGGCACGGCGGTAAAGAGCGTGGAGAAAAAGACGATGATGCGGTCGGGGAGCTTGTTGCGCATCAGCGCGGCGGTGCTGCCAAAGACAGTGCCGCAGATCAGGGCCACAATCATGGCAGAAATGCCGAGACGCGCGGAGACAGGAAAGGACTCCCCGATGATGTCGGAAATCTCACGCCCGTTTTTCAGGGACACACCGAAATCGCCGTGCAGCACGCCCTTCATGTAGAGCAGAAACTGTTCGCTCAGGGGCTTGTCCAGCCCATAGCGGGTGTTGAGGGCGGCAATGGTGGCCTCACTGAGTGCCTTTTCGCGGTTGAAGGGGCCGCCGGGGACAGCGTGCATGGTGAAGAAAGTGATGGCGCAGATGATGAAGACAGTCAGAATCGCGAGTAACACGCGCTTGACGATATACTTGCCCACGTTCTTGGCTCCTCTCTATTTTTTGCTCCTCCAACAAAATTTTTGAATTTGTTGTGGAGCAATTTTGCCATGTTTCGTGCTTGCCCCGCCAGGGGCGAGCGAAACGGCAATTCAATCATGATTGATGTGCCTGCATTTGTCTCTGTCTTGATTCAAGATTAAACATCCGTGCTGTAAATCGCACCACGGCACATGAAAGCTCATAACGCATGGGTGTTTTTTCGCATCTGTTTCGGTTGCCGCGCCAGCGGCGAGAAACAGGCGTTTAAGTCAAATCTTTACTGTGGAAGCGGAGCTTTCACTGTAAATTGGCACATCAATATTTTGCGGGACATCGTTTCGCGATTGAGATACTTGCGCTTATCGCAGGCAGCGTGCCCGGCCCGAAGGATTGGGGGGGGCGGCCCAGGCTGCCTCAAATACAGATTTGATCTGCGTACTCCGAAACAATATATACTGTATCATACATCTTTGTCCCGGGAAACGCAACTGATTTAACGCGTTAAATCGGCAGGAAGTCTGAGATGACTCAGCGGTTGCGCATGACCGTCTTCATGCGCAGGCTGTGGTCGAGGATGCTCTTGCGCAGACGCAGGCTCTTGGGCGTGACCTCCAGCAGCTCGTCGTCGGCCAAAAACTCCAGGCACTGCTCCAGACTCATCTGGCGCGCGGGGACCAGGCGCAGGGCCTCGTCCGAGCCGGAGGCGCGGGTGTTGGTCAGGTGCTTGGTGCGGCAGACGTTGACGGGTACGTCGTCGGACTTGGGGCAGACGCCCACCACCATGCCGCCATAGACCTTGGTGCCGGGGGTGATGAACATGGCGCCGCGCTCCTGGGCGTTCCAGATACCGTAGGCGCAGGCTTCGCCGGTCTCCCACGCAATCAGAGAGCCGGTGTTGCGGCGGGCGATGTCGCCCTTGTAGGGCTCGTACTTCTCAAAGACGGAGGCCATGATGCCCTCGCCCTTGGTATCGGTCAGAAACTCGTTGCGGTAGCCGAAGAGGCCGCGGGACGGGACCAGGAATTCGAGCTTCATGCGGCTGCCGACGGGGGTCATCTCGAGGAAGGTGCCCTTGCGCGCGCCGAGCTTTTCCATCACGGAGCCCATGGCGTCCTGCGGCACGTCGGCGACGACGCGCTCGACCGGTTCGCAGAGCTGACCGTCGATCTCGCGGAACAGGACGCGCGGGGGCGAGACCTGAAACTCGTAGCCCTCGCGGCGCATGGTCTCGATCAGGATGGACAGGCTCATCTCGCCGCGGCCCGCGACGTTGAAGCTGTCGGTGCTGTTCTCCACCTCGGACACGCGCAGGGAC
>CADAAM010000089.1 GCA_902785905.1 Oscillospiraceae bacterium | reverse complement strand
TGGCACTATAAAACGGCTTTAAGCCGTTTTATGGGAGACCAGTATCATAAACGGATTTATCCATGTTCTTTATAAGGAGTACGAAATGAAAAAGAAAATAATCATCAGCCTTGTCGTCATTCTGATTCTTGTTGCCTCCCTCGTCGGTTTTCTTGTCCATCGGCGCAACGCCATCGTGCAGATCGCCCTCAACGACGCCGGCCTGGCCCGGTCCCAGGTCTACGACGTGGATGTGGAGCGCGAGCATGGCGTCTATGAGGTCGATTTTGAGACCTGGGAGCGTGAATACCATTACATTATTGACGCGAATACAAAAGAGGTTCTTCGCACCGGCTTCGATTATTGACGTATAGGAAACACATCTGCCTTGTTCCACAGGGAGGGATATCATGTTTGAAAGAATCCTGCTCCGCTCGGACATGATCCGCTGTGCGCTGTGCCAGGACGCACCCTGTACGGCTGCCTGCGGTAAACTCGACATTGCTTCGCATCTGCGCAGCATCTGGTTTGACAACGAAAAAGCAGCAGCCTCCCGCTTTCCGGAAGCCAATCCCTGTCCCGACTGTCCCGCTCCCTGCGAGACGGCCTGCGTGCGACCGGGCGAGGTCCCGATCCGCGCGCTGATGACCCGTCTGCACGGCGAGGTCAAGCCGGCCCTGGAGCTCCCCGCGCCGACCGGCGACGAACGCCTGCGCACGGAGCTCTGCGGCGTGCCGCTGGAGAATCCTTTCCTGCTCTCCTCCTCCGTCGTGGGCAGCACCTACGACATGTGCGCCCGCGCCTTTGAGGCCGGCTGGGCGGGTGTTGCCTTCAAGACGATCTGCTCCTTTGAGATTCATGAGGCCTCGCCCCGCTACTCCGCCATCACAAGCCCGAACGGCAGCATTATCGGCTTCAAGAATATCGAGCAGCTCTCCGACCACAGCGTGGCGGAAAATATGGCGATCTTCCGGCAGCTCAAGAAAAACTACCCGAACAAAGTCATTCTGGCCTCCATCATGGGGCAGAACGAAGCGGAGTGGGAAGAGCTCTCCCGACTGTGCGAGGAAAACGGCGCTGACGCCGTCGAGCTCAACTTCTCCTGCCCGAACATGGCGGACGAGGGGCTCGGCTCCGACATCGGCCAGGTCCCCGCACTGGTGGAGCGCTTCACCGGAGCCGCCAGGCGCGGCACAAAACTGCCCATCCTCGCCAAACTCACGCCGAATGTGGCAAAGATGAGTGAGGCCGCCGAGGCGGCCGGGCGCGGCGGCGCGGACGGCATCGCCGCCATCAACACCATCAAGAGCATCATCGGCGTCAATCCCCACACCTATGTCTCCTCTCCGGCGGTTCACGGCATGTCTGCGCTCGGCGGCTACAGCGGCAATGCCGTCAAGCCCATCGCCCTGCGCTTCATCGCGGAGCTGGCAAAGAATCCGTCCCTCGCCGGGATGCACCTGAGCGGCATGGGCGGTGTGGAGACCTGGCAGGACGCGCTGGAGTTCATCCTTCTCGGCGCGGGCAGTGTGCAGGTCACAACAGCCGTCATGCAGTACGGCTACCGCATCGTCGATGATCTCAAGGCCGGTCTCAATCTCTACCTCGCCGAAAAGGGACTGGAGAGCGTGGGGGCCGCACGCGGTCTCGCCCTCGATTCTGTCAGCGAGACGACAGATGTTCTCGAGCGGGACACCATCCTCTACCCCAAGTTTCACCGCGAAAAGTGCATCGGCTGCGGCCGCTGCGCCATCTCCTGCGCTGACGGCGGCCATCAGGCCATCCGCCTCGGCGCGGACCGCAGGCCGATCCTCGACGGGAGTAAGTGCGTCGGCTGTCACCTGTGCCTTCTGGTCTGTCCCGAACACGCGATCAGCTCCAGCCGCAAACGCATAACGAGGAAATAAGAAAAACAAACCCGCACGGCTTATAAAGCTGTGCGGATTCGTTTTCTATTCGTTATCCGGTACTTTTTCAAAGCGCGTAAAGGTTTTCCCATCCCGCTCGACTTTTTCATTCCACATATCGGCCGGGCGCACCCAGAGGCCGAAATCCCCGTACAGCGCCCTGTACAGCACCAGCGGCTCCTCCTAGCGTCCGGGCGTGACCGCCGTTTTGGCTTCTTCATAGGTCATACGCTGTCCTCCGATCAATGGCAGTTGAAGTAATCCACGGCGGTACTGTCGGTAAGCACCACATCGCATTTGCCCGCGTAGAGGTTTTCAAAGCACTCGGTCGTGCCGCCGGCGAGGCGCGTGATCTGACCCAGGCGCTTTACAAGGCGCGGGTCCTGCTCCAGCGCCTGCATGGCCTCCGGGGTAGAGGGCATACACATTTTGCGCCCGCCCAGGCGCATTTTGTTCCACACGGCGGAGCCGTTTCTCGTCGCAATCACGATGTCGTTGTGGATATAGGGCCCGTACTGGGTGTACTTGCCCTCCGCGGCCTCCGCGGGATCCAGGGCGATGCCGCCCCAGGCCACGTCGATATTGCCGGAGGAGAGCTCCACATACACGTTTTCCTTTTCGATGGCCTGCATCTTCAGCGTCCAGCCGAGCTTTTCGCACACCGCCATCGCAAGCTCCACGTCCAGCCCCCAGAACTCTCCGTTGGAGAGATAGGAGAAGGGGAAGGCGTTGATGTCCATACCGACAATGAGATCCTGCGGCTCCGGCGGGACGAGCTTTTCCAGCGCGTCCGCCTGCTTGGCGTAGTTGAGGGCGGAGCTGCCCAGCCACTTGTTTGCAAGCTGGTCGACCCGTCCCTCGGCGGCCAGGACGCTCAGCGCCGCGGAGGGGGTCGTTGTTGCGGAAGGCGAGGGAGTAGTCCTGCTGTACCAGGACCTCCACCGCGTTGACGCCGTAACGGAATTTGCCCCTGCAGCCGCAGAGAGTGAAGATCAGAGACAGGACCAAGAGGAGAGAGATCAGTCTTTTCATGCGTTCATCCCTGTCCTTATCGCGTTTCGCGCTCTCGCTCAAGGGCCTCCTGACGCAGCTCCTCCTCGAAGCGGCGGCGATAACCCTCGTAGCGCTTTTTCTTTTTGACGCCTTTGACCAGCACTGTGCTCAGGATCCCCAGCACAAGCACCGCGCCCAGGGTAGCGGCCAGGCTGTACATCAGATGCTTTGCCGCACGATCCTGCTCTGCGCGATCCTGCACCGCCTGCTGTTCCGCCTGTGAGGCCAGCTCAAGCTGATGCTCTGCCTCGGCGCGCGCGGCCTGTTCGGCGGCCTCCGCCGCGGCCTGTTCGGCGGCAAGCTGTTCCGCCTCCTGCGCCTGCTCGATTGCCCGCTCCTCAACAAAGGGCTCGACCTTGTCCTCAAGGCTCAGGATATAGTCCTTAGATAATGCCGGTGGTGTGGTTCCAGTTCGTGTTCTGCATGTCGATGTAGCTGCCGTACTTCTGCGCGATTTTGATGTCGTACATCTCCGGCTGCTGCTGGAAATAGTGGGTCGGGTCGGCCATCAGCATATTGTCGAGCACCTTGGGAAAGCGCTCGGGATCGCTGTAGAGCGTCTCCACCACGCGCGTGATGTAGCGCGGCGTGAAGTAGCAGTAGTCCATGTAATCGGGGTCGTAGTAGTCGTCGGAAAGACCCGCGTACTGCTTGGCCTCCTCGCGCCAGGCCTCGTCCCCGCCGAGGAAGCGGCGCACCTCATGCGCGTAGTCGTTGTTGGAGTGGACGATGATGTAGTCAAAGAGCGTATCCAGGGGCAGTCCGGCGATCACCTCGTCCTCCGAGATCATGCCCGCGCTGAGCCGCTCGGCCAGGATCATCATGAGCGGGACCTTGTAGACGCTCGCGGGGTAGAACCAGGTGTCGGGGTTATAGAACCACTCCTCCCCCGTCTCGGGGTAGTACAGGCCGATGCCGACCCGCTCCGGGGGGATGCCGCGTTCCTGCAGGAAGCCCTCCACCAGCCCGGTCAGCGCCGCATCATCCAGCAGGCCCGGCTTTCCTTCCGGAACTTCCTCCGCAGGCCCGGCCTGCGCCTCAGCGTCCGGCAGCTCCGGTCTCTCCGCCGACACGTCCTCCGCAAAGCCCGGCACGGCCGCCGCGAAAAAGAGCGCGGCGCATACGAGCAGCGCCAAAATTTGTCTGTATCTGTTCATCATTGCCTCTTCCTCTCCCCTGCGCCGTTCGCGCATGTATGACAGTATACCATAAGATATCTGTTTTTTGTATAGAGTTTGTAAAAAAAGCGCGGTATCTTCTTTCCTTTTCGCGCCGGATATTCTATACTGTTCCTGTCAAATCATTTTCAGGAGGAATCGCCATGGAAAGCAAAGAGATGATCGCCAGACTCTGCAAGGGCAACCGCCGCTATCTGAGGGGGGACGCCTTCGGGGACACATCCGCCGCCGCGCGTCTGGACACTGCCGACAACGGCCAGCATCCCCACGCCATCGTGATCGCCTGCTCTGACTCCCGCGTGATCCCCGAGGTCATTTTTGCCGCCGGGATCGGGGAACTCTTCACCATCCGCGTGGCGGGCAATGTCCTGGACCGCCATCAGCTCGGAAGCATTGAGTATGCCGCCGCGCATCTGCACTGTCCGCTCATCATCGTGCTGGGCCACACCGGCTGCGGCGCGGTGGGCGCTGCCCTCTCCGGCGGGGGCGACGGCTTTATCCGCTACATCACGGACGAGATTCTTCTCGCCGCGGGCGAGGAGCGCGATCCCGGCAAAGCCTGCCGTCTGAACGTCCTGCACGCGGTCGAGGTCATACGGCACGAATTTAAGGAGCACCCCGAGATCCCGGCCCCCGGGCTTGAGGTTTGCGGCGCGGTCTACGACATCCGCAGCGGCGAGGTGGAGTGGCTATAATTTTTTGAACTAACGTGGGCGGCAGTGCTACAATACTGGTATCTTGAATAAGGGGAGGTTCTCTCTATGAAAAAATACCTTGCCGAGTGCATCGGCACCTGCACGCTCGTCGTCCTCGGCTGCGGCACGGCCATGCTGGTCGGCTGCGACGCGGCGGCCGGCGGCGGCTACATCCTCACCGCTCTCGCCTTCGGCCTGTCCATCGTGGCGATGGCCTACTGCGTGGGCAACATCTCCGGCTGTCACATCAACCCCGCCGTCTCCCTCGGCGTCCTGCTCGCGGGCCGGATGGACAAGAAGGATTTCTGGGGCTACATTATCGCCCAGTGTGTCGGCGCGCTGGTCGGCGCTGTTGTGCTGGCGCTGATCTTCAAGCTCGGCGGTGTGCAGGACATGACCGGCGGCTTCGGCTCCAACGGTCTCGGCGGCGTGAACGGCTCTGCCTTCGCCGGCCTGCTGGTTGAGATCGTGCTGACCTTCATCTTCGTCCTCTGCATCCTGGGCGTCACCTCCGGCAAAGCGGGCCACGGCTCCTTCGGCGGTCTGGTCATCGGCCTCACGCTCACCGGCGTGCATATCCTCGGCATCGGCCTGACCGGCACCTCCGTCAACCCCGCGCGCAGCATCGGCCCCGCGATCGTCGCGGCCATCTCCGGCAACGCAGCTCCCCTCGCCTGCGTCTGGGTCTTCATCGTCGGCCCCCTGGTGGGCGCCGCCCTCGCCGCGTACTGCTACAATTACCTCGAGAAGTAAGCATTATCCCACATTCAAAACACCCTCCGGACTTTTCGTCCGGAGGGTGTCTGTTATGCCTTGATTCTACTTACACTCACTTGTTCTGCGCGGCATGCTCACCGGCGATGAAGCCGAAGGTGACCGCATGGCCGAGGGAGAGGCCGGGGTGGAAGAAGGGATAGTCGGGCGCGCCGTAGAACTGGCCGCCGAGGTTGCCGACAGCGTACAGGCCCTTGATGACCTCGCCGTCCTCGGTGGTGACGCGGCCATACTCGTCGGACAGGACGCCCGCGGTGATGGAGGAGCAGCGGATGTGGCGGCGGATGCCCCAGAAGGGAGCGGTCTTGAAGGCGTGCAGGTACTTGGCGGGCTTGCCGAAGTCAAGGTCCTCGCCCTTCTCGCACAGCTCGTTGTAGCGGTTGAAGGTCTCAACGGTCTTCTCGACGGGCAGGCCGAGCTTCTCCGCCAGCTCCTCAATGGTGTCGGCCTTGAAGGTGTCGATCAGCTCGGGGAAGACGCTGACATGATCCTCGGCCGGGCCCTCCTTGAGGTAGCGGGCCATGACGAAATCGGGCACGGGGCCGTTGGCATAGGTCATGTAGTCGTTGTCGTAGATCTGGCAGTACCAGCCGAGGGAGCCGGACTCCTGATGGTCGGGGTCCATGTTCTCGCCCTTGAAGCCGGGCTGCCAGCGCAGGGCGTTGGAGATATACGCCATGTCGACTTCCTCGTCGATGAAGCGCTCGCCGTTCATGTTGACAATGAGGTAGGGCGGCTCGTCCCACATGAGGCCCGCGTCGAAGTCGTGCATGACGCGGCTGTGGGCCACGGGCTCCATGCAGCCGCCGGCCTCGATGGCGAGGATGTTGCCGTCGCCGGTGCGGTGGACGACCTTCTTGTCAAACTTCTCAATATCGGGGCAGAAGCGGCGGACCATGGTGGCGTTGTTCTCATACGCGCCGGTGGCGAGGATGACGGACTTGGCGTTGAACTTGATGTAGTTGCCGTCCAGATCCTTGCCGACGCAGCCGATGATGGTGCCGTCCGCGTCCTTGACGAGCTGGACGATCGGGGTGCTGAAGAAGACCTGCAGATTGTCGCCGTACTCCTCCTGGGCGTCCTTGAGGATGCCGGAGACGAGGGAGCCGTAGTTGCCGGGCTTGGGGCCGAACCAGGGCGCGAAGACCTCGACCTTCTCGTCGCCGAAGTCGTAGCTCTGGGTACCGTCGTGCCAGACGCCGGTGTAGACGGCGGAGGTATCCTGATACTTGGTCACGCCGTACTTGTTCTTCCACTCGGTCTCCTCGGTGATGCCGCTCTTCTCGCAGACAAATTTCAGGGCCTCCTCGGAGCGCTCGATATAGGCCTCGAGCAGCTTGCGGTTGTTGCGCCAGCAGTTGACGGCGGTGGCGAAGGTGAGCCACTTCTTGAGGCCGCCCTCGGTGGAGCCGCTCTTGATGATGGCGGAGGAGCAGTTGCCCTGGGAGACGGCGACGGCTTCCTTCTGGAGGACCGCGACCTTCGCGCCCATCTCGGCGGCCTTGACCGCGGCGATGACGCCGGAGGCGCCGGCACCGGCCACGACCACGTCGACGTCAATTTCTTCAGCGAAGTCGGTGACAGGCTCGAGCTCAACGACGGAGGCGTTCACGTCGTCGGCGGTGATGTCCTTGAGAATGAAGGCAGAAGTGGACTCGACCATGGGCTTGACGCTGCCGGAATCGACAGCCTCACCCTTGGCCTGCGCGATGCAGTTTTTGAGGGCGGTCTTCACGGCGGTGCTGGTGATGGTCGCGCCGGTGACGCCGTCGATGTCCGCGCCCTGGGCGGCGAGGATCTGAGCCTCGAGATCGCCCTTGGCGGCCTGGCCGATGGTCGGGGTCTCCTCAGCGACGTCGAGCACGACGCTGACGATGGAGTTTGCATCAAAGGTGGCGGTCACGGTGACCTTGCCCATGCCGTCGGCAGTGGCGGAGTAGGTGCCGGGGGTGTAGATGCCCTTCTCCTCGGCAAAGGCGGTCGCGCCGAGGCCGATCCCGGTCAAGGCTGCCGCAGCGGCGCCGGCCAGGGAACCCTTAATGAAATCTCTTCTGGAAAGTTCAGACATGAAATCACTCCTCCTTGTAATTCATTCAAAATATGGTATAATCCATACTGTTATAAAGATAAACCCTGCCCCCGGTACAGGGTCAATAGACATATTTCACAATCCAAAGGCGGGCAGTTTATGAAAATCAACCTACTGTCAGGGCTTTCCGGCGTCAGTTCCGAGACCATACGCAAGTATCGGGACCGGGATCTGCTGCGGCCCTACTGCAATCCGGAAAATGGATATTATGAATATTCCAACGCGGATTTTCTGAATCTGCTGTATATCCGAAAGCTGCGCGGCGCGAACCTCTCCCTGGAGACGATCGGGGAGACCTACAGCTGCGACGGCGCGGGGGCGCTGCTCGAGGGTTACCGGGAGACACTGGAGGCGCTGGAAAAGCAGATCGAGGAGCTCAAGCGCCGGGAGATGATGCTCCGCCTCACCTGCCGGCACTACGAGCGGGACGCGCAGAATCCGCGGGAGATCCGTCTGATCGAATCCTTCGGGACCAAATACGACTGCTATTTTGAGTTTAACCGCATGAACCCCGGCCTGAGCCGCTGGATCGAGAACGTGGATCTGTTCACCTTTGTCGTCTGCATTGAGAAAGCGTATTTTGAAATGGAGGAGCTGCCGAAGCGCATCCCCATACGCATCGGGATCGGAACCTATCAGCATGTTCTGGAAGAGGAAAGCCTGGAAATTCCGGAAACGGCCAGTTCCTTTCCGAAGGGAAGATATGTCAGCTTCTTTCTTGAGGTGGAGGATCTCTATATGATCGGTTCCGAGCAGTTGGATGAGATTCGCCTCTACCTGAGGGAACACGGGCTGCGCCCGGTATCGGACACCACGGCCTATCTCTACCGCGTCACCTATTCGGAGACCGGCTACCTGTTCCAGTTCTGCGTGCGCCTGCGGGTCGAGGACGCGGAGCCATAGGGAGGTGCCGCCATGGACGCGAGACTTACCGGGATCGACCGGGGCCAGGTCCTGCGCTATCTGGGCTGCCGGGGCGCTTATGACGAGGCGCTTGAAGAGGAGCTGCTACGTTGGTCGGAGACACTCAGAGCCGAGGCGGAGCCCCGCGCCGTCTGGAAGCTCTTCCCTCTCCTGCCGGACTTTTCCCTCGCTGGAGCCTGCTTTCGGCTCGAGGGCGATGCGATCCGCGCGCTGCTCAAAGACTGCGATCAGGTCATCCTCATGGCGGCGACGCTGGGCAATTCCGTCGAACGCCTGATCCGCCGCACCCAGGCCGTCGATATGGCCGGTGCGCTGATTCTGGACGCCTGCGGCAGCGCGGCGATCGAGAACGTGTGCGACAATCTCTGCGCCGACCTCGCCGCCGAGTTTGCGCCCCGGTATCTGACCGACCGTTTCAGCCCCGGCTACGGGGATATGCCGCTTTCCCAGCAGCGCGAGCTCTTTGCCGCGCTGGACGTGACGCGGCGCATCGGCGTGACACTGACCGACAGCGGCCTCATGCTGCCGCAGAAGTCCGTCACGGCACTGATCGGCGTCTCGGACAGGCCCCAGACCTTGCGGCCCAGGGGCTGCGCGGCATGCGGCCTGCATGATACTTGCGCCTACAGAAAGGACGGGAAACACTGTGGAACGATCTGACATTCTGCTATTGGACGGCGGCATGGGCACCATGCTCCAGGCCGCGGGGCTCAAAACGGGCGAGCTGCCCGAGCTCTGGAATCTCAGCGAGCCCGGGAAGATCGCCGCCGTGCACCGCGCCTATATCGAGGCGGGCAGCCGCGTGATCTACGCCAACACCTTCGGCGTGAACCGCTTCAAATCCGCCCGCTGCGGCCACTCCCCCGCCGAGCTCGTCCATGCCGCCGTCCGCTGCGCGAAGGACGCCGCCGGGGATCTCCCCGTGAAGGTGGCGCTGGATGTGGGGCCGCTCGGCCAGCTTCTGGAACCTCTCGGCACGCTGCGCTTTGAAGAGGCCTATGACGTGTTCCGTGAGATCATGGCCGCCGGTGAGGAGGCCGGGGCCGATCTCGCGGTGATTGAGACCATGAGCGACCTGTATGAGGTCAAGGCCGCCGTCCTCGCCGCGAAGGAGCACACGAAGCTGCCCGTCTGGGTGACGATGACCTTCGAGCAGAGCGGCCGGACCTTTGTCGGAACCACCGTCGCCTCCATGGCCCTGACGCTGACGGGCCTCGGCGTGGACGCGCTGGGCTTCAACTGCAGTCTCGGCCCGAAGGAGCTGCTGCCGCTGGTGAGGGAGCTGCGGCGCTGGACCGATAAGCCGCTGATCCTGAAACCGAACGCCGGTCTGCCAGACCCCGCCACCGGCGCATACCACATCACGCCCGACGAGTTTGCGCGCGAGCTTGTCCCGGCGCTTGACCTGGGTGTATACATCCTCGGCGGCTGCTGCGGCACGACGCCTGAGTTTATCCGCGCGCTCAACGACGCTCTGCCGGAGACAGTGCCGGACGCACCCGCCGTGCCGCTTCAAAGCGGCGTCTGCTCCGGGACCCGCGCCGTCGGTTTCGGCGGCGTGCATGTGATCGGCGAGCGCATCAACCCCACCGGCAAGAAACGCTTTCAGCAGGCCCTGCGCGAGGGCGACATGGGCTACATTGTGGAGCGCGGTGTGGAGCAGCAGGACGCCGGAGCGGAAATATTGGACGTTAATGTGGGTCTCCCGGGCATTGATGAGGTTGAATTGCTGCCGCGTGTGGTGAAAGCCTTACAGGGCGTGACCGATCTGCCGCTGATGCTCGACTCCTCCGATCCGAAGGCGCTGGAAGCGGGGCTGCGGGTCGTGAGCGGCAAGGCGATCGTGAACTCCGTCAACGGCGAGCAGGACGTGCTGGACGCCGTTCTGCCCCTGTGCAAAAAGTACGGCGCGGCGGTCGTGGGCCTCTGCATGGACCGGGGCGGCATCCCCCAGACCTGGCGGGCGCGGGTGGAGATCGCGGAACGGATTTTAAACGCGGCGCTTTCTTACGGCATTCCGAAGAGCGACGTGCTGATCGACTGTCTGACGCTCACGGTCTCGGCCCAGCAGGAGCAGGCGCGCGAGACCCTGCGCGCGGTGCGCTGTGTTACGGAGGAACTGGGCCTTCATACGGTCCTCGGCGTGAGCAATATCTCCTTCGGTCTGCCCGCCCGCGAGCAGGTCACGGTCAGCTTTCTGACCCAGGCCATGCAGGCGGGGCTGGATCTGCCCATCGTCAACCCCAACCAGCGGGCCGTGATGGACGCGGTGGCCTCCTTCCGGGTCCTCTCCGGCGAAGATATGTCCGCCGAGGCGTACATCCGCCGCTTTGCCGACGCGGCCCCGGCGGAGGCGTCCAAGCCCGCCGCTTCCATGTCCCTCGCCGACGCGGTCATGCGCGGGCTCAGGGACGAGACGGCGGCGCTGACGGGGAAGGCGCTCGAGACCATGGGCGAGATGGACGTGGTGAACACGCTCCTGATCCCCGCTCTTGACCGGGTGGGCGAGCGCTACGACAAGCAGGAGATTTTCCTGCCCCAGCTCATCAGCGCGGCCAACGCCGCCTGCGAGGGCTTTGAGCTCATCAAGCGGCGCATCGCCTCGCGGGGCGGGGAGAGCGTCAGCAAGGGCAGGCTCGTCCTCGCCACGGTACACGGGGACATCCACGACATAGGCAAAAACATTGTGCGCGTCGTGCTGGAAAACTACGGCTACACCGTCATAGACCTCGGGCGCGACGTACCGGCAAAGGAGATCGTCGAAGCCGTCCGCCGGGAGCATGTGAAGCTCGTCGGCCTCTCGGCCCTGATGACCACCACGGTCGTGAGCATGGAGGAGACCATCCGCGCGCTCCGTGAGGCGGGGCTTGACTGCAGGATCATGGTCGGCGGCGCGGTGCTCACGCCGGAGTACGCCGCCGAGATCGGCGCGGATTACTACGCGAAGGACGCCAGACAGAGCGTGGAGATTGCAAGGCAGGTGCTGGGATGAGAGAGGCAGAGACACAAAACCCCTTCTGGGAGGCCCTGTGCGATCCGGCGCGCCGCCCCTTCGCCGTGGAGCTGGACCCGCCGGAGCTTGCGGACACGGCGGACTATATGCGCAAGGCGGCGGCGCTGCGCGACGCAGGCGCGGACATCATCACGCTGGCCGACTGTCCGGTCGCCCGGCCCCGCATGGACTCGAGCCTTCTGGCCTGCAAGCTGCAGCGGGAGCTCGGCGTCGAAGCCCTGCCCCATCTGGCGTGCCGGGACCGCAACCTCAACGCGGCGCGGGCGCTGCTGCTGGGTCTCTGCGCCGAGGGCGTCCGAAACGTCCTGATCGTCATGGGCGACCCCATCCCGCGGGCCGAGCGCGAGGCGGTCAAGGGCGTGTACAACCTCAACTCGCGGAAGATGATCGGCTACGTCTCCAGGCTCGGACAGACGGAGCTGCCGCGGCCCTTCCGGGTGTTCGGGGCGCTCAACGTCAACGCCCGCAGTTTTCCGATCCAGCTGAACCTCGCGAAGGAGAAGGAGGAAAACGGCGCGGAGGGCTTTCTGACCCAGCCG
>CADAAM010000088.1 GCA_902785905.1 Oscillospiraceae bacterium | reverse complement strand
AGTACCGCGAGGCCAATTCTCTTGCTGCCTCTGTCTGATGCTTTTTCTCACGCATTCAATTTTTTAGCTTATTGTGTCCAATTTTTGTTGACTACTGCAAGATCGGCCATGCCAGCCCCCTTTAGACAAGGGGGCCATATCTCAATGCCAGAATGTTATTGCGCTTTAACTGCTTAAAAATTCGAGATGATCCAAAAATTTACATATAAGAAAGAGAAATTGTGATATACTATAGAAGACGAAGCAGTACAGGCGCCATGGAAAGGGTGATATCATGAGCTATCGAGTCAAAATGCTTTGGGACGCGGAGGCAGACGTGTGGGTGGCGACCAGTGAGGACGTTCCCGGCCTTGCTTTGGAGTCCGGCTCCTTTGACGCGCTTCTGGAGAGAATCAAATATGCCATCCCCGAACTGATCGAGCTGAATGGATTCTAAACCGTCCCGTGCCGGGGCGGTTTCTTTGTTACACTTTTACCTTTCCTTGACAAGCGGGTGCGGGGCGATTATCATACATATATCTTTGAACGGGAGTGGATTTCATGGATAAATTCCGCGCCTTTTTAACGCGCAAAAACATTGTCTTCTCGGGCAGACGCTACGGCATCGACGCGCTGGGCGCCATGGCGCAGGGCCTGTTCTGCTCGCTTTTGATCGGCACGATCATCAAGACCCTCGGCGCGCAGCTCGGGGTCAAAATGCTCGTCGATATCGGCGCCTACGCCATGGCCGTCTCCGGGCCCGCCATGGCGGTCGCGATCGGTTATGCCCTGCAGGCCCCGCCGATGGTGCTCTTCTCCCTCGCGGCGGTGGGCTGGGCCTCCAATGCCGAGGGCGGCGCCGGCGGCCCGCTGGCTGTTCTGGTGATCGCCATTGTCGCCGCCGAGTGCGGCAAGGCCGTCAGCAAGGAGACAAAGGTCGACCTGCTGGTGACGCCCGCCGTGACCATCCTCTTCGGCGTGGCGCTGGCCAAGCTCATCGCGCCCCCCATCGGGACGGCGGCCTCGGCCTTCGGGCTGATGATCGACCGGGCCACCAAGCTCCAGCCCTTCTGGATGGGCATCGCCGTGTCCGTGCTGGTGGGCATCGCGCTCACGCTGCCGATCTCCTCGGCGGCGATCTGCTCGGTCTTGCAGCTGACCGGCCTTGCGGGCGGCGCGGCGGTCGCCGGCTGCTGCGCGCAGATGGTGGGCTTTGCGGTGATGAGCTTTAAGGAGAACCGCTGGGGCGGACTCGTGTCCCAGGGCCTCGGCACCTCCATGCTCCAGATGCCGAACATCATCCGCAACGTGCGCGTCTGGATCGCGCCCATTGTCTGCTCCGCCGTCACCGGCCCGCTCGCGACCTGCCTGTTCCATCTTGAGATGAACGGCGCGCCCATCAACTCCGGCATGGGCACCTGCGGCCTCTGCGGCCAGATCGGCGTCTGGACCGGCTGGGTCTCGCCCAGCGCCGAGGCCGTCGCCAAGGGCGCCGCCGCCATCGAGCCGACGGGCTTCGACTGGCTGGGCCTGCTCCTCATCTGCTTTGTCCTGCCCGCGGTGCTGTGCCCGCTTATCAACGCGCTCTGCCGGAAGCTCGGCTGGGTCAAAGACGGAGACCTCACCTTGAACTAATGGCAGCTCTGCAGAAAGCCCGCGCCAAAAACGGCGCGGGCTTTTACCAATCTCTTGCACAAAATATCCAAATTGGGGGGTAGAGCGGGATAAAAATTGCAAAAAAATAACTTCAAAATACTTGCCATAAAGAGACAAAGCGCGTATAATTAAATAAAATTTGGTGACAGGCACTGCAAAGAGGAAGCGAGCGGCATGAAGACAAAGAAAAGCGACAGATCCCGCGCAACAACTGAAAAAACGCTGCATGACCTCTTCGGAAATGTACGGTTTTCGATGTTTGGTTTTTTCGCGCTCATTATCCTCTATGTGGGAAGCTACGCCCTCGTGGTGATCACCTCCCATTCGGACGGCGCGCTCATGCTCGGGGGACAGCCCTTCCCGCTGCGGTCGATCACGGGCGTCTTTTCGGCCATCGGCAATCTCTGCCTTGTCCTGCTGGTGGTGCTGTACAAAAAGCCGGGCTTTATCGTCTCCATGATCTTTCTGCTGTTCTCGTTTCCCTCCGCGATCACGGGCATTATCCTGAACAAAAACTATATCAGCATTGCGGGCATCTTCACCAACGCGCTGACGCTGCTGGCCATCTACACGATCTATTCCACCAACGCCGCGGCCGAAAAAGCGCAGGCCCGTCTGCGAGACCAGGCGGTCACGGACACGCTGACAGGGCTGCCGAACCGCTTCGCCAGCGCAGAGCTGATGGATAAGCTCTGTGAGAAGGGAGAGAAGTTCGCCGTCGCGGTGCTGAATCTGAAAAACTTCAAGGGCGTCAACAACACCCTGGGCCACAACGCGGGCAACGCCGTGCTCAGGGAGATGGCCTCCCGTCTGAAAAAGGCCGCGGACAGCGGGCTGACACACACGCGCGACTTTGTCGCGAGCCAGGGCGGGGATGAGTTTTTGCTCATCATCCGCGACTTTCACGATGAGGCCGAGCTGAACGACACCCTCAAGCAGTATGAGAGGGCGATCGAGGACAGGATCACCGTCGAGGGCTGCGACTTCTTCTTCACCGGGAGTATCGGCTGCGCCGTCTATCCCACGGACGCCGACAACATCGACGCGCTTCTCGCCTGTGTCGGCACGGCGGTGGCCGAGGTCAGGCGCAGCGACAACGGCGACCATATCTGCCGCTTCACACCGGCGATCGCCAATGCCGAGCATGCTTTGGAGGTCGAACGCAAGATCCGCGCCGCCCTCGAAAACGACACCCTCACCTTCGCGCTCCAGCCCCAGTTTGACATGGCCCACCGCCTGAGCGGCTTTGAGGCCCTGGCCCGCATGAAGGACGCGGACGGGAAGAATATCGAGCCGGGCGTCTTCATCCCCGTCGCCGAGGAGCTGGGCCTGATCGACAAAATCGACTACATCGTCTTCAAGAAGGCCGCGACCTTCTTCGGCGCGCTCATCCGTGAGACGCACACGAAGGCCGTGCTCAGCGTCAACGTCTCCGTGCGCCACCTGATGCGAAACGGCTTCCTGGACGAGCTGCGGGAGGTCCTCGCCGCGAGCTCCCTGCCGCCCGAGCAGCTTGAGGTCGAGATCACCGAGTCCATTATGATCGACTCCGTGGACAAGGCCCTCGAGTGCATACGCGAGATCAAGCGCATGGGCGTCAAAATCGCCATCGACGACTTCGGCACCGGCTACTCCTCGCTGAGCTATCTCAACAGCTTCCCGGCGGACATGCTCAAGGTGGACAAGTCCTTCATCGACAAGATGAACACCAACGACTCCTCCAAGCAGTATGTCGCGGCGATCATCTCCATCGGCCATGTGATGAACTTCGCCGTCATCTCCGAAGGGGTCGAGCAGCCAGAGCAGCTTGAGACCCTGCGCACCATCGGCTGCGACTATATCCAGGGCTTTCTCTGGGGCCGCCCGATGGGCCCCGACGCTGCGAAGAAGCTCGTGGTCGACGACCTGCGCAGCGCGTGAAAACGGCCCGCGGTAAAACAAAATTGAAAACACTTTGGGCGGATATGTGCCGGGCGGTGCGTATCCGCCCTTTTTGGCTGCCCTGCGCAAAATTTGCAGCTTATTTACAGATTCCAGCAAAATCCGCTTGTCAGGGAAAAGCGCTTATGGTACAATACCTTGGTACTATAGCTAATTATGGATTGATGACGACACAAAATATCAGTGCGAAGGTGTAAACGTGAAGAAAGATACTATTGAAATCGAAAACGATCAGGAGCTCCAGGCGCGCAAAAAGAAAAAGCAGCGCCGCCGCCTCAAGGCGAGGCGCTTTTGGGACAGACTGGCCGGCTTCATCATCATGACGGTGCTGGTGGTCGGCTGCGGCCTGCTGGGACTGGAGTACGTCATCCTGAAGGGGCCCTCGCCCGCGCTGCGCGACCTCTTCATCAACACGATGGACGAGACGCGCCGCTTCCGCTTTGTGCCGCAGATCTTCCTGACTGCGGACGAGCTGGACGCCCTGCACACCAAGAAGAAGATGGAGACGGACATCGCCACCGATACCGAGCTCATCACCATCGCGGCCAATACCCCGGTCGAGACCACGGAGGGCGGGCCGCTTGAGACCGGCCCCCACGCCGACGCCTACGGTCTGGTGGATGAGGACGGCGACGGCATCATCTTCACCGAGGTCAAGGGCAACGGCTACAAGGGCTACATGACCGTCATCCTCGACCCGAAGCGCGTCTTTGTCGGCATGCCCGACAGCTACGGCGGCGTCGGCCTCACGCTCGAGCAGCTGTGCCAGAAGTACGGGGCCATCGGCGGCATCAACGCCGGCGGCTTCAAGGACGACGGCGGCGGCGGTCTCGGCGGCATGCCCGAGGGCCTGACCATTGTCGACGGCGTGTGCTACAACCAGAACGCCGGCGCGACCGAGGGCTTTGCCGGTCTCGATCAGAACGGCGTCCTGCACGTCGGCTTCTACAGCTATGACGACTGCGTGGCAAACGGCATCGTCCACGCCGTGTCCTTCGGCCCCATCCTGATCTCCAACGGTGTGCCTACCGATCCCGAGTACCTCACCAGCAGCGTCAACCCCCGCACGGCCATCGCCCAGCGCGGAGACGGCGCGATCATCATGCTGGTCATCGACGGCCGCCAGGTCCACTCCATCGGCGCGACCTATCAGGACATGGTCGACCTCCTGCTCAGCTACGGCGCGGTCAACGCCTGCAACATGGACGGCGGCTCCTCCACGGTCATGTACTACGAGGGGCGCTATGTCAACAGCTGCTCGGCCGAGAACGGCCAGCCGCGCCCGCTGCCCAACGCATTTCTATTTAAATAAGGAAGCAATTCTATGGCAAAAAAAAGACGGCGTATAGGGGGCGTCGTATACTTTATCCTCCTGTGCGCTTGGGGGGCGGCCCTCTGCTACGGCGCCTGGTACGGCCTGGGCAGATGCTGGGAATACGCCGAGGCCTTCGAGGCCTCCCGCCCCAACCACACGATGGACGAATATGTCGCGCGCCTGAGCGAGGAGCTCTGGGACGACGAGATCGCCGAGACGATCAAGGCCATGCCCCATGAGGTCCAGTCCGACGAGGAGGTCGCCGCGTGCGTGCGCGAAATGCTCTCCCAGGGCGTGAGCTACGTCCGCAAGGGGGGCGGCGGAGAGGGAAGGGCCGTGTACGGCCTGCGCTGCCGCGGCAGTGAGTTCGGCGTCGTCACGATCCGCGAGGTCGACGATTATGTGTCCCCCTTTGATCTGGAGAAGCTGCCATGGCGGCTGCTGCCCTGGAGCATCTGCCCCTGGGAGGTCGAGAGCGAGAGCTTCGACTTTAACGGACTCTACAGCTCGGTCGAGGTCGTCGTGCCGCGCAGCTACACGGTGCAGCTCAACGGCGTGACGCTCGGAAACGAGTACGTCGTGGAGGAGGATATCCCCTTCGATGTGCTCGGCAGCTACTATGAGCGCTACGACGGTCTGCCCACCAAGCAGCGCTATCGCTTCGACAACGTGATCGGCTCGGTCGAGACCCGGGTGCTGGACGAGGAGGGCGAGGTCTTCGCCTTCGACCCCAAACGCGACGACTCGCAGTTTATCAAACCCTGTTCCGAAGCGGTGCTCGCGCGGCTGGCGGATTACACGGCGGCTTTTATCGACCGCTACCTGAAGTATACCTCCGGCGCGATCGACCCGACATCCGGCTACCGGAAGCTGGCCCCCTATCTGCTGGCGGACTCCGATCTGGACAGGCGCATGAAAGATGCGCTTGACGGGCTGACCTGGGCGCACACCGAAACAATCAACGTGGATTCCGCCCGGCTCAACGGCGCGCTTGACCTGGGCGAGCACTATTATATCTGCGACATCAGCTCCGTCGCCACGACCTTTGAGACCGGCAAGGGCGAGGTCGAGAGCGTCAGCAACATGCGCGTGATCGTCAGAGAGAGAAACGACGACGTCAGGGCGATCGCCCTGGAACTGTACTGATAGAGATAAGCTGCCCGAAGGGGCAGGGAGAGAGGGAAGAGAGATGGCCGGAAAAAGACGCAGATTGGGCATATTGGGAAAGCTGCTGTATACGCTGATCCTGCTGGCGTATACGCTCGCGATCGCCTTTGTGGGCTATACGTGGCTGACAAGGGTGTACGACTATGCCGAGCAGTATGAGCTCTCGCGGCCCGCAAAGGCTGTCGACGCCTATCTGGAGACAGTCAACCGCGACCATTGGAACGACGGGATCGCGCGCGCTGTGGCGGCCATGCCCCATGAGGCGCAGAGCGACGAGGAGATCAAGGCCTTCGTGCAGGATCGTCTCAGCAGCGGCATCACCGCCGTGCGCAAGAGCGGCGTGACGGATACCGACAGGATGAGCTACAGCCTGCGCTGCGCCGGACGCGAGATCGGCAGCATGACCATCGCGGAGGATCAGGGCTATCGGGGCAAGGTGGATCTGGACGAGCTGCCCTGGACGCTGGTCAGCCGCTTCCTCCCCGGCATCCTCGAATGGGGTCTCAAGCCCTGGCAGGTGGTCGAGGACAGCTATGACTTTACCAATCTCTACACCTCCGTCGAGATCACGGTCCCGAGCACCTACACCGTGTCCATCAACGGCACCGTGCTCGGCCCCGAGTACATCACCGAGGACGGCATCCCCTTCGACGTGTACGAAAAGTACTACTATGATCTGCCGGCTCTGCCGACCAAGGTCACCTACCGCTTCGACAACGCCATCGGCGTGGTCGAGCCCGAGATCCGGGACGAGGAGGGCAACATCGTCGTCATCGACAAGAACCTCGGCGATCTCCAGTTCATCAAGCCCGTAGATCCGGAGACGCGGCAGCGCCTGTCCGACTTCATGGTGCTCTTCACCGACAACTATCTCGCCTTCCGCTCTGGCGCGGGAGATGATGGAGTAGCCTTGGCTAATCTCAAACAGTATGTTATTCCGCACTCTGACATCGACAGACGTGCCGAGGACGCGATGGACGGAAGAAACTGGGCCCATACATCCTCCTACAAGATGACCGATTTCCAGTTCAACGGCGCATTACCATTGCTTAACGGCATCTATATCTGTGATGTAACCGCCGAAACCTTAACTTTCGTCGCTGGCAAGGGAGAGGTCAAGGACGAGATCAATCTGAGCGTCATCGTCTGCGACTTCGGCGGCGCCATCCTCGCCTATCAAGTCAACTGATTTCAATTCAAAGGACGACCCACTTGGAAGAAGAGAAAAGACCGGACTGCCGGGCGTGCATGGCCATCGTCCTGCCCTCCCTGGACCCGGATCAGAAATTTGAAAAGGTGGTCGACGGCCTCATTCGGGAGGGCTTTCGGCACATCGTCATCGTGGACGACGGAAGCTGTACGGAGCGCAGGCGCTTCTTTGACGAGGCTTCAAAAAAACCCGGCTGCATCGTGCTGACCCATGAGGTCAACAAGGGCAAGGGCCGCGCGCTCAAAACCGCCTTCGGCTATGTGCGCGAGAAGCTGCCGGACGTGCGCGGCGTCATCACCATCGACGGCGACGGCCAGCATCTGACAAAGGACATCGTCGCCTGCGGGGAGAAAATGCTGGAAAATGACGGCGCCGTGGTCCTCGGCTGCCGGGACTTCAGCCTCCCCGGCATTCCGCCCCGTTCGGTCGCGGGCAACAAAACCACCTCGCGCTTTTTCCGCCTTTTCTTCGGCATCCGCCTCTCGGACACCCAGACCGGTCTGCGCGCCATCCCGGCGCAGCACCTCAAAACCTTCTGCGAGATCGAGGGCGAGCGCTTTGAATATGAGACCAACATGCTCCTGTACATGAAGCGCCTCGGCATCCCGTTTCTTGAGCAGCCCATCGAGACCGTCTACGACCCCGACGACTACAGCTCGCACTACAACGCGGTGAAGGACTCGCTGCGCATCACAAAGGTGATGGTCCGCTTCTTCACCACGGGCTCCGGCTTTCGCTACGCGGTGAGCTCGGTTTTGTCCTGGGTGGTGGACAACGGCCTGTATTACGCCGGTTTAGGCCTTGCGGGGGCGAAGCTGGGCACGGCGGCGGCCTCTGCGGCATCCCATGTGGGGGCGCGCGTGTTGTCCTCGTTCTTCAATTTCAACATGAACCGGAGTTATGTCTTCCACAGCGGGGAGAAGTACTGGGGCTCCTGCGGCAAGTACTATCTGCTCTGCGTACCCCAGACCCTGATCTCCGTGGGCCTGCTCACGGCGCTGGTCGCAAAGCTCAATATCGCCTCGCCGCTGCTCGCGACGGGCGTCAAGATCCTGATCGAGACGGGGCTTTTCATCATCAGCTATTTTATCCAGAAAAAGTGGGTTTTTACAAAAAAGTGAAAACACAGTATGAGCCCGCCGGACGGCGGGCTCATCTTTTGAGGTTTCCAAGGAAAGGAAGATACACATGTGGGGAATGATACTCGGCACGGCCCTGGCGCTGGCGCTGGCGGCGGTCGTCTATCTGGCGGTGTGCTTTCACCGTTTTTCGTTTATCAAGGGGCTTGAACGAAAGAGCCGCCTGCTGTCCTGGCTTGCGGCTTTGCTGCCGCTCGCGCTGTTGGGCCTTTTTGCCCTGATCAACGTGACGGCCCTCATCGTCGTGCTGCTGCACCTGATGGCGGCCTTTCTGCTCTGCGCCCTCGCGGCCTTTCTGATCCGCAAGCTCGGCGGGCGGGATCTGCCCTATGACCTCCGCGGCGCGGCGGCGATCGCCCTGACCGCGGTCTACCTCGGCGTCGGCTGGTATATGGCGCACCACGTCTTCGAGACCGACTACCGCCTCGAGAGCGCGAAGCTCACGAACGACGTGCGCGTGGTGATGCTGGCGGACGCCCACCTCGGCATCACACTGGACGGGGCGGATTTTGCCCGGGAGATGGAGCGTGTCCAGGCCCTCGCGCCCGATGTGGTCGTGCTGGTCGGCGACTTCGTGGACGACGACAGCGAACGGGAGGACATGGTCGCCGCCTGCCGCGCGCTGGGGGAGCTGAAGACACCCTGTGGCGTCTTCTTCGTCTACGGCAACCACGACGAGGGCTATTACCGCTTCCGCAACTTTGACGGCGCGGAGCTGCGGGCTGAGCTTGAGAAGAACGGCGTTATCGTTTTGGAGGACGAGAGCGTCCCGCTGGGCGATGACCTGGTCCTTATCGGGCGCCGCGACCGCTCTGACCGCAGCCGGGCGAGTATCGCCGCGCTCACGGAGGGACTTGACCCGGATCTGTTCACCCTCGTCCTCGACCACCAGCCGAACGACTACGCCGCCGAGGCCGAGGCGGGCGTCGATCTCGTCGTCTCCGGCCACACCCACGGCGGCCACGTCTTCCCGGCGGGACAGATCGGTCTGCTCATGGGGGCCAACGATGCGCTCTACGGTCTGGAACGGCGGGGGAATACCGATTTCATCGTGACCTCCGGCATCTCCGGCTGGGCGATCCCCTTCAAAACCGGCTGCCGCAGCGAATCAAGCTGTCGACAAAGTGTCGACAGCTTGAGAGGCAAAAATGGGAACTTCCGAAAAAGTTCCCATTTTTGCATGGATTGTACGTGAAGGGGGACTCCCCGTCCCCCTTCACAGATTCCCCTTACAAGACCAACTTGCTTTGCAAGGGGTTGTCTACAGTATGAGAGCCGCCCATCCGGGCGGCTCTCATACTACAGACGAAGCTGCCTCCCCTGAAAGGGGAGGCGGCCGAAGGCCGGAGGGGTTACCCGATCGAGGTCAGCAGGTCTTCACTCTCGATCACGATGACGCAGCCGGCCTTGATGCTCTGCATGACGGCGATCATGTCCTCCTCCGGGATCGCCACGCAGCCCGCCGTATAGCTCTTCTCAGGGTTGCGGCAGTGCAGGAAGAGCGCGGCCCCGGCCTCCGGCACGCCCTCGGGGTTGTAGCCGATGTTCAGGCAATAGTGGTAGCTTGGCTCCATGTCGATCAGATGCTCACAGGCGCCGACGTCGAGGGACGGGCAGTCGCGGATGTCGACCATCTCGTTATAGCGGTTCCACTGATCGCCCGACCAGTAGTCGTATTCGGTGACCTGATGGTAAGCGAGTCTGCAGCCGGGGTCCTCCCTGATGCCGAACGCGAAGCCCAGCGTGTAGACCCCCTGCGGCGTTTTCATGTCGCCGACCTTTGTTTTGCCGAGGCCGTTTTTGCCGATGATGGCCGGGGCGGAGACCAGAACGTGCCAGTTCCCGTCCTCATCCTTTTCATGCATGGAAAACTCCGCCTCGGAGCCCTCCTTCGCCGCGACAAGGACTGCCTGCCGCGCGCCGGTCATGTCGGCCACGGTCTGCGCCCAGGCAGGGGAGGGGACAGGCACCTCGTTTTTCGCCGCGCAGGCGGTGACGGCGTAGAGCAGGACAAGGATCAGGCAGATCGCTTTCTTCATGGATGGAGCTCCTTTCCGCGCCGGGCGTCTTTCTCTTCCCGGAGGCGCCTGCGCACATAGGCGAAGGCCGCGTCCTCCCCCTCGTCCCGCAGCACCAGGAGCATCTTTTCCAGCTCAGCGCCGGTCTCGGGGTGGATCATGATCTGATCTTTCGAGTTTACATAATATTGCAAAGGCGAGGCGTCGGTGTAGCGCTCTCCCATGTAGACCTTGCTCGCGGCGATGCGGTCGCAGAACATCTCGGCGACGAAGCGCAGGGGCATCTTGTTGCCGCCATAGCCCACGCTGCCGTCGGGCCGGATCACATAATCGATCCAGTACTCGAAGTGGTGGCGGTTGCGGCCCTTGTGGTGCAGCCACGCGAGGGACACGCCGGTCGCCTTGCGCTCGGCGTCGTTCGGGCTGCGGGAGCCCTGATAGTACTTCGCGCCGACCCAGAACTCGCTGGGGGCGTATTTGCTCAGATCGTGCTTCAGCCCCTGGGCGTATAGACCGAGGCGGAAGCAGTATTGACACACCAGATGGCGGTGCCGCGTGATGGTCTTAAAGTGGGCGATGGGGTGCATGGCAGGCCTCCGGATTTAGTAAACGAAAATGATTTTCATTTACTATAATAAGATTTGATGCCGTTTTTCTCGCCCCCGGCGGGGCAAGCGAAAAACACGGCAATATCGCAAACGCAGTTTTCAATTTCATTTATGATATATTGTAGCAGAAGCGGTCCGGCGTTTCAACTCAAATGGAAGAAATCATCGTCAGAGCGTACCGGGAGGAAGATCTGCCCGCCATGACCGCCATCTGGAACGAGGTGGTGGAGGACGGGATCGCCTTTCCGCAGGAGGAGTGCCTGAGCCCGGAGCAGGCCCGCGCCTTCTTCGCCTCACAGAGCCGCAGCGCCGTGGCCGTGCGCCAAAGCGACGGGGCGGTGCTCGGCCTGTACATCCTGCATCCGAACAACGTGGGCCGCTGCGGCCATCTCTGCAACGCAAGCTATGCCGTCGCCGCCGAGAGCCGCGGCCTGCATGTCGGAGAGAAGCTGGTGCGCGACTGCATCGCTTCAGCGCCGTCCTTCGGCTTTCGTGTCCTGCAGTTTAACGCCGTCGTGGCGACCAATACCCGCGCCCGCAGGCTCTATGAGAAGCTGGGCTTTACGCAGCTCGGCGTCATCCCCGGGGGCTTTCGCATGAAGGACGGGCATTACGAGGATATCTGCCCATACTATATTGAGCTTGAATTATGTAAATAAAATTACGTAAACATAACACTGTCATCTCCTGAGCGTCAGCGAAGGATCTTTCCCCGTGGAAGCGGATTCTTTGCTGCACAGAATGACAGGCTGCTAAGGAGGTATCACTATGGGCCTTTTCAAAAAGAGACAGCCGGAGCCGGAGGTCACATATTTTGACCCGGCGGCGTTTGAGCCGGTCATCCGCGCCAGCATCTGCACGGGCGAGAAGGTAGCCTGTATGCGCGAGCGTACAACGGGAAAGCTACACGAACTCATGCTCATCCGCACAGAGGAGGACGTCGCGCTCTTCCGCCGCCGCTACGGAATCGGAGACAGGGAGATCAGGACGGTATATTGATTGTCGACATAATCAAGTAAACATAATATAGAATACATAAGCAGGAAGACATAATCGCAATACATAAAATAGTTAACATAAAGCGGGAGAACGCCATGGAACAGAACAACAGACCGCCGGTGCAGTACAGCGGCACAAAGGGACTGAGCCTCGCCATCGTGATCGGCGTGGCCATCGGGACCGTGATCGGAAAGCTCACGGACAACATGCAGACCGGACTCATGATCGGCCTGGTGATCGCCGTCTGCGGCTGGACCCTGCTCATAAACCGCAGGGCCAAACGAGAGGAAACGGACGAAAGTCCGGACAGGGAACAGAACAGCACGGAAGAAAAAGAGCAAAAATAAAAACAAAGCCCTTGACGGAACCAAACCGCCAAGGGCTTTGCCGATTAAAAGTTAAAATAGATAAACGGAGTAAACGAGGAGCTGATCGTAAACAGGACGCAGAGGACGAGGAGGGCGGCATAGAGGGCGTTGACCGCAAGGGCGGCCGCCGCACTGTCTTCCCGCAGCGTCCATTTTTTCGGGAAGGGGAAGCAGAGAAACAGAGCCGGGAGGATCATCAGCAGCTTGGAGCAGACCGAGGCGTCGAGAGCGAGCAGGGCGCGCCAGTCGCTCGGCGCAAAGACAAACATGCGGCGCAGCACAGGAAAGAGGACCCGGCTGTCGCTGAGATTGAACAGCACCCAGCCGAGCGTGACGAGTACAAAAGTGACCAGGCGGCGCAGCGCCGTGGGGACGCGCTCAAGGCGTTTGCCGATCACCAGCTTTTCCGCCAGCAGCAGGACGCCGTAGTAGAGGCCCCAGAGCACAAAGTTCCAGGACGAGCCGTGCCACAGCCCCGTCAGCGCCCAGACCGTCAGCAGGTTCAGCACGAAGCGCCCGCGGCTGACCCTGTTGCCGCCGAGCGGGATGTACACATAGTCCCGAAACCACATCGACAGCGTGATGTGCCAGCGCCGCCAGAAGTCCGTGATCGAGAGCGCGGCATAGGGGTGGTCGAAGTTCTCCGGCAGCTTAAAGCCGAAGAGCCGCCCGAGACCCACCGCCATGTCGCTGTAGCCGGAGAAATCAAAGTAGATTTGAAGCGTGTAGCACAGCGCCGCGAGCCACAGCGCCCCCGTGCCCGAGAGCGCGGGATGGGCATAGATCGCCGCCGCGACGACCGCGACCTGATCGGCCAGCAGCACCTTCTTGCCGAGGCCCGGCAGAAAGCGGCGCACGCCGTAAAGAATATCGTCCTTTGTGATCTCCCGCCTGCCGAGGAAGGGCGCCGTCTCGCCGTAGCGCAGGATCGGGCCCTGGAGAAGCTGGGGGAAGAAGGAGACATACAGCAGAAAACGCGCAAAGCTCCGCTCCGCCCTGATCCTGCCGCGGTGCAGGTCGACGCTGTAGGCCAGCAGCTGGAAGCTGTAGAAGCTGATCCCGGCGGGCAGCGGGAGCTTCGGCAGCCTGTCCGCCGCGCCGAAGATCGAAGCGAAAAAGCCGAGGTACTTAAAGAGCGCGAGACTGCCGAGCACGAACGCGAGGGCGAGGGGATGGCAGAGGCGCAGGCCTTTTTCTTCCCCGAGACCGCAGAGCCAGACCAGCAGCGCCGTCCCGATCAGCAGCGGCAGGGCCTTCGGCGCGCCCCAGGCGTAGAAGAGCAGGGAGCAGACCAGCAGCACGCCGTTGCGCCAGCGCGGATTGGGGGAGAGATAATAGAGAATGATCGTGAGCGGCAGGAAGCCGAACAGAAAGCTCAAGCCCGAAAACAGCATCACAGACCTCCTTCCGCGCTCGGAAGCGTGCCGCCGAAGTAGTCGACGCCGCCGACGAAGAGCACAAGGTCGATGTCCTTTTCACGTAAATAGGACGCCATGTCGAAGCGCTGCCCGAGCTCGCCCGCGTAGGAGCGCAGATCGACGCACCAGGTTTTGGAGAAGGAGGCGGCCAGAGGCTTGACGATCGCGTTGTCATAGGAGTCGCCCATCACAAGAAGGTTTTTACCGGGCCTGCCGGTATCGAGCAGCAGCTCGCCGCAGTCCACGCCGAAGACGAGACCGTAGGACACGCTCTCAAGCTCGCCGCCAGCAAAGAGCTCCTGCATCCCGTAGTCGGGCAGCTCCCCGGCGGGAATGGTGACGCTCATCGCGGGATAGTCAAAGAGGTTGACCGCAAAGTCCTCGGCAGGCACGCCCTCGACCCCGGCGGCGCGGGTGCCGCGATAACAGGCGGGGACGGTATAGCGCTCAGGAAGCGGCAGCGGCTCGATCCCGAGCAGGGCGCAGATATCCAGATAGCCCCGGTACGAGCCCTCGGCGTTCCAGTGGTGGTCGGTCTTGAGGAAGAGGCGGTGATAGTCGTCAAAGCCGTCGACGCGCAGCCGCCCGACATGGTCCTCCGGCAGTGTCAGCACACCGGCCAGACGGTCAAAGAAGCCGCTCTTTTCCCCGGTCTCGAGGTTCAGATCCCGGTCGGCTTCTATATAATAGACATAGAAGTCCACGTCGGGGGCGGCCCCGACCCAGGCATTGATGATCTCCGCGCTGTGCGTATAAGCGGAGCCCTTCTCATTGATCGTCAGGGGCCGTACCGTCAGCATATCCTTAAAAAAGCAGATGTTCCGAAAGCCCACATAGCCGCCGTCTCTGCCGAGCGCATGGACAGCCGGCAGGGCGAGGGCCGTGTCATAGATGTTGTAGAGCTTTTTCATGCGGATCGCCTCGGGGAGCTGATCGGCGAGCGCGTCCTCAAAGCCCGCCTGAAAGTCCCCGCTCAGAAAATCGGCGAGGCTGAACGGGGGCATGCGCTTCGCGGGCCGGTTTTCGTAGGCGATCTCCGTGTCGGGGGAGAGGATCGTGCGCACAAGCCCCGCCAGCAGAAAGAGCAGGCAGAGCCCGGCCGCCGCAAGCGAAATTGTCCTGGCTTTGATGCGATCACCTCCGACTCTCATAGACAGCGCTCAGATCGGCCACGCCACGGATGCCCGCGACGACGGCGCGGTCGGTAAACTGCCACATGCCATACTCGTAGGGGAAGTCCGGCAGGCGGTTATAGCGCGTGTAGCTGGCCAGCCACACCGCGTAGGGCGTGAGCGTCCGGAAGGCCACATGGTTTTTGAGAAAGTTCTGTCCCGAGTAGACGCCCGCGCGGTAGCCGCCGTCTTCGATGGCGCGGCAGAAGCTCGTGATGATTTCGTAGCGGCGCGTCTTGTCCAGGCGGTCGGCGCGGCCCCAGGGGTACTCGCCGGACTGCTCGGTGTCAAAGTAGACGGGCAGGTCGAGCGGGAAGCCGTTGAGGCGCCTGAGGACGAGTCCGGCCTCCTCCTCGGCCTCCTTCACATTGACGGCGGTGGAGTAGAGGTA
>CADAAM010000087.1 GCA_902785905.1 Oscillospiraceae bacterium | reverse complement strand
GACCCGCGCCCAGAACGGTGATTTGCTCCATGGCTTATTCCTCTGCCGCGTCGGCCTTTTTGGCCCGGCTCGTCTTCTTTGCGGCGGGCTTTTTGGCCGCGGTCTTCGCGGCCGTCTTCTTTGCGGCGGCCTTTTTCGCGGTCTTTTCAGCCTCCGCCTCGGCCTTCTTTTCGGCCTTTTTGGCCTCGGCCCCGGCCTTTTCCTCGGGGGTCTTTTTCTTATAGCCGCGCTTGTCCTCGGGGACAAAGTTCGGGCAGTTTTCGTTGATGCAGAAGCTCTTCTGCAAGCCCCTGCCGCTGTGCTTGAACATGGTCTTGCCGCAGGCTGGGCAGAAATCCTTGGTGGGCACGTCCCAGGTGATGAAGCCGCAGTCGGTTCCGCGCTCGCAGGCGTAGAAGACGTAGCCCTTCTTGGAGGTGCGCTTGAGGATGCGGCCGCCACACTTGGGGCACTTGCCCGGCATCTCGATGACGATGGGCTTGGTGAAGGTGCACTCCGGGAAGCCGGGGCAGGCCAGGAAGTGGCCGAAGCGGCCCTTCTTGACCACCATCCGGCGGCCGCAGACCTCGCAGAACTCGTCGCTCAGCACGTCCGGCACCTTGAGGCGCACGCCGTCCAGGGCCTCCTCGGCCTCATGCAGCTCACGGCTGAAGTCGCCGTAGAAGTTTTCGAGCACGGAGCGCCACTCGGCCTTGCCGCTCTCGATCTCGTCAAGCTCGGCCTCCATCTGGTTGGTGAACTTGAGGTCCACGATGTCGGCAAAGCGCTCCTTCATAAGGCCCGTGACCACTCTTCCGAGCGGGGTGGGCTTGAGGTACTTGCCCTCTTTGATGACATAGTCGCGCGCGGTGATGGCGGAGATGGTCGGCGCGTAGGTCGACGGGCGGCCGATGCCCTTTTCCTCCATGGCGCGGATGAGCGTCGCCTCGGAGTAGCGGGCGGGCGGCTGGGTGAACTGCTGCTCGCTCAGGAGCTTTTCGAGCCTGAGCCGCTGGCCCTCGCTGAGCGTGGGCAGGGGGTTTGCCAGCTCCGCCGACTCCTCGTCCTTCGACTCCTCATACACGGCGGTGTAGCCCTTGAACTTGAGCTCGGAGTAGTTGGCGCGGAAGCTGTAGCCCGCGGCCCCGATCTCGACGGAGACGTTATCATAGACGGCGTTGGCCATCTGGCAGGCGGTGAAGCGGCCCCAGATCAGGCGGTAAAGGCGGTACTGCTCCTGCGTCAGATCCTTGCGCACAAGCTCCGGCGTGAGCGTCACGTCGGTGGGGCGTATGGCCTCGTGCGCGTCCTGCGCCCCGGCCTTGGTCTTGAAGTGGCGGGGCTTGCCGGGGTAGTAGGCCGCGCCGTAGTGATCGACGATATAGTCCCTGGCCGCGGCGAGGGCCTCCTCGCTCAGTCTCAGTGAGTCGGTACGCATGTAGGTGATGAGGCCGATGCTGCCGTGGCCGCTGATCTCCACGCCCTCATAGAGCTGCTGGGCGATGGACATGGTGCGCCGCGGCGTCATGCTCAGTCTCCTTGACGCCTCCTGCTGGAGGGTGGAGGTGATGAAGGGGGGCGCGGGGGATTTCTGCTTCTCGCCGCGCTTGACGGCGTCCACGGTAAATTCCGCGTCCTTAACGGCGTCGATCACCGCGTCGACCTCGTCCTTCGAGCGGAGCTCCTGCTTCTTGTCGCCCTTGCCGTGGAAGCGGGCGGTGAAGGCGGAGCTCTCCTCCCCGCAGTTGAGGCGCGCGTCCAGAAGCCAGTACTCCTGGGGCGTAAAGCCCTCGATCTCCTCTTCCCTGTCCACCACCATGCGCGTGGCGACGGACTGGACGCGCCCGGCGCTCAGGCCCTTCTTGACCTTTTTCCACAGCAGGGGCGAGAGCTCATAGCCCACGATGCGGTCTAGGATGCGGCGCGCCTGCTGGGCGTCCACCAGATCCTGGTCGATGCTGCGGGGGTTCCGGATGCTCTCGGTGACGACCTTCTTCGTGATTTCGTTGAAGGTCACGCGCTTGGCCTTGCTGTCGTCCAGCTCCAAAAGCTCCTTCAGGTGCCAGGAGATGGCCTCGCCCTCGCGGTCAGGGTCAGTGGCGAGAAAGACGGTTTTAGCCTCTTTGGCCTCTTTCTTGAGCTCGCTGATGAGCTCCTTCTTGTCCCGCACAGGGATATACTGCGGCTCAAAGCCGTGCTCTATGTCGACGCCCATCTTGCTCTTGGGCAGATCTCTCAGATGTCCCATGGACGCGGTCACCCTGTAGCCGCTGCCCAGGTATTTTTCGATCGTCTTCGCCTTGGCAGGCGACTCCACGATCACCAGATCCTTTGCTTTTGCCATGCCGGTTTCCTCACTTATGCGTAATGTTGAGAGCAACTCTTCTGCCGGCCGCGCGGCGGATATAGCCCCTGATCTCCAGGATCGTGAGCTGTGAGAGCACCTTGGCGGCGCCCATGCCGGTGGCCTCGATAATATCGTCAATATGCGTCTCGCCCCGGCCGATGGCCGTGACGATGGCGAGCTGATCCTCGCTCAGTCCCTTGAGCTGTTCATGCAAGTCAATATAGCCCGCGTTCTTTTCCTTGTCAATCTCTTTTTTTGTCAGTTTCTGGCGTTGGGCCCCGCTTTCCGTCTTCCGCGCGGGTCTTTTTTCCTCCGTTTTCGGCGCTTCCGGCTCCTCCGCCGGGGCGGGCGGGGCGTGCCTCTCCCCTCTCGGCGGATGGACGCGCTCGGGGTAGAGCGCCGCGAAATCCTCCATCACGTCCCAGCCGCAGGCGGCGGGGCGCGCTCCCTGCTTGAGAAGCGTCATGATCCCGGCGCTGTTCTCGGCGTCGGCGTTGCCGGGCACGGCGAAGATCTCCCTGCCCTGCTCCAGCGCCTCGCCGACAAAGAGGAGCGTGCCGCTCTTTTCGGGGGCCTCCACCACGCAGACCGCGTGGGAGAGCCCGGAGGATATGCGGTTGCGCTCCCGGAAGAAGCGGTTCTGCGGCCTTGCGCCCGGCGGGTACTCCGTCACCAGCGCGCCGGAGGCCGTCACGTCCTCGCGCAGCTCTCCGGAAGCTCCGAACGCGGTACCCAGCACGCCGATGCAGGCGCCGCCCGCGAGCAGGCAGCCCCGCGCCGCGGCCCGGTCGATGCCCTCGGTGAGACCGGAGACGACGATGCCGCCGCATTTGGCGATCTCATAGGCGATGTCACGCCCCATCTTGAGGCCGTAGGGCGTGGCCCTTCTGGTGCCGATCACGGCGACGGAAGGGATGGCGTCCACGTCCGGCAGCCGCCCCCTGACATAGAGGGCGACCGGCGCGTCGAAGATGCTGCGCAGGCGCTTAGGATACGCCGCGTCGTCCGGGGTGAGGATTTGGATATTCTCCCGGCGGCAGGTTTCCAGGATGCGGTCGGCCTCGCGCAGATCGCGCTTTTCAAAGGCCTCGGCCTCGTTTGCCGACAGGCCCTGTATGGTCTTGAACTCCCCCGGCGGGGCGAGAAAGGCGCTCTCCGCGTCGCCGTAGCGCTCGACCAGCGCGGCGCGGGCGCGGGGATTGGCAAAGCTCACGCTCGACAGCCACACCCAGTAGCGCAGGGACGACATGGAAATCACCTTCCTTCTCAGAATGATTGTCGTTGGAACCGATATGCCTCCCCTGGAAGGGGAGGTGGCTTCGGGCCGCTTGCGGCACGAAACCGGAGGGGTCAAACCCCTCAGTCCCCGCCGCTGACGGCGGGGACAGCTCCCCTTTCAGGGGAGCCGGGAACCGGGGATCGACCCCTACGAGCGCGTTTTTATCTGCCCCCGGCAGCGGCGTTTCGCATCTCCCACAGCACAATAGCCGCTGCGACGGCGGCGTTTAGCGACTCGCTGCCCGGGGACATGGGGATGATGAGCTCCCCGTCGCAGAGCGACAGCAGCTCCGCGCTCAGGCCCTGCCCCTCGCTGCCGATGGCGACGACGGCGTTTTGAAGCGAGAGCGTGCGGATATCCCTTGCCCTGTCCGACAGGGCCGCGCCATAGAGCTTCAGACCGTTTTCGTCCGCGAGCCTTCGCGCCCCGTCCGCCGTGCAGTGGATGAGCCTCTCCCGAAAGATCGCGCCCATGGTGGCCCGCGCCGCCTTGGGGCTGTACACGTCCGCGCAGGCCCCGCACAGCAGCACCGTCTCAATGCCCATGGCGGCCGCCGTGCGGATCACGGTGCCGACGTTGCCGGGGTCCTGGACGTTTTCCAGCAAAACGGCGCGGGAGAAAGTCCCCTGACTCTCCGCCGGGAGCCTGACCGTGAAGAGCGGACCGGGGCTGTTTTTCATGGGCGAGGCGTAGTCGAAGAGCTCCGCCGGGGCCGCGTACTGCCGCACCGTGTCCGGCAGGGCGACCGCGCCGGGCTCCTCCTTCCAGAGCACCGTCAAGAGCTCCGCGCCCTTGTCCAGGGCCTCCGCCAGCAGCTTGTGCCCGTCGCAGAGGTATTCCCCCTCCGCGCGGCGAAAGGCCCCGTCGTTTGCGAGGGCCCGCAGGCGGACGACGGTCGGATTTTTTCTCGATGTGATGCGTTCCACAGGCATATTCAGCGGCGCGCTCCTCTCCGGATAAGCTCCCCTACTATTACATATAGCAGAAATAATAATACAAGTTTTTCCGTTTCGCAAGCCCCCAGGGGAAAAGTTTAACGCGGTTTTGTGGGCCCCGCGCATAACACTGTAGGGGCGACCCTCGCGGTCGCCCGGCGGCAGGACTCCGCTTGATCGAAAACGCACGGCGGATTCGCAGTCTGTACGAATTTGCCGTGCGTTTGATTCATGAGGCAGCGCTGAACGATCAGCCCTGTGTTCTATCCCTTACATTCCCCACACGAGCCAGATGAAGGCCGAGCCGACAAGCACCGCCGTCAGCGTGAAGGGCACGCCGATGCGCAGGAAATCGCGCGAGCTCACGCTCTCGCCGTTCTTGCGCAGGATGCCGATGGCCGTGATGTTGGCCGAGGCCCCGATCGGCGTGAGGTTGCCGCCGAGGGTCGCGCCGGTCAGCAGGCCGAAGTAGAAGACCGTCGGGTTCTGGCCCATGAGGGCGGCGATGCTCTGCACCACGGGCAGCATGGTCGCCACATAGGGGATGTTGTCGATAAAGGCCGAGAGAACCACCGACACGCCCACGATCAGCACATACAGCAGGAAGGGGTTGTCCCCCGCCGCCTTGTGGAAAAGCTGGGCCACCGCGTCGATGACCCCGGCGGCGCGTATGCCCTCGATCACCATGAAGAGGCCGAAGAGCAGCAGCAGCGTGTCGCGGTCCATGTCCTTCGCCGCGCGGCGGAAGGGATCGGCGCTGCGCTCCTTGATGCTCTGGCGCACAAGGCCGATCAGGGCGAAGAGCACGCAGGAGAGGCCGCTTCTCAGGCCGTGCAGGGTCTTGAGCGCGCCGTCCTTCTCAGGCTCCGGCACGAAGGACATGCAGATCAGAAGCAGCACCGTGCCGATCATCAGCCAGCTCGGCACCAGGTCGTCGACCTCGGTCTCCACCGCGCAGTCCACCTTGTCCTTGTAGCCGCGAAACAGGAACATCAGCACCAGCAG
This sequence comes from Oscillospiraceae bacterium, assembly GCA_902785905.1. GTDB lineage: Bacteria > Bacillota > Clostridia > Oscillospirales > Oscillospiraceae > Limivicinus. Next base: position 1,858 of record CADAAM010000087.1, on the reverse strand, counting down.
CGACGCCAGCGCCCCGAGCTCCGTGCTCCAGAAGATGCTGGGCTTGCCGTGGAAGAAGAAGAACTCCATGAAGTTCATGTTCGCAAAGCCGCCCAGGAGGATGCTTGTCGTGTCGCCGACCAGCGTGGCCGCGCCCTGGAGGTTGGAGGAGACGGAGATTGCGATCAGCACCGGCACCGGCGAGATTTTCAGTCTGCGGGAGATGGCGAGGCCCACGGGCGCGACCATCAGCAGCGTCGCCACGTTGTCGACAAAGGCGCTGACCACCCCGGCAAAGAGGCTCAGCGCGGTGACGGCCCACATGACGTTCGGCACCTTCTGCATCATGAGCTCGGCGAGGCGCGCGGGCATGCGGCTCTCGATAAACAGCGTCACCGTGCACATGGTGGCCGAGATCATCAGCAGCACGTTGTAGTCCACCGCCTTGAGCGCGGACAGCGGCGTCATCTCAAAGAAACCCAGCGCGCCGAGGACCAGCATCACCACCGCCGCGCCCAGGGCGATCCAGGGGCGGTACTTCTGAAAACTCAGCATGAGCACATAGGTCACGATAAACACGATCAAAGCGGGAATCATTGGCAGAACCTCCGGACAGGAAATCTTCAACATGCGGGTATCGTAGCACAGGGAGAGGGGAATGTCAAACTCCACTGACATAAAATAGTGGAAAAGCGCGGCGTACAGTGATAGAATAGGGGCGTCAGAGAACAGACGGATAAGGAGTGACCCACATGGACAGCATCAAGCCCGAGCTAAGTGAAATCATGGCGGCCTCGAAGCGTCTCAAGCCCATTCTGCACCACACGGAGCTCGACCTCTCCTCCACCTTCTCCCGCATGTGCGGCGGCAATGTGTACCTCAAGTGCGAGAACCGGCAGAAGACCGGCTCGTTCAAGATTCGCGGCGCGACGAACAAGCTCTCCGCCATGATCGAGCGGGGCGAGCGCTGTCCCGTCGTGGCCTCCTCCGCCGGAAACCACGCCCAGGGCGTGGCCTGCGCGGCGGCGTCCTTCGGCGTCCCGGCCACCATCGTCATGCCGAAGACCGCCCCCATCGCCAAGATCCGGGCCACCGAGGGCTACGGCGCGAAGGTGGTGCTGGCGGGCTCCTGCTATGACGAGGCCTACGCCAGGGCCTGCGAGATCTGTGAGGAGGAGGGCGCGGCCTTCCTGCACCCCTACAACGACCTGGAGGTCATCGCGGGCCAGGGCACGCTGGGGCTGGAAATCCTCGGCGATCTGCCGACGGTGGACATGATCGTCGTCCCCGCGGGCGGCGGCGGGCTGCTGGCGGGCGTGCTCGCCGCGGTCAAGCAGATCAACCCCCGTGTAAAGGTCTACGGCGTCCAGGCCGAGGGGGCCGACGCCATTGCGCAGAGTTTTCATAAAAAAGCTCTCGTCTGCACCGACAGTGTCTCGACGATTGCCGACGGCATCGCGGTCAAGAGCCCCGGCGACATCACCGTGGACATCATCAACCGCCTCTGCGACGGCGTGGTGACCGTGTCCGATCTCCAGATCTCCGACGCGATCCTGCTGCTGATGGAGCGCTGCAAGATGATCGTGGAGCCCTCGGGCGCGACCCCGGTGGCGGCAGTCTTAAACGGCAAGCTCGACGTGAAGGGCAGGAACGTGGTGTGCCTTCTCTCCGGCGGCAATATCGACGTGAGCTTTGTCCAGAGCATCATCGAGCAGGGCATGGCGGCCCGCCACCGCCGCATCCGCTTCACGGCCCGGCTGCTGGACCGCCCCGGCAGTCTGGTGCAGCTTCTGAGCATCCTGGCCGACAGCGGGGCCAACATCCTCACCATCGAGCACGACAAGCTGGCCGCGGGCCTCAACCCCAACGAGACCAAGGT
>CADAAM010000086.1 GCA_902785905.1 Oscillospiraceae bacterium | reverse complement strand
GACATCACGCTCATCGACACCAAGCGCGAGGCCCTGGAGGCGGCGTCCAACGCCATGGACGTACTGGGCATCTGCGGCAGCTGCGCGGCGCCCAGCGTTCTGCGCGAGGCCGAGGTCGGCACGGCGGACGTGTTCATCTCTGCCACCGGCAACGACGAGGCCAACCTCGTCGCCTGCCAGTTTGCCCGTAAACTTGGCTCGCGCCACACCATCGCAAGACTGAGAAACCAGGAGTATCTTGAGAGTGTGGAGTCTCTGCGTGAGATCATGGAGCTCAGCCTCGCCATCAACCCCGACTATGTCACGGCGGAGGAGATCTCCCGCGTACTGCAGTTCCCGGCGGCCACCAAGGTTGACGCCTTCCCCGACTGCGAACTTGAGATCGTGACCTTCCGCATCCCGGAAACCAGCCGCCTCAACGGGGTCACGCTCAGCAAGCTGCCGAATCTGATCAGCCAGAAGGTGCTGGTCTGCGCGGTCCGGCGCGGCGACAGCGTCAGTATCCCCGACGGCAACTATAAGCTGCAGGCGGGCGATTTTGTCTCCGTGACCGCGCCGCCGAAAGTGCTGCGCCGCTTCTTTATCGCGGCGGGCTCCTACCAGAAGCCGGTCAAAAACGTCATCATTCTCGGCGGCAGCCGCATCGCGGTCTATCTCGCCCAGCTTCTGGATTCCACCAACGTCAAGGTCACGGTCATTGAGAACAACAACGCCCGCTGCCAGGAGCTCGCAGAGCTGCTGGAGCAGGCGGATGTGATCTGCGCGGACGGGACGGACACCACCGTCCTCGCCCAGAGCGGCCTGCATGACGCCGACGGTTTCGTGGCCCTGACCAACATGGACGAGGAGAACATCATCCTCAGCATGTACGCCGACAAGACCGGCGTGGAGAAGGTCGTCGCCAAGATCAACAACGATAAGTTCATCGACCTGCTGCACGACGTCTTCCCGGACACCTCCCTCGCCCCCAAGAATCTGGTAGCCGAGAGGATCGAGGGCTATGTCCGCGGCCTTGCACACGCCTCGGAAGAGTCCACCATCGAGGCCCTTTACTTCCTCGGCGATCATGATGTCACGGCAACGGAATTTCTCGTCGGCGAGGCGTCGGCCTGCATCGGCAGGACCCTGGCGGAGATGAGGCTCAAGCCCGGCGTCCTGCTCGCGGCGGTGATCCGCGGCGGCAGCAGCTTCCTGCCGGACGGCCGCACGATGCTTGCTCCCGGAGACAAGGCCGTCGTTGTGACCGTGGGCCGCAGCGTCTTCAAGCTCGACGATATTCTGGCCTGACGAGGGTAACGGCGTATGAACTATCGTATTGTTTCCAACATACTCGGCAAGGTTCTGCTGGCGGAAGCAATTTTGCTGCTTCTGCCCATGGTGGCCGCGCTTGTATACCGCGAGTCGCCCATGCCCTTCCTGTGGACCATTCTGCCGCTGGTCGCCCTGGGCCTTGGGCTCAACAGCGTCAAGCCCAAGAGCGGCGACCTCTTCGCCCGCGAGGGCTTCGTGACGGTCGGCCTGTCGTGGCTGCTGATGTCAGCCTTCGGTGCGTTGCCCTTCGTTCTCTCCGGGGACATCCCGCACTATGTCGACGCCCTGTGGCCAGCATCCTCTCGGACGTCGAGGCGGTCAGCCGCGGCTGCACCTTCTGGCGTCTCTTCACCCACTGGGTCGGCGGCATGGGCGTTCTGGTCTTTATCGCGGCCATTCTGCCGGTCTCCGGTGATCACTACATCCATGTCATGCGCGCCGAGGTGCCGGGACCCACGGTGTCGAAGCTGGTTCCCCGCGCCCGCAAAACCGCGCGTATCCTGTACATGATCTACTTCGGCCTGACTTTGCTGGAGACTGTCTTCCTGCTTTTCGGCGGGATGGATTTTTACGATGCCTTTCTCCACGCCTGCGCCACCGCCGGCACCGGCGGCTTCTCCACCCTTGGGGCCAGCATCGGCGGCTTCAACAGTGTGTACATCGAGATGGTGATCGCCACCTTCATGCTGCTCTTCGGCTGCAACTTCAACCTCTTCTACCTTATTCTGATCGGCCAGGGGCTCACAATCTTCAAGAGCGAGGAGCTGCGCGTCTACCTTGCAATCATCGGCGCGGCGGTGCTGGCCATTGCGCTGAACATCATGCACTCTGTCGGCGGCTTTGCCGAGGGTCTGCGCTACGCCTATTTCCAGGTCACCACCATCATCAGCACCACGGGCTTTTCCACCGCCGCCGGGTCAACAGCCGGCGGCCTCAAGGTCTCGCGCGTCATCATCCTGTTCAAGTCCTATCTGTACGAGCTCAAGCAGCTCATCCTGCCCACCCGCGTCAAGCGCATCTGGTTTGAGAACAAGGCCGTCAGCGACCAAACCGTGCGCAGCGTGCTGGTCTATTTCGAGGTATACCTGACCATCATCGGGCTGAGCGTGCTGGTGCTCACACTGGACGGGCACGATCTTGCGACAAACTTCACCGCCTCCCTCGCCTGCATCTCCAACATCGGCCCGGGTCTCAACGCGGTAGGCCCGATGGGGAACTACGGCTTTTTCTCGGTGCTGAGCAAGCTGGTGCTCATCTTTGAGATGCTGCTCGGCAGACTTGAGATTTTCCCGGTGCTCTTCCTCTTCGCTCCCAGCGTGTGGAGACGGCACTGATTGACAGAGACAGAAGCTCCCCCGTGTGACGCGGGGGAGCTTTCAATAAAGGAGGGACAGCTATGGACGATCGCCGCTGTCATTTGATCGACGCGCTGCGGGGGCTCGCGCTGGTCAATATGCTGGCCTATCATTTTCTCTATGACGTGATGGTCGTCTACGGGCGCGACCCACGCTGGTATCTGCGCCCCGCGGTCCATGTCTGGCAGCAAACGATCTGCTGGACCTTCATTTTGATCGCGGGCTTCTCCTTTCACTGGGGACGAAAGCACAATCTGCGCCGGGGCCTGCTGCTCAATCTCTGCGGCCTCGTCATTACCGCCGTCACGCTGATCGCCATGCCGACGGAGGCAATTTGGTTTGGCATCCTGAACTTCATGGGCTGCGCCGTCCTGCTGACCATCCCGCTGGAAAAGGGACTTGCGCGCGTCAAACCCGCGTTCGGTCTTGCCGCCTGCTTTGTCCTCTTTCTGCTCCTGCGCCGGGTGGACGATGGCGTGATCGGATGCGGGCCGTTCCTGCTGCGTCTGCCGGAGGGGCTGTACCGCTTCCGCATTCTCGCCCCGCTGGGATTCCCCGATCCGGCCTTTCGCTCCAGCGACTATTTTCCCCTGCTGCCCTGGTATCTGCTCTTTCTCTGCGGCTGGTTTCTCGGCCAAATCTTTGAAGCGCGCGCAGACTGGCAGCGCCTCGCGCGGGTCAAAATCCCCGGCCTCTCCGCAATCGGCCGCAAAACCATCTGGGTCTACATGCTGCACCAGCCGGTGCTGATGGGCCTTTGTATGCTGATCTTCGGACAGCCCTGACTATAACGCAGCGCCGCTCCTCTCAATCTTTGAGGAGCGGCGCCGCGTTTTTCTTATACTATTCCCTGATAGAAAGCAGACAAGGAATTCCGAGCAAAATATGTGTCAGGCAAGGCGAAGCCCGCAGAGCATAATGGAGATATATGGTCAAGGGCTTCAACGCAGCATGACGCAAATTTTGCCGGAAGGGCTGTCGGGTTTCTATCAGGGGATAGTATTAATGTTTCTTCAGGAGCTTTACGCACTCCCAAAGGCTCACGACCATCAGGGGGATAAAGATCATCGAGGAGTACTCGTTGAAGGCGAAGGGCTTTTTGATGATCCCGGAGATGAACAGGCTGAAGAAGAACAGCACGAAAAGCCCGTAGTAGGGGATCGCCGCGCGGCGCTTGATCTTTCCGCCCGTGAGGGCCTCCAAATCCTCGGTAAAGACCTTGCAGTCGGAGTCCAGTGTGCCGGTCATAAAAAGGAGGCCGGAGATGATGAAGATCACGCAGGGAATAAAGGAGGCAATGTTTGCCGCCAGGTTGAAGCTCGTGATGACGTCCTGGTACATCCAGGAGACCGCCATCCACACGACCGCGAGGGCAGTGGGCAGGAGCATGGTCCCGGCAATATACTCCTTCATGGTACGGCCCTTGGAGATATAGGCCAGCCACCGGGAGACTGTCGGCGTCCAGGAAAGAAACCAGAAGATCCAGCTTGCGGCGGTCGGGCCGAGGAAGTATTCCTTCCAGAAGGCCCCGGTGATGCGCCCGGTGATGGGCATGAACGTAAAGTCCGTGAAGGGCGTGGACAAGAGGGCCAGAAAGGCAACGGCAAAGATCAGAAACGCGAGCCGGGACATGCCCTTGAGCAGGTTGTTCCGCGCGGAGATCATGGCCACGATCACGGTGATGGCCGCGAGCAGAAACTTGAGACCGGGAAAACTCAGCCCGATGAATTTCGTGACGGTGTTCATGCCTGTCCACAGGGAGATGGACATGCCCAGCACCGTGGAGAGCATGGCCGCGAGCTTGCCGATCTTGGAGTCCATGTGCTTCATGTACCAGATGCCCATGACGGAATACAGGGCCCAGACGGGCGCACCGTTGAGCAGGGCCAGCATGGTGATGGACTCCAGGGGATTCAGCCCCTCTTTGATATAGCCGACCAGGTCGGCCGGCGCGTACATCAGCGCGACGCCGGTGCCGGCCACAAACACACCGGCGATCCAGGTGCCCAGCGGCCACGGGTCTTCCGGCGATTTGTTGTCGATCTCGACTCTCTCTCCGCGCACGTTTTTGCTCTTGCAGGAGAAGAAGAGGACGAGGCAGAGCACGATGCTTGCCAGCGTCATAAAGGAACCGATCAGATAGACGATCATGTTCAGCGTATCCATAGCGAAACCTCCCGGCGTTGTGATCTGTGGTGATCATTATAACCCGGGAGGCTCAAAGCGCCTAACAACTATTGGTTTAGCGGCGGGGCGAGAAAGCCCCGGTTGACCGCGACTTCACGGAGATCATAGAGCTCCTTCCCCAGCCGCGTCTTCATATAGCGGAGGAACAGGGCCGTATCCAAAAGGGCCTCGTCATCCAGAACGGAGTATTCGATCATGCCGTTGTCCATAGGCTCGGCGTACAGCGGCGCAAGCCGGACGGTATCCTCAACATGCCCGATCTGTTCAAAGTATTTCTTCGGGAAGAACACGATCGGCGTACAAAACTGCTTGAAACTGGGCTTGTTTGCCCTGCGCAGCGCCTTATAGTTGTCGTAGGATACCAGGATTTCGCTCTCACCGCAGTTCTTTTCGGCGGTCAGAACGGAGATGCCGTGCAGGCGGGACATGGCTCTCTGAAAATATTTGGTGAGGTGCGGGCCGTAGACGAAGGGATTGTTATACACCACCATGGTGTTCTCCGCTTTCGGCGGGATACGCTGCCCGGGCTCCAAAAAGCGCAGGCGGATGCCATAGCCGCTCCCGTCGCCGAGGCGCTCTTCCATCCACGTTCTGTCTCTGTCCGGGCAGGAGATGTAAATGTCCCCGATCCCGGCGAGCATGAAATAGCTCAGAAAAAAATAAACCATCGGTTTACCGTATGCCTCCGAGCCGGAGAACAAAGCGCCGGACTCTTTTAGTAGCAGCAGCCCCTGCCAGGTTTTTTCGAGGAAGGAGATGTTGCCCTCCAGGAGATTGTCGACGTCCACGTTCAGAAGATCGGACAGCTTCATGACGATGGAAATATCCGGGACGGAGAGGCCGCGCTCCCATTTGGATACGGCCTGGCCGGACACGCCCAGACTGTCGGCAAGATCCTGCTGCGTATACCCTTCCTGCAGGCGCAGCGTTTTGATTGCCGTTCCGATTTTTACTGGGTCCATCGAATCACCTGATCCCCTTCCTGTTTGAGCCGCCGGTTAAAACTTCGCAAAGAACAGCGCCTTCATCTTGAGCGCGGCGAGATCTTCGTCCACGCCCTCGGCCGTGACCTTGAGCACGTCGCCCTGCTTGACGCCGAGAGTCATCAGCGCCATGAGGTGTCGGGCGTCGACGCTCTTTTCCCCGAGCTCGACGGTGATGGCGGACTGATAGCGCTTCGCCTCCTGAACGATCAGCCCCGCATGGCGGGCGTGCAGACCGACGGGGACTTTAATGGTATACATGAATGACTGCATGAAATACTCCTTTTGATTTTACGCATGTCAGCTGCGCCTCTCCATCCTGGCCCGGAGACCGGGGAAGAGGCGATAAATTTTCAGCGGCTCGTAGAGATTGGTGAGGCGGTGCAGGATGTGCATCGCGTCGTGCTCGGAGCGGTAGGGCGTCTTCAAAAAGACCTCCCTGGGCCGGAGCGTCGGCTCCTTCTCGTGCAGTAGCTCCATAAGCCGCTGCTCGGCCTGGGGCATGGTGGCGGCATCCGAGTAGAAATAGAGACCGCTCACGCCGGGGAGAGATTGGGGACGGCAGACCATGCGGAGCTTGCGCCCCTCCATATAGCTCTCCAGTTTCTTTTCGAGCAGCTGGATTTTGTCGGTCTCGTCGACGATCTTGATGTAGACGATCTCATCCGCCTTGTAGATCTCTCCCTCCAGATAGCTGCGGTAGGGCGAGCTCTTCAAGCGCTCATAGATGGCCTGCTCCTGGGCGCGCAGCTTGCCCTGGTGGAAAATGCAGACCTTGTTGTGGTGGATGGTGTAGATAAAGTAGCCGATGCCCATGGCGTCCAAATGCTCGCGCAGGCGGGCGGACTCCCAGGGATCGACGGTCTCGGCGCTGATATAAGCGTTCTCGTTGGCGTCGTAGATGGCGGCCCCGTCCATGACGATGAAGGGCACGCTCAGCATGGTCTGGCTCATGGCCAGAGTGAAGAAGGCGGGGGCATGCTCGGACATGAGGCAGATCTTGGCCCCGTCCTCATAGAGATAGTTCAGACGGAAGCGCGCCGCGGAAGGGAGCTGGGAAAATCGGCTCGGCACCAGGTCGGCGATTTTGACAAAGAAGACAAGACTGCGCTCCTTGTCCCGCGGGAGGCGGAAGACGTTGACCGCAATGGAGGCGCAGGTGCCCAGCAGCACTCCGGTGAAGCGCTGGAACGCCTGCTCCAGCGGGGCCTCGACCTCGGGGAAGGAGATGACCACGCACATAAAGACGATGGCCGCCTGGGCCGAGGTGTCCGGTTTGCGCACCAGCACGCAGGTGTAGAGCACGAAGATCAGACCGATCGCCATGCGCAGATAGACAAACAGCAGGCTGTTCACCCATGTGGGAAAAATCAGCATCAGCAGCAGGAAGCCAAGTCCCCAGGCCGCACCGATGAAGGTGCCGATAAAGCGGCTGATGGCGAAGGCCCTGGTGTCGCGCGCGTAGGGCTGCATGCAGATGATGGCGGTGATGGCGGCCTCGGCAGGCATGTCGGCCCCACGGTAGCCGCGCAGATAGTAGACCAGCAGCGTGAGAAAGACGGCGACACTCGTCTTCACGATACGCTGACCGATATGCGGCAGATAAAACTGCCGTTTGTTTTTATTTAAGTTCATAGGCATTCCTTTTCTCTCTCAGAGATTACGGGAAGGGATACACCATTTTGTGAGAAATGTCACACGAAAGGCGGGGATAAACGATGCGTGACGACATGATGAAGCTGGCAAAGCGCTATCCGCAGCTCCTGCTGCCCATCCGGGAAGGCGAGCGGCAGACAGAGGAATATCAGGAGTCGGTGCTCGGCGGCAAGCCCCTCGAGCGGGAGCCGGACTTTGTCTGCCCCGAGGAGATCGAGCTCAGCGACTGCGACACGCCGGCGGGCCGGGCGGAGACGGTGTACTTCGGCCTGCGGGAGGACTTTGTGCATGCCTACCGCGCCCTGGCCTACCGCTGCGAACCGGCGGACATACCGGAGTCTGTGGGGGCCGGGTATATTGGCGGCCTCATCAACTGGGAGAAAATCCATACCCACCGGGACAAATACCTCGCCGCGGGCGGGACGGACTGGGAAGAGGAGTTCGGACGCTTCACTTCCGAGAAGAAAAACTACCGCGACAGCCTGATCTTGCTCAGCGGGGGAGACTACAGCAATTTCTCCGCAGGGAGCGTCGGCCTGCCCGCAGGGGAATGGAAGAGCAAATCCCTCGCTATCCGCAAATACCATGAGCTGACGCACTTCGTCTGCCGCACCCTGTACCCTGACAACGTCGATGCCCTGCGCGACGAGGTGATCGCAGACGCGATCGGCCTGATCGCCGCCTTCGGGCGGTATGACACGCAGCTCGCCGCGCGCTTCCTCGGCGTGGAGGGCGGGGCCTTCCGCGAGGGGGGACGGCTGTCCCACTATGTAAAGGACGGGGAGCTGTCGGCGGCGGTCAACCGGGCACAGGCCCTGATCGCCGAATATGCCGCGCGCGTCGAAAAGGCGCTGCCGGAGAGCGGCGGAGACGTGTTCACGCTGCTTCTCAAGATATTTCCTTAACGTTCCAACAGCTCCGGCGGGATCGCCCGGTCGCGGAAATAGACCTCGCGGTCGTGCTCGCCGACGGGACGCAGAACCCGGCAGGGATTGCCCGCGGCGACGACGTTTGACGGCAGATCCTTTGTCACGACGCTGCCCGCGCCGACAACGGTGTTGTCACCGATCGTGACGCCGGGCATGATGAGCGCACCTGCGCCGATCCAGCAGTTTTTGCCGATGCGCACCGGGGCGTTGTATTGTAAGCCCTGCGCCCGCAGCTCCGGCAGGATGGGATGGCCCGCCGTGGCAATCACCACATTGGGGCCAAACATGCAGAGATCGCCCACAAAGATGTGTGTGTCGTCCACCAGAGTCAGGCCAAAGTTTGCGTAGACCTTCTTCCCGAAGTGGACGAAGCGCCCGCCCCAATTGGCGTGCAGCGGCGGCTCAATGTACGAACCCTCTCCAAATTCGGCGAACATCTCCCGCAGCATGCTCTCCCTGATCGCCTGTTCAGAGGGACGGGTGCGGTTGTAGTCGTACAGCTTTTCAAGGCACTGCGCCTGAACCGCCGTGATTTCCGCGGCCCCGGGATCGTAGAGCGCGCCGCTGTGCAAAACGTCAAGCATTGGGCCTCGCCTCACAGACTGCTTCTGTTTATATTATGTATTATATAGGAAGCGCTCACGGCTGTAAAGCGGAGAAACGGCGAAACACAAGAAAAGACAAGGCATCTGTTATCCCCAAATAACGCGGCAGACCCACGCCGAGGACAGAAAACATACCAGATCGGCCAGCAGCGCGGCGGGCAGGGCGCGGCCCCCGTCCTTCACCCCGGCGGCGGAGAAGTAGACCGCAATCACGTAGAAGCTCGTCTCGCTCGAACCCAGCATCACCGCCGCCGTCCGCCCGATCAGGGAGTCCGGCCCGTGCCGCAGCAGCAGCTCCTCCGCCGCGGCCAGTGCCCCGCTGCCCGACAAGGGACGCAGCAGCATGAGCAGACCCGTCTCCTCAGGCACGCCCAGCTGCGTAAACAGCGGGCGCAGCCAGATACCCAGCAGCTGGGGCAGACCCGAGGCCTGCATCAGGCGTATTGCTGGAAAGATCACCAGCAGGGAGGGCAGAATGCCCCACACAGTCATCAGCCCTTTTTTCGCGCCTGCCGTCATCGCCTCATAGACGTCGACACCGCGCACGGCGGCAAGCAGAACAGCCGCCGTGACCAGCATCGGCACGGCCATTTCACCGAAGGCGCTCACCCTGCCCTCCCGTTCAGCAGCCGCACCGCCGCAAGCCCCGCCGCGAGGGCCAGGGCGCTGCTCAGCCAGACGGCGGGCGTGATGTCAAAGGGTGAGGCGCTGCCCAGCGCGGCGCGCAGGGAGGCCGCCGTCGTCGGAAGAAGCTGCACCGAGGCCGTGTTCAGCACCACCAGAGTGTTAAGCTCCGCGCGCGCCCCAAGGCGCTTGAGCCCTTTGGCGGCCCGAATCCCGGCGGGTGTGGCCGCATTGCCGAGCCCCAGAAGATTGGCCCCGACATTCTCCGACAGCGCGGCCATGGTCTCCCGGTTTCGCGCACCGCAGGGGAAGAGCTTTTCCAGCGCCGGCCGCAGCAGACGGGAGAGCGCGTCCGCCGCGCCGGCCCGCTCCAGTAGCTCCGTCACGGCCGACCACAGGCAGAGCGCCGCGCCCAGGTCTGCGGAAAAGCGCAGCGCGTCCCGCGTCCCCTCCAGCACCGCCGCGCCGGCGGCAACGGTGTTCTCCAGGACGTAAGCGGCAAAAAAGGAACCTAAATAAATGAAAAATATGGCAATTGACAGCGAAAACCCCTCCAAACAGACTGTGTTTGTGCCGAAATAAAAGAACATTTTATGAACATTTCGGAAAGATCAAATATTTTGGTTGACTATTTCGGGAAGAAATGATATAAAGTGCTATAAATATTTACGAAGTTGTAATTTTTTTCCAATGTTCGGAAAAAAAACAGAGGGGGATGCCTGCGTGAAGTCTACTGGTATTGTACGGAGAGTTGACGAGCTTGGGCGTATCGTGTTGCCGATCGAAATGCGTCGGACCCTTAACATCGGGGAAAAGGATTCTCTCGAAATCTATGTTGAAGGTGACAGCATTATTCTTCGCAAATATCAGACGGCTTGCGTGTTCTGCGAGGGGACGAAGAAAATCGTCAGCTACCGCGGGAAGAACGTATGCCCCGACTGCATTGCGAAGCTGAAAGAGCTCTTCTGATACGCATCCCCCTGACCGTACGGTCGGGGGGATATTATTATGCTGGAAATTTGCGCGCGCCTGTGATAGAATGAGCGCAAACACCCCAATTCACGGAGGCAACACGATGGACAAGAAAACCGAAGACATGGAAATCCTGGCCCTGCTGGAACAGGTCGCCGCCGCCAAGAAGCGGGACGTGCTCACCAGCCGGATCACCGCGATTGCGGTGGTGGTGCTGGCTGCGGCGCTGCTCATCTGCCTGGCGCTCACCGTTCCCAAACTGGTGGATACGATAGAGGAAGCGCATACGACGCTGGAGCAGACGCAGGAGCTCATCCAGCGGGCGAATACCTCCCTTGAGTCGCTTGATAAGATGACCGAGAGCATCAGCGGCGTCGTAGAGACCAGCACGGAGAAGATCGACCAGGTGACCGCGATCATCAACTCCGTCGATCTGGAAGCCTTCAGCGGCGCGGTGCAGAAGCTCAGCTCTGTACTTGACAGCCTGTCGGGCTTCCGGCTCTTCGGATAAGACAGACATAAAACGACACAGAGACTGTCCCTTTTGGGGACGGTCTCTGTGTCGTCTTACTCCTCCGGGCCATCGACCAGGACCCAGCTTGTGTTGTCCGGGATGTAGTTGACCACCACGGGTACCAGCCGGTCGTAGACATTGCCGACGCGGACGTTGTTCGCAATATCCTCGACGTTGTAGGAATAGGTGTATTTGTCTGTCTCGAGGTAAACCCGGTCGTACAGCCGCATAAACAGCACGGCGTTCTGCCCGGTGGTGAAGTCGTCGCGCACCAGGGCTTCGCGCGTCTTGCAGTAGATAGACAGCACCTTCTCCCGGTCGCGCAGCTTGTCGGCTACGCCCGCCGCGAGACCGCAGACCGCGGCCACCGTGCTGCGGGGCGTGGAGATCTCGCGCGTATAGAGCAGCGGAATAGCCTCCGCGAGCGACGGATGGGCCACGTCCGCCAGCACCACCTCGTCAAAGCCGAGGTCATAGAGCTCCTGCACCATCTCCGCAATCCAGGTCCTGAGGTCAAGGTTGTAAGCGTCGAGCCAGGTGCCGAGACCGTCGGTAAAGTTGAGACCCGTCTCCGTGTGGATGCAGTAGGCCGCGGTGCGGGTGGGCAGCAGTTCGTCAATGCAGCAGCTGATCTGCGCCACAAGATAGATGTTCTGGGACTTGAGCTTTTCGATCATCTCGGGCATGGCGGCGGTAATGTCGTTCTGCTGGGTGAGGGAGTAGGCCATCGCCATCTGCGTATGCGACTCCCAGAGGCACACGCCGCTGCGGGGCTTCATCTCCAGCACCAGCGCGTTGCCCGCGACCAGACGGGCGGCATACTCTATGATCTTGTCGGGATTGACGTTGACGGAGGGAATGAAGATCGCGCGCACCGGCGGCGCGTTTTTTCCGGCGTTGGATTTGACGTAGCCGAAGTCGGCCTCGTCAAAGGTCAGCGGCACGCTCACCGGCTGAAACTGCCGAACCGCATGCCCCTCGCTGTCGACGGTGACGGAGCTGCCGTCGGAGAGGATGGGCAGCTCGATCTTGACGCCGTCTTTGGAGATGACCGCGTATTTCTGCATCCCATAGAACAGCACCAGAATCAGCGAGAACAGCACCAGCAGCGCGAGGAAGGGGAGAAAGGCATAGTTGCGCCGTTTGCGCTTGCCCTTGTAAAACTCCTGTACGCGCGCCAAACGATCAGCCCTCGATCATGGAGATGCGGCGCTTGTGCCTCTCGTCGTTGGAGAAGGGCGTGTCAAGGAAGGTGTCCGTGATCATGATGGCCAGTCCCTCGCCGACTACGCGCGCGCCCATGCAGAGGATGTTCGCGTCGTTGTGCTGACGGGTGGCCTCGGCGCTGAAGCAGTCGCCGCAGAGGGCGGCGCGGATGCCGGGGACTTTGTTGGCCGTGATGGAGACGCCGATGCCGGTACCGCAGATGATGATGCCGCGCTCACACTCACCGTTTGCGACGGCATGGGCGACAGCCTTCGCATAGGTGGGATAGTCGCAGGACGCCTCGGAATAGGTGCCGAAATCCTTATAGGCGAGACCCCTCTTGTCGAGATGGGCCATGATCGCCTGCTTGAGGGCGTAACCGCCGTGGTCGCTGCCGATTGCAATCATAATGCAACCTCCTGTTCGTTTATGAAGTAATGAAATAATTACTATAAAAGCTGACGCCTTTACAGTATTTTTTGACTGTGCGAAATCCTCGCCGCTTATGCGGCAATCGGATCTCATGCACATGTAAATCCCCATGAATCAGCTTTTATTCATCGTGGCGAGGCTTGCCGCATGGGGATTTACTTGTTCTGTTATTCTACCACACCGTTCGGAAACTATCAAGAGCGGACGCGCCTGCATTATGGCAGCTCAAGGGACAGCGTGCTGCCCTTTTCGCCGCTTTTGACGCGGATTTTTTGGGGGATGGATTCGCCGAGGCGGTCGACGTGGGAGATGACGCCAACGAGGCGTTTGCCCTCGGTGAGGCCGTTGAGCACATCCAGCGCCTTGTCCAGCACGTCGTCGCTGAGGGTGCCGAAGCCCTCGTCGATAAAGAGGGCCTCCATCTGCTTTCCGCCCGCGTGGTTCTGCACCACGTCGGAAAGCCCCAGCGCCAGGGCCAGCGAGGTGAAGAAGGCCTCGCCCCCGGACAGAGAGCCGGAGGGCCGCAGCGCGCCGGTGCTGTTGTCCAAAACCTCGATCTCAAGCCCCGCCTTGGCATTTCGGCGGTCGCTGCCCACTTTGTGTACCAATTCGTAGCGCCCGCCGCTCATGAGCTCGAGACGGCGGTTGGCCATCTCCAGAATCTCCCGGAACACTGCGCCCATCACATAGCGGTCAAAGCTGAGCTTGCCGCCTTCGCCGCTCTGCCCGACAGCCAGGGAGGCCAGACGGTCGAGCCGCCTCCACGCGCCCTCGCAGGCCGACAACGCCGTTTTGATCGTCGATGCCTGTGCAAGCACGTCCACATGGTTATTAAGCAGCGCTTCCTGTGCGGCACAGGCGGCGTTTGCCTCATCCCAGGAGCTTGAGAGCGAGGCAAGCGCGTCGTCCAGATCCGTGAGATCGGTATGTGTTTTCCCGTTCGACTGCTTTTCCAGACTTTCGATCTGGGCCCTGCTGTGCCGCAGATTTTCCTCATAGGCGGTGAAGTCGCGCTGCTGCGCACGCAGCCAGCGTTCCGCGTCCTGCCCGCCTGCGGGGGCGAGGGCGAGCCTGACCGCCTCCGCGCTCTCAAAACCGCTGTCTGCGAGGGCGGCGGCACATGTCGCCTGCGCCAGCTCAAGCTCCTGTGTCTGCCGCTCGGCGGCGCGCGCCAGTTCCTCAAGCGTGCCTTGCGCCGAGGCAAGCCGCTGCCGCGCAGCGCTGAGGGCCTCCCGGTGGGCTCGGATCAGGGCCGTGAGCTGCCCCTGACGCTTCGTGAGCGCGTCCTTCTCCGCCAAAGCGGCGGCTTCGCTCTCAAAACGGAGCTGTTTTTTCAGCTCCCCGATCACGGCCTCCGCCCGCTGGGCCTCAGTGCGGCAATTCCGTTCTGTCTCCTCAAGCGCAGCGAGCTTTGCCGTCAGCGCTTCCTGCCGCTTCTCTTTTTCTGGCAGCATCACGCGGAGACGCTCACGCTCCGCGAGCCGCTTTTCAGCCTGCTCAAGTGCCGCCTGTGTCTCCCGGCTGTGCTGCGCCGCCTCGCCGATCACGCCGTCCAGCCGTCCGTCGGCGCTGAGCGTTTCCCAATCGGAACCGTTCGGCAGCAGGGCCTCCGCCCGCTCAAGCAGGGCTGCGCGCCTTTCCTCGATTGAGGCCGCCAGTGCCGCAACGCCGCTGTCCTGATCGGCGCGCAGCCGCTCAGCTTTCTCGTGTTCCCGTTTTGCCAGCTCCACCGCGTCCCGGTCCGGTGTCTCGGCGGGGGCGACAGCCAGGCGGGCGGCGTCTTCCCGCCTGAGCCTGGCACGGCAGACGGGGCAGTCAGCTTCGTCCTCTGCCTCCAGACGGCGGCGCAGCTCCCCGGCGAGAAGCCCGGCCTGCCCCGCGATGAAGCGGCGGTACAACTCCCCGTAGCGGAGTGACGCGGCGTCGGCCTTTTTCGTCAGAAGCAGCAGCCGTTCCCGCCGCGCGTCCAGATCCCGTTCCAGACGCAGGATCTCGCTGCATTCTTTCCGAACGCCGTTCAGTGCGTCCAGCCTCTCGCGGGCGCGCTCATCCTCCCAGCGCAGCGCCTGGGCTTCGCTGTCGGCGTTTTCCAATGCGGCCAATTTTTCGCGCAGCGCCGCAAGCTCTGCGATGAGCGCGTCAAAAGCCGCCCTCTCCGCGTCAATGGCGGTACGCGCCTTGTCCGCGGCGGAGCTTGCCTCCGCCCTTTCCCGCTCCGTCCCGGCGAGCTCCTCATAGCGCGGGAGCTGCTCGTCGATCCCACGCAGATGCGCCGCTGTTTCGGCGAGCGCCTGTTCGTTCTGAGCGTCGGCTTCCGCGTCTGCCTCTGCCGCCTGTACGGCCTGCCGGTGCGTCTCCGCCTCCAGGCGGCGCGCCTCCATCTCCGCGCGGGTGCACTTCAAAAGGGTATGCGCACGCTCTTGTGCATCCAGCACGGGCTTGACGCGGTGCAGAGCCTTTTCCGCAAGCGCCCAGACAGTCTGCCGCCGTGCCATCTCCGGGCCCTGTGCATCCAGCGCGGCGAGCTTTTCACGCTCCCCGGCGAGACTGTCGAGAAGCGCGTTATCCGCCGCGGCCGCGCCTTTTTTCGTGTTCAATGCCGCGATCTCGCGGCTGAGCTCCCCGCGCTTTTCCAGCAGATTTTCAAGAGACAGTCTGTCCCGCCCCGCAAGCGCGTGCAGATTTTCAAGCAGGGCCGGGTGCTCCGGCAGATAGAGCGCCCGCTCCTCGTCCACCGTCCCGTCCGGGAGACGCAGAACCGTGCCAAGCAGGACACGCAGCCGCTCGCTCTGCGCGGCGCGGCGGTGTCCCAGCTCGTCCCGCGCCCCGGCCAGCAGGTTTTGATAATACAGGTAGGGCGCGCTGTCGAACAGCTTGCCCAGGATTTCGTTTTTCTTGTCGCTGTCGGCCTTGAGAAATTCCCGAAACTCCCCTTGAGCCAGCATGATGATTTTCCGAAACTGCTCGGCGTTCAGGCCAAGCAGCTCCTCGCAGCGGGCTGTGACTCTGCTGGCCCCCTCGGTGGGGGCGCGGTCGGGCTCCGTGAGCAGGGCGTCCGGTTTCGCGTCGCCGTACTGATCGCCCGTGCCGCGCTTTTTGCTGAAGTGGAGGCGGCGCTCCACGGTGTATTCCTTCCCGCCCTGGCTGAAGCGCAATTCCACCACGGTGTCGGTCGACTTGGAGACAAAGTCGCAGTGCAGGGTGTCTGCGCCGCGCTCTGTCCCGCTGGCCATGCCGTAGAGGGCGAACATAACGGCGTCAAAGATCGTGGTCTTCCCCGCGCCGGTGTCCCCGGTCACGAGATAGAGCCCGTGCCCCAGCTTTTCAAAGGGCAGCGTTGTTGTCCCGGCGTAGGAGCCGAAGGCGGTCATGGTCAAAGATAGGGGCCTCATTTTGTCGCCTCCTGTTCCAGCAGCCAGTCCAGCAGCTTTTGAGTCTCTTTTTCACCCGGCGCGGCTCGGACGTCCACCCGCGACAGCAGCTCCCCCGCAAAGCGCAGGAGCGCCGCGTCCTCCTCCGTCGGCGTCTCGCCGTCTCGTCGATCGGTGTAAAAGTCGGCGAACAAATCCTCCACGCTCTTTTCCTCCACATCTCCGCGGGAGAGCGTGCCCGCCCCGCCCGCCGCTGTCTGATAGTCCGAGCAGAGCTCCATGAGAATGCTGTCCCGGCTTTTGTACAGCTCGCGGAAAAAGAGGGCGATCTCGGGGCTCACGCGCCGATCAGTCAGCACGACGCGCAGATACTCGCCTCGCCGGGGATTGGCAAGCTCCGCGTCGCGCAGTTCCTCAAAAGCGCCGCGCAGCTCCCGCATCGGGTGCAGCGGCGGGATGGCCAGCGTCTCGGTTTTGACCGGCTCATCCTTCGCGCCGAGCGTCACCAGCACCGGCCCCTTGGCGGCCTGTTTCGTCTCGTTGAAATGATAGCACAGCGGCGAGCCCGCATAGCGCACCGTATCGCGCCCGACCGGATAGGCCGCGTGGATGTGGCCGAGGGCAACATAGTCAAAGCCGTCGAAAACCGTATAGTCGATCTGCCCGACGCCGCCCACCATGGACTCTGACCCGCCGCGCTCGGCCTCCGCGCCGTTTGCCGTTACGTTTTGGTGGGCGACAAGCACGTTGCGCCCGGCAAAGTCGATCCCCTGGCGCGAGAGCAGCAGACGCACGGCCTCACTGCTGTCGTGCAGATTCTCCGTGCCCAGCGCCTGAGCGATCAGGGCGGGGAAGACGTAGGGCATCAGCCAGAAAGTGACGGGCCCGTGTTCGTCCGTCAGCGTCACATGGGCAAGCGCCGGGGACTCCGCAAGCGGGCCGGAGATGTGTACGCCCTCGCGCCGGAGCAGAGGGCTGAGAAAAGCCAGCCGCTGGACGGAGTCGTGGTTGCCCGCCGTCAGCATGACCGGGATCGACAGCTCCGACAGCCCGGTCAGCAGGCGGCTCAATAGCTGCACCGCGTCGCCGGAGGGGGCGCTGCGGTCGTATACGTCGCCCGCGACGACCACCGCGTCTGGGCGCAGTTTATTTGCCAGCTCGAGAAAGCGGTCGACCCAATAGCCCTGGTCGCCGGTTTCAAGCAGGGAGGTACCATAAATGGATTTGCCGAAATGCAGATCCGCCAGATGTAAAAAGCGCACGCCGCGTTCGCCTCCTTGTCCAGTCTGCCGCCATTATACCAAAAGCGAGCGGGCTTGAAAAGGGACGGCGGGGGAACCTTTTCCACGCTCACGCGTCATTTAAACAAAAAACTTCCCCCGGGTTGCCCCGGGGGAAGACCCCGCCAATGCCGTGCCGGCCCAATTATAACCTGCACAAAAGGGCAGGTGGGTCGCCTAAGTTCTGTTTCGCTGCGGCATCCCTTATGAGAGATGTGGGTTTAATGAGCCGCAAGGTCGAAAGACCACACGCACACAGCAGGAGTTGTATTCAGTTCAGTATATGCCGCCGCATCCTGATGAGAACTTATTTATCCTCGTCCTCGTCGTCAAACAGCAGGACGGCGAAATGATCGTACACATCCTGAAGCTCGTCCTCGTCGTCGATGGACTCGAACAGCTCGTCCCCATTTTCGTCGATCACGGAGCGCAGGATGATGATGCCGTAATCGGGGTCCTCCTCGTCCATATCGGCGGGCAGAAATGCGGTGTGTCGAGCACCTCAAGCTCAAACTCCGCGCCGTCATCGTCGATGATGGTGATGAAATCGCTTCCGTATTCCTCGCTCATACTGCGCACCTCCTGTCTGTCCCTATTGTATAACATCCCGGGCAAGAAATCAACACTTAGTTGCATTATGAGCCAAGATCTTCCAGCAGCGTGAGAAGCTCTCCGCTATCCGCGGCGGGGATGCCCTGCCGCAAAAGCTGCCTGTCGGCGGCGCGCAGACGCTTTGTCTCGATCCCGGTCACGCGCAGCGGCTCACGCTCCCGCGCCCCGGCGAACACAGCGACGTAGCCGTCCCTGTCGCGCAGAAAATATTCCGCCCCGTCATCGAGCCCGACAAAGCGCGCCGTCAGCTCCTCCGGAAGTACGGGGCCCGCGCCCCGGTGCAGACTGCGGTAGGCTCCAAACAGCGAGAAAACGGCCGCTGCCGCGAGACACAGCAGCAGCGCGGCTTTGATCTTCATGTTCAGCTCACCCCCCCAAAAAAATTGTCTGCTGCCAGTTTTCTCCGACGGGGCGGAAATTATACATTTGAAAGCAGAGATTAAAAAGTTTACATTTTTCTCTATCGCACGCCACGACAATATGGTATAATACATCTTCGTACAGTCAATCATCCGGTAGGAGACCAAAACAGGTCCCACAAACACGCGGCGGGGAGGCCCGAAAATCGTCCATGAGCAACAAACGCAGAGAAGCAAGCAAACATGAAATCGCCAAGACTTCCGACAGCGGAAAGAAGGATTCCGCGGGGCGGAAGACGCTGCGCGTGCTCGGAAAGGCCATTGACCTCTCCATCGACATGACCGCCGGCGGCATTGTCACGGTCTTCAAGGCCATCGGTACCCTGCTGTTGATTCTGCTGGTGGCGGGGATGATGTTCGCCTGTGTCTTCGCCTACTATGTCAAAACCTGCCTGACCCCGAATCTGGATCTCTCGCTTGAGGACTTCAAGCTCAACGAGTCCAGCACCGTCTGGTATCGTGACGGCGGCGGGGAGTGGCGGGAACTCGTCAAGCTCTCCGGGCGAGAGAAACGCGTCTGGGTCAATTACGAGGATATCCCCTGGTACATGGAGAAAGCGCTGGTTGCCATCGAAGACAAGCGCTTCTACGACCACAAGGGCGTGGACTGGTACCGCACCTTCGGCGCCTTCGTCGAGATGTTCGCGCGCATGCAGACCAGCTACGGCGGCTCCACCATCACCCAGCAGCTCATCAAGAACCTGACAGGCGAGGACGAAATCACCATCCAGCGCAAGCTGACGGAGATCTTCGGTGCGCTGGAGCTGGAGAAAAAATACGACAAGCAGGAGATCATGGAGTGGTACCTCAACGCGGTCTACTTCGGCGAGGGCTGCTATGGCGTGCAGACCGCGGCGCAGACCTATTTCGGCAAAAACGTCTCCGACCTGACGATGGCCGAATGTGCCGCCATCGTCGGCATCACGAACCTGCCCACCTATTATGATCCTTTTTATAATGAGGAAAACAACAAAAAGCGCCAGGAGACCATCCTGCGCGAGATGTACGAGCAGGGCTATATCAACTTCCAGCAGTACGAACAGGCTGTGCATGAGGAGCTGAACTTCACCCGCAGCCCCGGCGAGGACTACTCCCAGGAGATCATGTCCTACTACACCGAGATGGTCATCGACGATGTGACGAACGATCTCATGAAGCTCAAGGGCATCGGCCGCGATACTGCGCGTACCCTGCTGTATAACGGCGGCTACCAGATTTTCTCCTGCCTCGACACCACCGTCCAGGCCGCCATTGACGCCATCTACACCGACCTCAACCAGATCCCCTATGCGGGCGGCTCCCAGCAGTTCCAGAGTGCCATCGTCGTCATGAACCCGTATGACGGCCGCATCCTGGGCATCTCCGGCGGCGTCGGACCGAAGACCATCAACTTCGGTCTCAACCGTGCCACGGGCACCTATCGCTCGCCCGGCTCGTCCATCAAGCCCATCGCCTCCTACGGCCCTGCGGTGGACCTCGGTCTCATCACGCCTGACACGCTGATTATGGACTCCCAGGGCATCTCTCTGCGCGGCACAAGCTGGTTCCCCATGAACGACGACCGCCAGAGCTACGGCACCGTCTCCATTTTCAGCGCCCTGCAATACTCCCTCAACACCGCTGCGGCGCAGATCGTGGATAAGCTGCCTATGGGTCCGCAGACCTCCTACGACTATCTGACCACCCGCCTCGGCGTAACGAGCCTTGTGCCCGCCGACTGCGACTACGCGCCCATGGCTCTGGGCCAGCTCACCAACGGTATCTCGGTCAAGGAGATGTGTCAGGCCTACTGCGCCTTCGTCAATGACGGCGTCTTCACCTATGGCCGCAGCTATTCCATGGTGACCGACAGCGAGGGCAATATCGTCATCGACAACTCGCCCAACACCATCCAGGCCTTCAAGCCCAACACCGCGCACGTTATGACTTATATGCTGCAGAACGCGGCCGAGCACGGCACCGGCTCCGAAGCGGCGCTGTGGTCGGTGCCCACGGCGGGAAAGACAGGCACCTCCGGCGACTACAAGGACCGCTGGTTTGTCGGCTGCACACCCTACTATGTGGCGGCGGTCTGGACCGGCTTTGACATTCCCGAGGTCATCCACATCGGCGGCAACCCGGCCGCCCAGCTCTGGCGCAAGGTCATGGCCCCGATCCACAAGGGACTGGAGTATGTGTCCTTCCCGTATCCGCAGCTTGGCCCCAACACGGGCATCTTCGACATCTATGACACACCGGCTGTCTTCTATGACGAGTACGCCGAATACAACAATACCATCGGCTACGGCGACAACCAGATCGACTACGGCGGTGGCTACTACTATGATCCGGGCGATTTTCTCGGCGGCGGCTACGACGCCTTCCTCGGTTGAACAGAGCACTTTTACCCTCCCCGAGAAGCCTTTTTTCGAGGAGGGAGGAAATGGAATTGACAAAAAAGCAAATCTGAGTTACAATCCGATTACACTTGATGGAGGTGTTTCATTTGGCAAAGGTATTGGAGTATAAGGGTCATCCGCTCCAGCGAAAGGACAATATCATCTATTACGGCAG
>CADAAM010000085.1 GCA_902785905.1 Oscillospiraceae bacterium | reverse complement strand
GCGGAAAAGAATATTCAAATTCTGCGATTTTTGTGTTATACTCTAAAGTACAAAAGACGGACTTTCGTTTTTTGACGGCATAAAGGAAAGGAGTTGTCACCCATGAAGTTCACTTTCAGCGAGAAAAAGATGGACTCCTCCGAGGAACTGCGCGCCTATGCGATCAAAAAGATCGGCAAGCTGGACCGCTTCTTCAGGACCGAGGGCGAGGCCTATGTCACCTTCAGCATCGAACGCGGCAGACATAAGGCTGAGATCACCATCCACAACAACGGTATCTACTACCGTGCGAGCGAAGTGACCAACGACATGTATGCCTCGGTCGATTCCGGCGTCGCCGCCATCGAGCGCCAGATTCGCCGGAACAAGACCCGCCTGGAGAAGAAGCTCAGAGAGGGCGTCATGGAGAAAGAAGTCCTGCCGGCCTATGAGCAGCCTGTCGAGGAAGAGCCGGACGATTTCAAGATCGTACGCTCGAAGCGCTTCTCCATCAAGCCCATGTCTCCCGAAGAGGCCATTTTGCAGATGAACCTGCTGGAGCATGAGTGGTTTGTCTTCAAGAACATGGACGCGGATGAGGCTTTCTCTGTGGTCTACAAGCGCAAACAGGGCGGCTATGGCCTGATCTGCGACGACGGGCTGAATCTTGACTGATCTTAAGCCATTTTAACGTCGGGGAGTTTTCCCCGGCGTTTTTTATTTCGCTTGCCAAGGGGGCGCGGGTGGGTTATAATATAATGAAAAATGAAAGCAACGGAAAAGGAACACACCATGAACGAAACGACCGGAACCGGAAAGCTCTATATCGTCGCCACGCCCATCGGCAACTCCCGCGACATGTCGCCCAGGGGGAAGCAGATCCTGACGGACGTGGACATCATCGCGGCCGAGGATACGCGCCGCTCCATGGTGCTGCTCGGCAAGCTGGAGATCCGAAACAAGCTGGTCTCCAATCATAAATTCAACGAGTACGGCAAGGCCAGGTACTTTATTAATGAGATGCTCCAGGGCAAAAGCGTCGCCGTCATCACCGATGCGGGCACGCCCTGCATCTCCGACCCGGGAAACGAACTCATCAAGGCCGCCGTGGAAGCGGGCATCCCGGTCATCGGCGTGCCAGGCTGCTGCGCGGCGGTGACGGCCCTGTCCGTGTCGGGCTTCGATCTGTCAAGTTTTCTGTTTTACGGCTTCTTTCCCCGGGAAAACGCGGAGCGCCGGAAGCTCCTGGAGAAAATGCGCCGCGGCGATACCCGCACCTTCGCCCTCTATGAGTCGCCCAAGCGCATTATGGAGCTGGTGGACTTCTTCATCGACAGCGGGGCCGGGTGCCGTCTGTGCCTGTGCAACGATTTGACCAAGCTCCATGAGATGAGCTTTCGCGGCACGCCCGCCGAGGTGAAGGAGCAGCTTCTCGCCAAGGGCAATTACGACAAGGGCGAGTATGCCATCGTCGTGGAGATCGACGAGGACTATATTTTCAACAAGCAGGAGCATACGGTCTCGGCCGAGGCCATGCTGGTCGACGCCATGATCGCGGGCGATC
Source organism: Oscillospiraceae bacterium (assembly GCA_902785905.1). GTDB lineage: Bacteria > Bacillota > Clostridia > Oscillospirales > Oscillospiraceae > Limivicinus. The sequence goes on along the minus strand of CADAAM010000085.1, from coordinate 30,501 downwards.
TCTCCGCCAAGGAGGCCGTCGCGGCGGTACTCGGCGACGAGAACAACTCCTACAGCAAGAACGAGCTCAAGGCCGCGGCCCTGAATCTCAAGTGCCTCTTCGGTGGCTGAAATGGCGAAGATCACACAGGAGCTCGCGATTCTCCTGCCGACGCTCGGCAAGGCGGTCTTCTCCCAGCCGACCGGGAAGGACGGCCCCCAGAAGGTCGAGCTGCGCCCCGTGCTCATCAAAGGGGAGCGGCGTTATCAGGCGGAGAGCTTTCAAAACAACAAGGCGTTTCATCTGAATTTTACCGGCGCCGGCCTGCTCTCCTGGGCGGAGGGAAATCTGGAGGGCCGCTTCCGCCAGGTCCTGCTGAGCGCGGAGACGGAGAGCCGCCAGTACATCTTAAAGCGCGACGGCAGCTATAAAAAGACCGGCGGCGCGGCTGTTCTGCCCCGCCCCGGCGGCGCGCAGGCGCACAACCGGGAGAAGGACTACCTCCTGCGCGAGGGGGAGAACATCCCGGCGCTGGTCGACCTCGGTGTTTTCACGAAGGACTTTCATATCGTGCGCGCCAAGTACGACAAGTTCCGCCAGATCAACCGCTTTGTGGAGCTGGTCGATCAGGGCGTGCGGGATGAGAAGGCTGACTGCATCCGCATCCTGGACTTCGGCTGCGGCAAGTCCTATCTGACCTTTATTCTCTATTACTATTTCGCCGTCCGCCGCGGCATGGAGACCGAGATCATCGGCTACGACCTCAAGGCGGACGTGGTGGCCCGCTGCAGTGAGATCGCCGCGCGCTACGGCTATGCAGGCCTGCGCTTCGAGGTCGCGGACGTGACGAAGGACAGTCTCGCCGACACGGAGATCGACATGGTGGTCACCCTCCACGCCTGCGACACGGCGACGGACTACGCCCTGGCCTACGCGGTCAAACACGGCGTTAAGCACATCTTCTCCGTGCCCTGCTGCCAGCATGAGGTAAACCTCAGCATTCACAAGGGCGGGGAGCTGGATCTGCTGCTGGAGCACGGCATCATCAAGGAGCGCGTCTGCGCCCTGCTGACCGACTCCATCCGCGCGGCGGTGCTGGAGGACGAGGGCTACGAGGTAGACGTGATCGAATTTGTGGACTTCGAGCACTCACCCAAAAACCTCATGCTCCGCGCAAAATACAGCGGCAGACGCCGGAGCGGAAGCCGGGAGAGAGCGGAGGCCCTGCGCGCGGCCTACGGCTTTGAGCAGAGCCTTCTGGAGCTGATACCGCAAAAATAAAAAGGGGAGAGGGGACGCCCATGAAAAGACTCAAACGCTGGCGCTTTCTGCAGCGGCTGATGCGCGGTTTCGTGGCGCGCCGCTTCAACATGACGGCGAAGCCCTGCCAAACGGACGGCCCCTGCCTCATTATCGCAAACCATGTGACAAACTGGGACCCCCTTCTGCTCGCGATGAGCTTTCCGGATCGCCCCGTACGCTTCGTGGCGAGCGAGCATATCTTCCGTCACGGTTTCCTCTCAAAACTGCTTGAATGGCTGGTCGCGCCCATCCCGCGTAAAAAGGCGGCCTCCGGGGCGGACACGGTCATGGCGGTCCTGCGCGCATTGAAGGCGGGGGACACCGTCTGCCTCTTCGCCATGGCGGGCGTCCCGCTTGTGACCTACCGCCTGGAGGGCGGCTATCTCAGCCTGCCGCGCTGGGCAAACTCCCGCCGCCTCGGCCGGATGCGCGGCGCTGCCGTCGGGATCTACAGCCCGGAGGAGCTGAAGGCCATGAAGGGCCCGGCAATTACGGCCCTCATCGACCGCGACCTGTACGAGGACGCCTTTGCCCGCCAGCGGACGGAGCATGTGCGCTTTCGGGGACGGAACCGGGCCGAGGGGATCGAGCGCGGCTTCTTTCTCTGCCCTAAATGCGGAGAGCTCGGGAGTGTCCGGGGCGTGGGAGACCGCGTGGTCTGCGCCTGCGGCCTCGACCTTCTCTATACCGAGGAGGGCTTCTTCGACCCGCCCGACCCGGTGGAGACCCTCGCCGAGTGGGAGACCGTTCAGCGGAGCGCGCTGAAGGATATCTGCGCGCGGGCGGACGGCCTGCTCTTCTCGGACGGGGACATGACCCTGCGCGAGATCGGCGCCGGCCACCGCGAGACGCTGCTTGCAAAGGGAGAGCTCCGACAGTACCCCGACGCCATCGAGCTCGGCGGCCGGTGCTTTCCGCTCACGGAGATCGACAGCATGGCCATGGTCAAGGCCGGGATGCTGCTCTTTTCCGTCGGGGACCGCTATTTTGAAATTCGCGCGGCGGGCGGGGCCTGCCTGAGAAAATACCTGATGGTCTGGCAGAATGCCGCGGCCTGAAATCGGAGGACAACATGGATTATTCTGCCGCAAACACATCCCTCTGGAATATTGTCATACAGCTCGGCCTGATCGCGGGGGCGATCCTGATCTGCAATATGCTGCGCAACCGGGTCAAACTCATCCGCAATGCCATGATGCCCGTGGCGGTCCTCGCGCTCAAATACACGGGCCTCATCCATATCGACGGGGAGATCATGGAGATCCTGGTCTACCACGGTATTGCCCTGGGCTTCATCGCCATGTCCCTGCGCGTGCCGAACAAGGCGGCAAACCAGACTGACCACGCCGCCCTCAAGTCCGGCGTCATCATTGTGAGCTCCTACATGGTGCAGGGCGTGATCGGCCTTCTCATCAGCATCACCCTCGGCTATACCCTGATGCCGGGGCTTTTCAAGGCCTCCGGCCTGCTGCTGCCGATGGGCTTCGGCCAGGGCCCCGGACAGGCCAACAACGTGGGCACCAGCTATCAGAACCTGGGCTTTGCCGGCGGGCGCAGCTTCGGCCTCGCCATCGCGGCGGCGGGCTATCTCTGCGCCTGCGTCGTGGGCGTCATTTTGCTCAACGTCCTGGCCAGGCGCGGCAGTCTCAAGCCCTCGAAGAGGGCGAGCGACGACGATCTCGCCGTCGACTTCTTCCAGGATCGAAACGAGCTGCCCGTGGCCGACTCGGTGGACAGGCTGTCCGTCCAGCTCGCGATGGTGCTGGTGACCTACCTTGTCACCTATCTTGCCACTTGGGGGCTGACCTCGGGCATTGCGGCGATTTCGGAGGGCCTTGCCAGAACGGTCAACACCCTGCTCTGGGGCTTTAACTTCATCATCGGCTCGGCTATCGCGGTGCTGCTGCGCGCCCTGCTGGAGAAGGGGAGACAGAGCGGCCTCATCGAGCGGCAGTATCAGAACAACTATCTCCTGAATCGAATCTCCGGCTTCTTCTTCGACCTTATGATCGTCGCCGGCGTCTCCTCCATCAATATCGAGGATCTGAGCGGCCTGTGGGTTTACTTTCTGCTCATGGCCCTCAGCGGCGGCGTTTTCACCTGGCTCCACCTCAAGCGCGTGTGCCGCTGGGCCTATCCCGATTATTATTATGAAGGTCTTATCTCCATGTACGGCATGATGACCGGCACCATCTCCTCCGGCATCCTCCTGCTGCGGGAGATCGACAGCAACTTTAAGACTCCGGCCGCCAACAATCTCGTCAGCGGCAGCAGCGTCGGCATCATCCTGGGCGCACCGGTCCTGGTGCTGGTGAGTCTGGCTGCCCGCTCCGACCTCATGGCCATTGTGGTCTGCGCGATCGCGGCCGTCTACCTCGCGCTCCTGCTCCTGTTTCTGCACCGTCTGAGCTTTGGAAAAGGGCGCAGCAGGCAATAACCACAGCTGATTCTGATTTTAAGATAGAGGAGGAGAGACCGCAATGGACAACAGACTGGAGCGCTTTTCCACAAACCTGGAGAAGACGGCCTCCGCGATCATCCTGATTCTCACCCTTGCGTTTATCCTTGGACTTACGGCCGCGGCCTTCTGGGAGACCAGCATCTTGAACACGGAGGATGCCTCCGGTGAGAATATCGAGTTCTACGACGATAATGTGTTTCTGAACATCATCATCCTCTCCCTCCTCCTGTCGTCGGTCTACCTGTTTTTCCGCCACTGCGGCGGGATACGTTTTCGGCGGATGGAATATGCCCTGCTGTTCTGGACCTTCGCCCTCGGGACGGCCTATATCGCCACGACGAAGCTGCGCGCGCCGAGCTACAGCGACTCCTTCCTCGTCACCTATGGGGCGCAGCGCGCGGCAGTGGGGGATTATTCCATTCTGTCCGAGAACTATTTTCACCGTTTCCCGTTCCAGCTCGGCTATGTGCTGTATTCGGAGATTTTCTTCCGCCTCATGGCACTTTTTCTGCGCAGCGCGCCGGAGGGCTACGCCGTGCTCGCCCTGCAGGAGCTGAACCTCTTCTGGCTGATCCTGCAATACCACGCCCTCATTGAGATCACAGGGCTGCTGTTTAAGGATGAGCGCATCCGCAAGCTCCTGATCCTGCTGCTTTTCTTCTGCTTTCCTCCGCTGCTGACCCTGCCGTTTCTCTACGGAAACGTCCCCGCCTATTCCTGCGGCATCTGCGCTGTGTGGATGATGCTGCTGTTTATCAAAAAGGGCAAGACGAGATACGGCGTGCTCTGCGCCCTGCTGCTGGCCCTCGCGGTCACGCTCAAGCTCAATCTGCTGATCTTCTGCGCGGCGGTGGGCGGGGCCTGGATCATCATGCTGCTGAAAAAGCCCTCGCTCAAATCTCTGCTGTGTCTGCTGTTTGCCGCGGTCTGTGTCTTTACGATCCCGAAGCTGCCGCAGAAGATCTACGAAAAGGGGATAGGCGTGGACTATGGCGACGGCATCCCCATGATCGCCTGGATGGCCATGGGCTTCAACGAGGGCTACGCCGCGCCGGGCTGGTATAACGCGGCCTACACGGTGGAGTCCTTCGAGAGAAACGGCCGCGACAGCGCCGAGACCGCAGCCCAGGCGAGGCAGAGCGTCGCCGCGCGCCTGCATGAGTTCCTGCGCGAGCCGTCCTCTATGTTTACCTTCTTCTCCCAGAAGCTGCGCAGCCAGTGGAACGAGCCGAGCTACGGCTCCCTCTGGCTCAACCAGGTGTACCCGAGCTACGGCAAGAAGGGCTTTTTGTACGACTTCTTCTGCGGCAGCGGGACGAGACGCACCTTCGGCACTATGAACCAGTTTCAGCAGTTCGTCTTCCTCAGCCTGCTCTTCGGTCTGATCCGCCTGTGGAAGAAGAAGGATCTGCTGCGCTGCCTGCTGCCGCTGATCGTCCTGGGCGGGCTTCTCTACCATCTGCTGTTTGAGGCCAAGAGTCAGTACGCCCTGCCGTATTTTTCCCTGATGCTGCCCATCGCGGCCTACGGGCTGTTCACTGTTTTCAGAAAGGTCGAGAGCCGCCCATGAATACGGAGAAGCTGAACGCCCTGCGGCGGGACTGGCGGACGCCGTTCTGCTCGGCGCTGATCGCGGGCCTGCTCGCCCACGGCTATGCCTTTGCCAACAAGCTCTTAAACCATGACGAGATCGAGTCCCTCTTCGGCAAGGGCGCGACCGTGACCTCCGGACGCTGGGGACTTGAGCTCGTGAAGGTCCTGTTTCCCGACTGGTCCATGCCCTGGGTCTACGGAATTGTGAGCCTGCTGCTGATCTCATTGGCCTGCTGCCTGATTCTCTCCGTACTCAACATCCGCAGCACGGTCATGCGCGCCGTGCTCCCCGCAATCATCACGAGCTTTCCGGCCCTTACGGGGGTCTTCTGCTTCATGTTCACCTCCAGCGCCTATGCCTGGTCCTTCGGCCTCGCGGTGCTGGCGGTGTTCCTGTTTTGTAAGGGCGGACTGCGGCGGACGCTTTTGGGCGCGGTGCTGCTGGTGCTCGCCCTGGGCATCTATCAGGCGTATATCTCACTCGCCGCAAGCCTGCTGCTGCTGGTGATGATCCGTGATACCCTGGACGGGGAGAAGCCTGTTTTTGAGATCGTGCGCTTCGGCGTCAAGGCCCTGGCGATGCTGCTGGGGGCGGTGGCGCTGTACTATCTCATCACCCTGCTCGTCCTGCGCGTGACGGGCACGGCATTCAACAGCTATGTGACCGAGAACGTCAACGGCGCGGTGAGTCTGCCGCGGCGCGTCCGCATGGCCTATGACGCCTTTACTTACATCTTCAGCTTCCGAAACTTCTCGCTCATCACGTCTGAGGCCTCGCGCTATCTGCACATCGCCCTGCTGGGCCTTACCCTTGCGGCGCTGGCGGGACTTGCGCTCAGGGGGCGCCGGGTGTTAAACGCTGCGCTGCTCGCGGTGCTGTTGCTGCTTCTGCCGCTGAGCATCTGCTGCATGTTCCTCATCATGTCGCAGGAGTCGATTCACACGCTGGTCATGTACAGCTTCGTGTGTGTCTATCTGCTGATGGGGATCGCGGCGGAGCGGGTGAAGGGCGGCGCAGACTGGCTCTGTCTGCCGCTGTGCCTTGTACAAGTGCTATCTCAAAATGACCCTGCAATATGAAAACGCCCGGGCCTTCTATACCGTGCTCGCCTCCCGGGTGGAGAGGACCGAGGGCTTTGACGAAGGCTGCACCCTCGCCGTCATCGGACGGCAGGACAATCTGCTGCATACTTTCCCGGAGCTCGACACCGAGCTCTTCATGGGCGTGAACCGGGATCTTGTCAACATCTATTCCCGGGAAAACCTCATACGATATTACCTCGGCCTCGACATCCCCTTTGCGGACGAGGCGGAGCTTGCAGAGCTTGCGGAGGACCCGCGCGTGCTCGCCATGGCGGAGTACCCCTACGACGGCTCGGTGCAGAAAATCGACAACAGGATCGTGGTGAAATTCGGGTGAGAAATATAGGCATATCCCTGCTCGCCGCGCTGCTCTCTCTGCTGCTCTGCGGCTGCGGGAAAGAAAGCGCGGCGGACAAGACCGTCGTGATCCTGGATATGGCCCCGACGCCCGCGCCCACCGCCGAAGCCGCCGCTGTCTCTGACGGGGACTGGTACGGCTGGTGGAAGATGGACCACTGCAAGGGCGACTGGGCGCATATGTACGGCTATTACTGGGACTGCTGCGCCGTGCTCTCCGAGGCGGACGGCGCGCGGAAGCTCCTGCTCTGGGACGAGGACATGCCCCGCGACAACTGCCTCAGCGAAGCGCTTCTTGAGCGGGACGGCGGCGCGCTGCGCTGCGCGGGCGGCAGCTTTCTCGACCGGGAGCTCAGTCCCTCCGACTGGACGATCACCGAGAGGGAGGACGCCTGCGGAATGCTTTTGACCATCGAAGGGGAGTACCAGGCCGTCGGCAGGGGCGGCTTTCACTATGTGATCTATCTGCGCCCCTGGGGCAGTAAATGGCCCGGCAGCGCGGACGAGCAGCCCTTTTATTACGGGAGCTGGTATCTGCCGATGATCGAGAAGGGCGAGACCATGCCGGACGTGATCGGAAATAAAACGCCGGAGGGGGAGAAGTCAGCATGAGCAACAGAATATTTGTCGACCTGCACTGCGATACCCTGCTGACCCTGCAGCAGGAGGGCTGCGGGCTGGAGGCCGCGCCGGGACATGTAAGCCTTCATAAGCTCCGCTCGGGCGGGGCGCTTTTGCAGTGCTTCGCGGCCTTCATCCCGACCCACGACTGCGCCGAGAAATATCACATTACACAGGACCCGTGGGACTTCTTCCTCGCCCAGACGGCGCTGTTTGAGCGGGAGGCCGCCCGCTTTCCCGACGCGCTGCGCCCCGCGCGCACCATGGCGGACATCGAACAAAACCGAAAGCGCGGCCACATCTCCGCCATGCTCACCGTGGAGGACGGCGTCGGCCTCGACGGGAAGATCGAGCGCCTGCAGACCATGTATGAGCTCGGCGTGCGCATGATCGCCCTCACCTGGAACTATGAAAACAGCCTCGGCTATCCCAATTCCCCCGACCCGGACCTGCACGGAAAGGGGCTCAAGGACTTCGGCCTTGAGGTCATCGACCGTATGGGGCAGCTCGGCATGGTTGTGGACGTGTCCCACCTCTCCGAGGGCGGCTTTTGGGATGTCGCGCGGGAGAGCAAAAAGCCCTTTATCGCCTCTCACTCCTGCGCCCGCGCCCTCTGCGATCACCCCCGCAACCTCACGGACGGGCAGCTCCGCGCCCTGGGCGACGCGGGCGGCGTGTGCGGCGTGAACTTCTACGCCCGCTTTCTGCGGGAAAACGCGGAGCATACCGCAAACGACGACATCCTGCGCCACATGGGCCATATCGCGGACAAGGCGGGGATGGAGGCCGTGGCCCTCGGCTCCGACTTTGACGGGATCGACTGCACCCTTGAGCTGGGCGATTATACCGGGCTGCCCGCCCTCGCGGAGCGGATCGCTGACCGCTTCGGCTCGGACGCGGCGGAAAAAATCTGCTGTCAAAACGCACTGCGCGTTTTCGCGGATGTGATCGGATAAGCCTATGGAATACGGAAGCGAATTTGACCTCAACACAAACCGTCCTTTTCTGGGTGAGAATCCTGTCCCGGAGAGCTGGCAGCTTTTCCGCAGCGGACGGGACGCGCTGAAAGCCTTCGCGCGCCTCGCGGGGAAGAGGCGCGTATTCCTGCCCGCCCTCTGCTGTGAGTCGATGCTCCTGCCCTTCACGCAAAACGGCTATGAGCTCGGCTTTTATCGCCTGCGGGAGGATCTGTGCGCGGACGAGGACGACCTGCGCGCAAAACTCACAGACGACAGTGTCCTGCTCTATATGCGCTACTTCGGCGTAAAGCCCTTTTCGGACACCTTTTTGGAGAGCCTGCGCCGGGAGAAGCCGGGGCTTCTCTTCCTCGAGGACAGGACCCATGATATCCTGGTGCGCCGGGAGAAGGAGGGTTTTACCCCCGACGGCACGGCGGCGAGCCTGCGCAAGTGGACGGCGCTGCCGGAGGGCGGTATGCTGGAGACCCGCCTTGGGGTCTGTGCGGCCGGAACGGACGCGCGCTACGGCGATCTGCGCTTTGACGCGATGGAGAAAAAGAGCCGCTTTCTGAAAAGCGGCGATATGGCCCTGCGCAAGACGTACACGGAGCTCTTCCACCGGGCCGAGGCTGTGCTGGACGAGAGCGGGGAGCCCTTCGCCATGCGCCCTCCATATCGGGAGCTGCTGCGCGGCATCGACTTTGACAAAATCCTCGCCGCGCGGCGGCGGAATCTGGCAAGACTGCAAGTACGCCTCGCCCCGCTTTTTGAGGCCGGGACGATACGCCCCATGACCCCGGCCCCGGAGCGCAGCGGCCTGTATCTGCCGATCCTGGTGCAAGACCGGGACGCGGTGCAGCGCGTGCTCTTCGGCCGGAAAATCTACTGCCCCTCGGCCATCTGGCCCGAGCCGAAGGAGGCCTCCGGCGTCTGCCCGGTAAGCCGTCACATCACGGAGCACATGATCGCCGTGCTCTGCGACCAGCGCTACACGGAGGCGGACATGGATTATCTCGCGGACAATCTGATCAACGTATTAACGGAGGATAGCTGACATGTACATTGACCACACCGTCTACACCGGCAGACCCGCGGACAGACGCGCCGACAAGGAGGAGCGCTGCTATGCGCTGCTGGACAGTCTCGGCGTCGCCTATACCCGCGTCGACCACGACCATGCTGACACCATTGAGGCCTGCCATGAGATCGAAAAGCTCCTGGGTTGTGAGATCTGCAAGAACCTCTTTCTCACAAATCGCCAGATGACCGAGCTGTGGCTGCTGCTCATGCCGGGGGACAAGCCCTTCAAGACAAAGCTGCTGTCAAAGCAGATCGGCTCGGCCCGCCTGTCCTTTGCAACGCCCGAACAGATGCTGGACGTGCTGGACATCACTCCCGGCTCGGTCAGCGTGCTGGGCCTGATAAACGACAGAGAGAACAGGGTGCGTCTGCTCATCGACCGCGATCCATCGGCATGCACCCCTGTCTCAACAGCTCGTCCCTGCGCGTCAGCACCTCGGATCTGCTGGAAAAGATCATCCCCGCCATGGGCCACGCGCCGACCTTCGTCGACCTGCCCTGGGAAGCGGAATGACAGAAAGCACCCTGGCGAATCCACAGCGCCCCGCGGCTCCCCTGAAAGGAGAGCATAGCGACGCGCGAGAAACGCGAGACGTACAAAGCTCTGCTGTCGCGGCGAGTCCCCCGCAAGCGTCGTGACTGAGGGGTAACCCCTCTGACATCCGGCCTGCCCCTAAAGGGAGTTGGCACATTTAAGGATGGGCTTCGCCCTTGATAATGTGCCGTCGCGGGAGACGCTGGATGCCACCTCCCCTTACAGGGGAGGCATGCCCGCGCGGTACCGATTGATACTGTTTTTCGTTAAAACGGCTCGTTGTTTTGTGCCCTCGGGCACAAAACACGTCTCATAGGTCTCCGACGTGCCTTTGGCACTATAAAACGGCTTTAAGCCGTTTTATGGGAGACCAGTATGAACAGAGACAAAGCGTGCGGCGAATTCGTAGATTGCTACGGATTCGCCGCACGTTTTTTATGATTGTCTGTTTTCTGCGCCGGACGACCGCGAGGGCCGCCTCTACGGTGAGAAACGTGCCGTATGACCTTATGTCCTGATTTTGAGCTGCTCCGCAGTCGAGCCGTCGTCCGGGAAGACCATGAAATCTTTGACCTCGAGGGCTACCGTCTCGCCCGGCTTGAACGTGAGGCGGGCGTCGGCGTCGGCGATCACGCGGACCAGGATGCCGCCGACCTTCACGCGGCAGTCCGTCACATCGCCGAGGTAGTACAGGCGCTCGAGCACGCCGGGCACGCCTGTCCCGCCCGCCTTGTGCATGCGGATATTCTCAGGCCGGACGGCAGCGATCACGGCCCCGCTCCGCGCCGAGGCGGGGCATGGGAGGGAGGCACCCCAGTCCGTGAGCCGGAGCTGCCCGCCCTCCGCCGTGCCGCGAAAGAAGTCCACCTTGCCGAGAAAGTCGGCCACGAAGGGATTGGCCGGGCGGTTGTAGATGTCGTCCGGCGTACCGGATTGCTGCACGACGCCGTTGTTGAGCAGGAAGATCCGGTCGCTCATGGCCATGGCCTCGGTCTGGTCGTGGGTCACATAGACCACCGTGATGCGGAGCTCCCTGGTCAGCTCCTTGATCTCGAAGCGCATCGTCTCACGCAGCTTGGCGTCGAGGTTGGAAAGCGGCTCGTCCAGCAGCAGGAGCTTCGGCTCGGAGACCAGAGCGCGTCCGAGGGCGATGCGCTGCTGCTGCCCGCCGGAGAGCTGACTCGGCAGGCGAGAGGCGTATTGGGACAGGTGCACGGTGTCGAGCATCTTCTCCACGCGGCTTTTGATCTCGGCCTTGGGCACGCGCTTGATCTCAAGCGGGTAGGCCACGTTGTCGAAAACGTTCATGTGCGGCCAGACGGCGTAGGACTGAAAGACCATGCCGATGTCCCGCTTTTCCGGCGGGAGGAAGGTTTTGCCGCCGGAGACGAGCTTGTCGTCGAACCAGATCTCGCCGCTTGTCGGAAATTCAAAGCCCGCGATCATGCGCAGGATGGTGGTCTTTCCGCAGCCCGAGGGGCCGAGCAGGGTGATAAACTCCCCGTCCTGAAACACCTCGCTGAATTCCTTGATGACGGGCACGCCGTCGAAGCTCTTGGTCAGGCCCTTGATGGTGATAACAGACATGTTTTGCGTCCCCCTCTCAGATGGAGAAATTGCCTTTGGTCAGGCGATTGAGAACAAAGTTCAGGACGACGACGATAAGCAGAATCCCGAACGCCATCGCGCAGGCCATGGGCTGACTCGTAAAGGTCCAGTACTCGTAGAGCTGGAAGCCGATGGTCTTGGTCGTGCTGGAATACAAAAGCGTCGTCATGGAGAGCTCATAGAAGCTCGGAATAAAGATCAGAAACCAGCCCGCCGCGATCGACGGGAAGATGAGCCGCCCCGTGATGCGCGTCATGGTACGAAGCCATCCCGCCCCCGTAATCTGCGAGCACTCCTCCAGCGAGACGTGGATCTGCGACATGGCGGAGACCACCGTGCGCATGCCCATCATCAGATACTTGATGAGATAGGCGACGATCAGAATCCAGGCGGTGTTGTAGATATTGACGCCGAAGCTGCCCTTCATGGTCATGATGAGGCCCAGGGCGATGACAACGGAGGGGGTGCCGCTGCCGAGGGTTATGAGAAAGTCGGGCAGCTTGCGCCCGCGTATCCGCGTGCGCTGCAGCAGATAGCTCATCACGCAGGCGACCGCGATGCCGACGGTGGCCGTCATCGCGCCGTAGAGCAGGGAGTTTTTGAGACAGTGCATGGTCTCGCCGCGGCCGAAGATGGTCTTCCAGTTCGAGAGCGTGAAGTTGTTCGGAGCGAGCACGCTCTTGCCCACGTCGATTTTCAGCGAGGTGAGCAGAATGGTGCCGAAGGGGATGAGGATGACCACCACGGCAAAAAGGCCTACCAGCACGGTCAGCGGCACACGCCAGGAGCGCAGGTCCACCAGCGCGGGACTCACCGATTTGCCGGAGACCGTGACGTACTGCCGCTTTGCCAGCACAAAGTCGGACAGAAAGAGGATCAGAAGGGCCACGACCATCAGAAAGACCGCCATGCCGGTGGCGTCGTTCAGACCCTTCTGCCCGAGGGAGACGTACTCCACGATGCGCGTCGTCACCGTGTGAATGCGCCCGGGACTGCCGATAATGGAGGGGATGCCATAGCAGCTCATGGCGCTGACGAAGACCAGAAGGGCCCCGGAGATGAGCGAGGGCGTCATCAGCGGAAGCGTCACCGTGAAGAGAGTCTTGAGCGGCGAGGCCCCGGAGACGCGGCTTGCCTCCTCCAGGGAGGGGTCCATCTTCTCCATGGCACGGCTGACGGTGATGAAGGCGTATGGGTAATAGAAGCTGCTCAGCACCCAGATGAGGCCCGGCAGGGAGTAGACGTTGAGCGGGCCGGGCACGTCGCTCAAGCGCAGCAGGGCGCGCAGCCAGCGGTTGACGGTGCCGACGTTCGGGTTTAAGAGCCGCAGCCAGGCCATGGCCCCGACGTAGGGCGGCACCATGTAGGTCAGCACAAAGAGGGAGCGGAAAAAACGCCTGCCGTAGAGATTGGTCCGCCCCACCAGCCACGCCAGCGGGAAGGCCAGCGCCGTGCCGACCAGCATGGCCGCAAAGGCCGCGATCAGCGTATTTTTCAGCGCGTCGAGATTGAGCGGGTAGGTATACAGCCGCCGGAAGGTCTCGAGCGAGAAGGAGGCGTCCGGGAAAAACGCCTTGTACACCATGTAGGCCAGCGGCGTCACCTGGAACACCAGCAGAAAGTCCGCAATGGCGAGGATGAAAAGCCATTTGATATCAAAGCGCCAGTGCCTGTCCGCCGCCATGAGAAAGGCCAGCAGCAGCGCGTCGAGAGCCAGCAGCACCCCGCACAGCACGACCGTGCGGGCGTTTGCGATCACGAACATCCGCGCCCCGCCGATCTCCCCGCGGGCGATCATGCGGAAGGCCGCCATCTGCGCGTCCTTGTCGCGTATGCCCTTCTTGAAGCTGTTCACGTCGTCCGTTTTGAGCTGGGAGCGGGAGGCGAGGGAGGTATAGAAAAGCTGCATGAGCATGGCCTGCCGCTCGCTTCCGCCGAGCTTGGCAACGGCTGCGGAGACGGCCTCGGGCAGCGCCGCGTTCTCCCCGGAGAGGGCCTCCAGAATGGCGTGCGCATGTTCGCCTCCGCCGAGCGCCTTTTTGAGCGCGGCGGAGACCTTCGGACCGCCGGTCTGGTATGTGATATACAGGAGCTTCTGCGCGGTCTCCGCCCGCTCGGAGGCTTTGAGATCAAAGAGCAGCGCGTCGAGCTCTTCGGAAGCGCCCTTTCTGCGGCCCTCCCAGTTTTCACGCAGCAGCGACTCGGCGCATTCTTCGACGGCGGCCTGCTTCTCGTCGGAAAGCTGCGACAGGGCAGGGGACAAAAGCTCCTTCCAGTCCCTGTCCAGCCCGGCTGACAGACGGTAGACCGACTCAAAGGCGGAGGCGGAGCTGAAGCCGGAGGAGGCGTAGATGTTCAGCCCCCAGACGCCGAAATACACAAGGCACAGACCCGCCGCAAAGAACAGCAGCAGGACGAGCTTCACGCCCGACGCCCCGCCGCGCGCACTGTTGAGTTTCATGTACGATCACCTCGGATACGACACAGGAGACCGTTTTCGGTCTCCTGCGGGCTGTGTTTGATTTATTATAAAAGCTGACGCCTTTATAATAATTATTGAACGTGCGAAATCCTCGCCGCTAACGCGGCAACCGGATTTCATGCACATGTAAATCCCCTTGAATCAGCTTTTTTCATCGTGGTGAGGCGTGCCGCATGGGGATTTACTTAGCAGTGACGATCTCCGTCCAGGCGGTGTTGATCGCTTCGCGGTTGTGGTAGGCGTTGTCCCAGTCCACGCCGAAGTCCTTCTCGATGAGCTCCTCGGTGGGGACGGAATTGTGGGGGTATTCCTCCATCCCGGCAAAAACGGAGTGCATGTAGCCCTCGAGGATGAGCTTCTGGGCCTCCTCGCTCAGAAGCCACTGCTCGACCGCCTCGCAGGCCTCGGTATTGACGTTGGCGGAGTGCTCCTCCGCGACGGTCATCACCGTGGAGGGGATCAGCACCACGCCGTCTTCGGGGTAGATGCAGGCGACGTTCGTGATGGGATGGACTCCTCCAGGATCATGATGGCCGCGCACTCGCCGGTCTGGAGCTTGGTGATGGCGGTGGAGCCGGACTCGATCATGACGCCGTTTGCGGCGAGACCCTTGAGAAAGTCCTCACCGTAGTGGTCGTCCTGGGTCAGGGAGGCCACAGCGGCAAAGGTCGTGCCGGAGGTCATGGGGTTGCCCATGGAGATGTAGCCCTTGAGGGACGGATCTTCGGCAAAGTCCCTGAAGGTATGGGGAATCTTCACGCCCCTGGCGGCCCAGTCGTCCACCATGTCGGGATTGTAGGCCAGGACCATGTTGCACACGCGCACGGGATACCAGCAGCCCTCCTCGTCATAGGGGAAGCGCAGCAGGCTGTCCGCGTCCTCAATCTCCACCGGCTCGAGATAACCGGCCTCCTTGAGCTCAAGAGAAAAGGCGGGCTCCGCCACCAGCATCATGTCGCAGCCGAGCGTGCCGGTCTCCATCTCTCCGTAGACCTTCGTGATCAGAGAGGACGTGCCGCCGTAAAAAAAGAAGCTGCCGTCATAGGCCGGGGTCAGGTTGGGAAATTCCTTTTTGATCGCCTCATCCATCATGTCAATGACGAACTGGTACATCGACGAATAGATGCCGACCGTGCCCTCCACGTCCTCATTGACGGCGAATGCGCCGAGCGGGAAGCAGGCAGTCAGCAGCAGGAGCGTTAGCAGCAGCGCCAGTATTTTTTTCATATCGCGGGACCCTCCTTGTCGGTTTGTCTGGGACGCCGGGCATGGCCGCGCGGAGTCCTTTCATATTATACTGGCCCGCATCACGCAAGTCAATAAAAAGCGCGTCCGCACGGTCGAATGAGCTTGATGTTTTCGGGTTCGTTCTGTATAATGAAAAAAGAAAAGAATCAACAACAAAATGACAAACGGAGGGGAGATTGCCCATGGAGACAAAGTACTATGTGGTCAGCCGTATCGACGGGGACTACGCCTGGCTTGACTGCACCAGCGCGCAGGAGGAGCCGTATTTCATCGCGCGCGCCCTGCTGCCGATGGAGGCCGACGAGGGGAGCAAGCTAAAATTTGAAAACTTCCAGTTTGAAATGATCTGAAGAAGTCTTAAATCAGCGGCGGAGCGCTTGACAGTACCCGCGTTTCAAGGTATCATTTTTCCAGCAAACAGGGACAAGCCCACACACTGATTGAAAAGGAGAACAAAACCATGTCCGATGAAGTGAAAGCCTCCGAGCTCAAAACCGACGAGGAGCTGGACGCCGTCGCGGGCGGCAAGTCCAATATCGACTATATCATCTGCCCCCGCTGCGGCCTCGAAGTCAAGCTGAAGGGCTGGCAGCACAATTTTGAGAACAAATGCCCCCGCTGCGGCGCGACGCTCCATTCCTGGTAAAGAGAATATAACGCGCACAAGAGGCCCGCTGTTTTGTCAGCGGGCCTCTTGTGCGTGCGTATGCTTCACTTGATCGGTTCAATGGTCTGGATGTCATAGGGCGTGGACTGGTAAACAAAGTAGTTGAGCCAGTTCATGTACAGGAGATTGGCATGGGAGCGCCAGCTCATGATCGGCTCGCGGCTCGGATCGTCGTTGGGGAAGTAGTTCTCTGGCATATGTGGGTTGAGACCCAGTCTCAGATCGCGGATATACTCGCCTTTCAGGGTGTCGGCGTCATATTCGGAGTGGCCGGTGATGAAGATCTGACGTCCGCCCTCCGTGGCCGCGGCGTAGAGCCCGGCCTTCTCGGAAACGGCGAGGATCTTGAGCTTGTCGCAGGCCATCACGTCCTCCAGCGCGACTGTGGTGTTGCGGGAGTGGGGGACCATAAAGCGGTCGTCAAAGCCGCGCATCAGCATGGACGAGCGGCGCACCACCCAGTGCGGGTACACGCCCGAGAGCTTCTCCGGCAGTGGGATCTTCTGGATGCCGTAGTGGTAGTAGAGCGCGGCCTGGGCAGCCCAGCAGATGTGGAAGGTGCTGTGGACGTGGGTCTTGCTCCACTCCATGATCTGGCACAGCTCATCCCAGTACTCCACCTGATCAAAGTCCAGCTTCTCCACCGGCGCGCCGGTGATGACCATGCCGTCAAAATAGCGGTCCCTGACGTGCGCAAAATCCGTATAGAACTTGAGCATGTGCTCCTGCGGCGTATTCTTGCCCACATAAGTGCTGGTCTGCATGAGCTCCAGCTCCACCTGCAGGGGCGTATTGCTCAAAAGGCGTGTGAGCTGGGTCTCCGTGGCGATCTTGGTCGGCATCAGGTTCAGCAGCAGTACCTGCAGCGGGCGGATGTCCTGGGTCATGGCCCGGCGCTCCGTCATGACGAAGATGTTCTCGCTCTCGAGCACATTGGTCGCGGGCAGCTCGTTCGGTATTTTGATCGGCATGGCGCGTGTTCTCCTTCAGGCAGTCAGTTATCAGGTCAAGGCCTGGTCAATGTCGGCGATCAGATCCTCCGCGTCCTCCAGGCCGCAGGAATAGCGGACGAGGTCGGGGGAGACCCCGGCAGCGGCGAGCTCCTGATCGCTCATCTGGCGGTGGGTGGTGCTGGCCGGGTGGAGGGTGCAGGTTCTGGCGTCGGCCACATGGGTCTCGATCGCGGCGATCCTGAGCCTGCCCATGAAGCGCTCGGCCGCCTCGCGCCCGCCCTTGACGCCGAAGCTCACGACGCCGCAGCTCCCGTTCGGCATATACTTTTTCGCAATTTCATAGTATTTGTCGCCCTCAAGGCCAGGGTACTGCACCCAGGCGACGCGGGGGTCGGCCTTGAGAAAGGCGGCAACCTTTGCGCCGTTTTCGCAGTGGCGCGCCATGCGCACATGCAGGCTCTCCAGGCCGAGATTCAGATAAAAGGCGTTCTGAGGGGACTGGATGGAGCCGAAGTCGCGCATGAGCTGGGCCGTGGCCTTGGTGATGAACGCGCCCGCGAGCCCGAAGCGCTCCGTATAGGTCACGCCGTGGTAGCTCTCGTCGGGTGTGCACAGGCCGGGGAAGCGCTCGGGGTACTTGGTCCAGTCAAAGTGCCCGCTGTCGACCAGCGCCCCGCCGACGCCGACACCGTGGCCGTCCATGTACTTGGTGGTGGAGTGCGTCACAATGTCGGCCCCCCACTCAAAGGGGCGGCAGTTGACGGGCGTGGCGAAGGTGTTGTCCACAATGAGCGGCACGCCGTGGGCGTGGGCCGCCTTGGCAAACTTCTCAATGTCCAGCACCGTAAGGGCGGGGTTTGCGATGGTCTCGCCGAAGACAGCCTTGGTGTTGGGGCGGAAGGCGGCCTCCAGCTCCTCCTCCGTGCAGTCGGGGGAGACAAAGGTGAAGTCCACACCCATGCGCTTCATGGTCACGGCAAAGAGGTTGTAGGTTCCGCCGTAGATGCTGGAGCTCGAGACCACGTGGTCGCCGCAGGAGGCGATATTGAAGACGGCGTAGAAGTTTGCCGCCTGGCCGGAGCTCGTGAGCATACCCGCCGTGCCGCCCTCCAGAGCCGCAATCTTCACGGCCACCATGTCATTGGTGGGGTTTTGCAGTCTTGTATAGAAATAGCCGTTGGATTCCAGATCGAAGAGCTTGGCCATCTCCGCGCCGGTGGCGTATTTGAAAGTCGTGCTCTGAACAATGGGAATCTGTCGTGGCTCGCCGTTGCCGGGCGTGTAGCCGGCCTGGACGCAGGTGGTTCCGATGCTCATAATCATTCATTCCTTTCGGATAGTATCTTGACCAAAGGGCTGAAAGAACAGGCCCGCGTGAATATCTTTGCAAATAGTATCAAGTTCGCATCACTTTGTCAATTGCGGGCATGTAAAATCTGACGCCTGCCGCCGACGGAGCGCTTGGACAAATTGCCGATCAGACGCCAAATTCCGCTTCATCCGGCGGGCGGGCAAGTCCTTGCTTTGCACGGGGCGGCGTGTTATGATACGGGTATGATACAAAAACAAAACAGAAAGCGAATCGGTTTCATGGGCAAAAGCAAAAAAGAAAAGGTCCGTCTGCTCACCCGGCGGCAGATCATGGAAAAATACAAGATCTCCAAAAAGCTCATACTCGCGTATTTCCCAAAACCCGAGATCGTGCGGACCCGAGGGCGCGGCGGCTCCTGGTGGACGCTGGAGGGCTGGCCGGAGGCTGTGTCCGAAGAGGCGATCCGGCATCCGGAGATACAGAAGGCCCTCCGGGAGCGGGATGAAAAAGAGCTCCGGGAGCGGCAGCTTAGTGAGATCACCGCGATGTATGAGTCCTTCTCTCCAGAGGCGTATATCGACAGGGCGCGCAGGCTGCGCCGGGGCTTTGTGCTGCACGTCGGCCCGACCAACAGCGGCAAGACCTACGACGCCGTCGAGGATCTGAAAAAGAACACGCCGGGCACCTACCTCGGCCCGCTGCGCCTTCTGGCGCTGGAGATGTTCGACAAGCTCAACGGCGCGGGCATCCCGTGCAGCATGCTGACGGGGGAGGAGTCCATCCCGACGGAGGGGGCACAGATCGTCTCCTCCACGATTGAGCTTTGCGATTTGAACACGCGCTTTAAGACCGCGGTCATCGACGAGGCCCAGCTCATCGCGGACAGGGACCGCGGCTCAGCCTGGCTCAAGGCGATCTGCCTGGTCGACGCGGAGCTGGTGCACATCTGCATGGCGCCCGAGGCTCTGCCGTTTATCGAGAAGCTGATCAAGAGCTTCGGCGATCCCTACAACGTGGTCTGGCACAAGCGCCTCGCGCCGCTGCGCTACGCAGGCCAGTGCGGAAGCTACCGGGACTTCCGGCCGGATGACGCCATCATCTGCTTTTCCAGAAAGAGCGTGCTGTCCACGGCGGCCATCCTGGAAAAGCACGGCTTTCACGCGAGCGTCATCTATGGGGCCCTGCCGCCGGAGGCCAGGCGGAACGAGGTGCGCAAATACCTCTCGGGTGAAAACAATATCGTCGTGGCGACGGACGCAATCGGAATGGGCATCTCGCTGCCGATCAAGCGCGTCATCTTTGCGGAGACACAGAAATTTGACGGGAAAGAGTTCAGGAACCTGTCGACGGCGGAAATCAACCAGATCGGCGGCCGGGCCGGGCGCTACGGCCTCAACGAGTACGGGGAGGTGCTGGCCCTCGGCAGCAGTGAGCTGATCGGCGCAAAGCTAGGCCAGAGCGTGAAGGCTATCCGACAGGCCTGTATAGGCTTTCCGCGGGAGATCCTGTCCGAGGACTACCCCCTGGACCTGCTGCTCCTGGCCTGGGACAAAATGCCCAAAGAGACGGAGTTTGTCCGGGAGAGCATGCATGACGCGCGCATCCTCTTGCAGCACATGAAAAGCAGAGTCACGGCGGAAAACAGGGAGCTCGTCTATGATCTCATCACCTGTCCGGTGGACACCCGCTCTCCGGAGCTCGTCATCTACTGGGCCAGGTGCGCGGGCAAAATTGCACGTCCCGGAGCCGTATTTCGGCGACGAGACGCTCCAGGAATGCGAGCTTCAGTACAAGGCCTACGACATCCGTCATCAGCTGCTGCGGCGCGTCGGGATCGAGGACGACTGCACCGAGGCAAGACGGGCTATCTGCGACAAGATTGCGGAGCTGATGAGAGAGGGCAAGGACCAGTACATCCGCCGCTGCGCGTCCTGCGGAAAGGAGCTGCCGATCGGCACGGTGTACAACTGCTGTGACCGCTGCTTTGCCCTGAGAGAGTCCGGCTGGATCAGAAACGGATCAATATGACGGACAAAAATGGGAACTTCCGAAAAAGTTCCCGTTTTTGCATGGATTGTACGTGAAGGGGGACTCCCCGCCCCCATCACAGATCACCCTTACAAGACCAACCTGGTTTGCGAGGGTTTGTCTGCAGTCTGACGGACGCGGAGAAAACCGCGTCCGTCAAATCTATGAAAGATGCTCCTGCTCTTTTCAAGAATGCCTGTCCGGGCGAGAGGGCTGCGCTTGTCTGATCAGTGCCTGACTCTTCGACAGGGCCGCCGAGCCCGAAGAGGGAACCGATTGATGGAAAGAGCAGGGAAGACGCTTTCACAGCACGGCTTACCGCTCCCACAGGTACACGGGAATCGTTGTCTCAAAGCCATAGCAGTTGACGGTAAGCTCGTTTTTGCCGGTGGGTTTCAGCGCCGCGAATTCACAGCTGAGACTGTCGCCGCTGACGGACAGGGAAGCACTGTCGCTTATGGACCATGATACATGCGCAGACGGAAGCTGAGGCTCCAGCTCGGCGGTGATGGAGAAGGGCTTGTCCCCGACGTATGCGGTAAAACCGTCGGTGCCCAGCTCGCGTCCGAATGCATACAGCTTGATGCCGGTGACTGTCGGTGTGGGCGTGGGCGTGGGGACAGGCGTCGGTGCCGCCGTCTCGACAATTTCAGCGGTCGGGACGGGCTCGACATCCCGGGCGTTCGCCGAAATATTGAATACGATGCCGGCCGTGTAGGCGGTCACGATCAGGCAGGCGCCGATCAGAGCGGGTAGATTGACTTTCTGAGGCTTTCTCATCTCACTCAGCCTGGCGAAAAAGCTGTCGGGCTGGGGAGAACGCTTCGATGAAATACTCTGGCCGCAGGCGGGGCATTTTCGCTTTGATGCAGAATACATTGTTCCGCAGGAAGAGCAGCGCACAGTCTTTTCTGAATCGTTGAGATTCCCGGATTTGGCATCGGTCATGGGAGTCACCCCTCAGTTCTTGAAGTATCCCTATCTTAACACAGCTTTGTGATCCTCACAATGCAAAAAATGACTTTTTCATATTTTAAAAACGCCGCTGCGGGTATGCCGTTCTTCATTTTCATAAACCAACCGAGCGGAAAACCTCACATAGAGACTGCTCTGCATGGGAGGCACGGCGGAGTCCGAGGAGATGTCCCGGCAGGGCGGAGGGCCCGCGGCACCGGCGCCGCCGCACTATGGGCAATCTTCCGTATTTTTATTTTTTATCTATAAGCGGCTCTTGCAATACGCGGGGTTCTTTGGCATAATAAAAACAAAGTACGAGAGAAGCAAGAGAGAGTGCCCGGCGACGGGCTGTGACCATTATCTAAAAGGAGCTGAAAACATGGCAAAATCCTCCGTATACTTCACCGATTTTCACGTCACCAACGAGACACTGCCCCAGAAGCTGCATCGTCTGCTGAAAAAGGCGGGCTTTGAAAGCATCGACTTTACCGACCGCTACGCCGCCATCAAGATCCACTTCGGCGAGCTCGGCAACCTAGCGTATCTGCGGCCGCAGTATGCCAAGGTCGTTGCGGACTATGTCAAGGAGCTCGGCGGCAAGGCTTTTCTGACCGACTGCAACACCCTCTATGTCGGAAGCCGCAAGAACGCCCTTGACCATATGGACACCGCTTACTTAAACGGCTTTTCCCCCCTGCAGACCGGCTGTCACGTCATCATCGCGGACGGCCTCAAGGGTACAAACGAGGCCCTGGTGCCCATCAATCTGCCGCTGGTCAAGGAGGCCAAGATCGGACAGGCCATCATGGACGCCGACATCATCATCTCCCTGAGCCACTTCAAGGGCCATGAGGAGGCGGGCTTCGGCGGCGCGCTCAAGAATCTCGGCATGGGCAGCGGCTCCCGCTCCGGCAAGATGGAGCAGCACTGGGAGGGCAAGCCCGTGGTCGAGCCCGAGCTCTGCATCGGCTGCGGCTCCTGCGTGCGCATCTGCGCCCACGACGGCCCGCGCGTCACAAACGGCAAGGCCAGCATCGACCATAACAAGTGCGTCGGCTGCGGCCGCTGTCTCGCGGTATGTCCGAAGGACGCCATCGAGCCGAGCGTGGAGCACTCCGCGGGCATTCTCTCCTGCAAAATCTCCGAATACGCCTACGCCGTGGTGAAGGACCGCCCGAACTTCCACATCTCCCTGATCTGCGACGTGTCGCCCTTCTGCGACTGCCATGCCGAGAACGACGTGCCCATCATCCCGGACATCGGCATGCTCGCCTCCTTCGACCCCGTGGCTCTGGATCAGGCCTGTGTCGATCTGTGCAACAAGATGCCCGTCATCGAGGGCAGCCGCCTGGACAGGCATATCAAGTCCTTCTGGGACGAGGACCCGAATCACGAGTACTTCCACCTCAACCACCCGGACGCCGAGTGGGAACCCGGCCTCATCCACGCCGAGGAGATCGGCCTCGGCTCAAGGGACTACGAGCTGATCAAAATTTGATAAAAAGGACAGGGGACTGCTCTATGCAGTCTCCTGTCCTTTTTACAATTTATTCTTCGCTCTTCTCCAGCTTCGCGCGGAAGGAGATGGCACGGGGCGTGGGCATCGCGTCGAATTTGACGAGGTGTGCGCCCTTGTCGGCGTCGATCTCCACCACCGTGCCGGGACCGAGTATCGCGTGCATGACCCGCTGGCCGACGGGGAAGGGCTGAAACTCACCGGCCGAGAGACGGTTCTCACTCGCCGAGATATAGCCGCGGGCGTCGCTGATCAGATCCTCGCGCGGCGTCCCGTCATAGCTGAGCAGGCCGGGGTCGATATCCAGCAGAAAGCGCGAGGGATAGCGGTCATGGCGACGAAGGCCAGCCGCCGCTCCTCCTCCATGGCGGGGAGGGTGCCGGTGCGGCGGGTAGGGAAGGTGCCCTCGTTCATCCCACAGAGGAAGACACAGGGAAACTCCAGGCCCTTGGCCGCATGTACGGTCATGAGCTTGATGCGCTCGCCCTCCGTTTCGGCGTCGGCGTTTGTGAAGAGGGCGACGTGGGCAAGGTAGTGGACGAGGGTGGCCTCCTCGCCGCAGCTCGTCTCATACTCATAGACGGACTGCTTGAGCTCTGCGAGATTGTCCAGCCGCTCCATGCTGCCCTCGGTGCGCAGCATGGCCTCATAGCCGCTCTTGTCCAGAATGTCGGCCAGCAGCTCCGACACGGGCCGCTCGGTGCAGGAGGCGGAGAAGTCCTCAATGAGGCGGACAAATATCGCGGCCTTCGTGCCTTTGAAGAGCTCCCCCTCGAGGTTCCGGCGCAGGGCGTCGTACAGGGTGCAGCTCTCGCGGGCGGCGTAGTCCTCGAGAAAGCGCATGCGCCGCTCGCCGAGGTTGCGCTTCGGGACATTAGCCACGCGGCGGAAGGAGAGATCGTCCTTGTAGGCGGCCATGCGCAGATAGCTCAGCGCGTCCTTGATCTCAGCGCGGCCGAAAAACTGTACCCCGCTGTAGATGGCGTAGGGCAGCTCACGCTTGCGGAAGACCTCCTCGAGACTGCGGGTGACGTGGTGAGCGCGGTAAAGCACCGCCATCTCGCGGTAAGAGACGCCCCGATCGTGGAGCTCATGGGCCCGGTGCGCGATCCACTCGGCTTCTGCCTCTGTGTTTTTGGCGTGGTGGCACAGGACGCTCTCGCCGTCAGGGAGGACGGGGATCAGGTCCTTTTTGATGCGGGCGCGGTTTTTGTCGATGAGGCTGTTGGCGGCGCTGATGATCTGCGGGGTGGAGCGGTAGTTCTGCATCATCATGATCGTCTTCGTCCCGGGGTGAACCCGGTCAAAGTCCAGCAGATACTTCACGTCCGCACCGCGCCAGGTGTAGATGGTCTGGTCCGGATCGCCGACGATAAAGAGATTTTTATGATAGCCGCACAGGGCCTCCATCAGCTCATACTGGAGCATGTCGATGTCCTGAAATTCGTCGATCATGATGTACTCGAGGCGTTTTTGCCACTTGAGTCGGATGTCGGCATTTTCACGGAAGATGTAGAGCGTGAACTTGATGAGGTCGTTATAGTCGAGACCGAAGCATTTTTTCGCCTGGTAGAGGTAGCCGTAGAAGATCGTGTCCTTCACGCCCTCGGCCTTTTCGTATTTCTCACGCAGGGCCTCGAGGGAGAGGCCGATGAGGTCGAGATAGTATTCGGGCTTTTTGAAGAGCTTTTGAATCTCGATCATGTCGCGGGCCTGGGAAAAGGTCATGTCCCGCAGGGTAAGTCCCCGCTCGTCGTAGATGATGCGGAGCATGTCGTCGATATCGGAATTGTCCAGCACCAGAAAGCTCTTCGGGAACGAGACGGCAAAGCTGTCCTCCTGCAGGAGCGACACGCAGAAGCCGTGGAAGGTGTTGATGTAGCCTGTATCGTTGTCGCCGGTGAGGGAATGGATGCGCCGACGCATCTCATTGGCCGCCTTGTTGGTGAAGGTGACGCAGAGAATGTTCCCCGGCAGGATGCCGAGCTCGTTTACCAGAAAGGCGAAGCGCCGCGTCAGGGCGCGGGTCTTGCCGGAGCCTGCCCCGGCGATGACGCGCACGAAGCCCTCGGTCGTTGTGACGGCCTCAAGCTGGGCGGGATTGAGAAGGGAATCGTCCATGGGATCACCTCATCGTTGAACTGCTTTTCCACAGTATAGCACAGCGAGAGCCCAATAGAAAGGGCTCCCGCTGTTTTTTGGACAGATGGCTTTATGCGCCGGCGTAGAACTCGGTCTGCGTGGGGATGGCTTCGATCAGGACAGAGCTCTGGCGGAAGGCCTCGACCAGCTCGTCCGCGGCAGCGTGTACGGCCTCCTCGTTCGTGTCGCTCAGATAGATCACCAGCGTATACTCCTGATATAGCGTGTCGCCGTCCATCCAGCCGCCGTTTGCCTCCTGCAGCGTGTAGCCGCCGAAGTGCCGGATCAGGATCTCCTTGGCCTTTGCCTGGGCCTCGGCCTGGGTGAAGACAGGCTTGTTGGTGTCCTTGTCGTTTGTGCCGAGGTAGAGGATATACTGTATGCCGCTGTTCGTCTCAGTTTCGGACGGGACAGCGCTGCGATCCTCCGCCAGGTCGTCCGGCCAGCGGAAGACGCCGGTCTTGACCACCCCGTCGCCGTAGATGGTGCGGAAATCGTCGCGCATGGAGATCACGTTGAAGCCGCTGTCCGCCCATTTCTGCTTCAGGGACTCGGTCTTCCCGGGATCGCCGTAGTCGCGCGCGTCGTCGTCCGCCACCAGCATGAAGGCCGCGCTGCGGTAGGGATTGCCGCTGATGGTGTACATGTGCATGCTCACAATTTCGGGGTAAGGCCCGTGAACGTCATTCTATCCGCAAGATTGCGCCGCTGTCAAGGACATTGCCGCAATCCTGCAGAACAAGATTGACAAATACGCAAGTTGGCTGTATCATCGCTTATCGAAATGAAATCGCCGCAAAGACAACACCGGATCAATTTGAAAGGAGAACGGATCATGCTGAACATCAACAAAAATCTGGAGGATACGTCTCTCACAGTGGAGCTGATCGGCCGCCTGGACACCACCACCGCACCCCGGCTTGAGGGAGAACTGAAAGACGCGCTGCCCGGCGTCAGCAATCTGGTCCTGGACCTGGGAAAGCTGGAGTATATCTCCTCCGCCGGCCTGCGCGTATTGCTGTCGGCCCAGAAGATCATGAACAAGCAGGGCGAGATGAAGCTCATCCATGTCAACGACACGGTCCTGGAGATTTTTGATGTGACCGGCTTCAGCGACATTCTGACCATCGAGTGAGATAGAACATCGACGCTGAACTGAGACAGGGGGCATCTTTCCTGACGCAGGGTCAGGCCGGACGTTTGCCCTGTATGCTTTCTGTGCAGAAAAGTGAGCGATATGGGGCGCGGGAGACAGTCCATGTATTTTAAGAAGAAAATTGATTTGCATATTCATACCACGGTGTCAGACGGCAGCGATTCGCCGGAGGCGCTTTTGAAAGCGGTGAAGCATACCGGGCTTGCACTGTTCTCGGTGAGTGATCACGACGCGGTGAAGGGCTGCGGGATTATACGCGGCCTTCTGCGTGAAGGCGACCCGGCTTTCCTGAACGGGGCGGAGTTTTCCTGCAAAGACGAGCAGGGGAGGTATCATATCCTTGGCTATGCCTATGATCCCGACGCGCCGGCCATGCGGGAGCTTGTTGATCTGGGGCACAGCCTGCGCATGAAAAAGGTGCGGGAGAGGCTGAATTTCATTCGGGACGAATTCGGCTTCCGCTTTCCGGAGGAGGAGATACAGACGCTCCTAGCTATGGACAACCCCGGCAAGCCGCATATCGGCAATCTGATGGTAAAGTACGGATACGCGGAAAGCAAGGAGAAAGCGATCCACCAATTTATCAACCAAAAGCATTTTAAAAACGAGTTTGTACGCCCGGAGCAGGCCATCAGCGGCATCCTGAAAAGCGGCGGCATCCCGGTGCTGGCGCATCCGTGCTTCGGCAGCGGAGATGAGCTGATCGTCGGCGAGAAGATGGATGAACGTCTGAAGCGACTGATCGGATTCGGCCTGCAGGGTGTCGAGGCTTTTTACTCAGGCTTCTCTCCTAAACTGAAAAGGGAGATGCTGAAATATGCGGCGCACTATGAGCTCTATGTAACGGCGGGCAGCGATTATCACGGAACGAATAAACTGATCGCCCTCGGCGATACCGGCATGGAATACAGTATGCCGGTGCCAGAAGGCATGATGCGGTTTCTGGAGCGGGCAGACCCGAAGCTGCCGGACATGCTGCTGAGTCCGTCGTGCGTATATCTGAAGAAGTAAAAATGATGCAGGAGCCGTCTGGTTGATGCCGCGGCTCCTGTTTTTTTCGTAGGAGCGGACAGCGCTGTGCCCGGCGTTTTCGGATATGATGAAAAGCCGTGCCTTGGCGCTTGCCAGATCAGAAAACATGGATTATAATAATACATCAAATATATTAATTCGATTCGGCGCTGTGCCTGTCAGGCGAAAGACCCGTGCAAATGGCGTGTTCTTTTTTGTCAGGCCATCCACGGCGGGGGGAGGAGGTGCGCCTGTATGAAAGAAATGACGGTGGCGGCTGAAAGAGAAAATCTTCCCCTTGTAACGGCCTTTATCAATGAGATACTCAATGAAAACAACTGCCCCAGCATGACGAGAATCCAGCTTGACGTGGCGACAGACGAGATTTTTTCCAATATCGCGAAATATGCCTATGACGGGAAAGAGGGTCAGGTATGCGTTCAAATCGACATACAGGAGGACCCGAAGGCCGTGGTCATCCGATTTTCCGACCGGGGAAAATCCTTTAATCCGCTGGCTATATCCGATCCCGATACGACGCTGCCGCTGATAAAACGTCCGATCGGCGGCCTCGGTATCTATATGCTGAAAAAGACGATGGACAAAGTGCAGTATGAACGCCGGGACGGTCAGAATACGCTTCTTATTCGAAAAAAGCTATAGGGCAGCACCGCATAAGTTCACTTCAGCTGCGGTACAGAGCTGAAAAAAGAAGAACCGGAGAGCCTGCTGAAGAATCTGATATATAGAATTCCGGCGCGGATGTGAGAATAAAACAGACTGCCATAACGCGAATGGCCCGCCTTTGCAGATATGCGGAGAAGCGGCAGCAGTCTGTTTCATATCAGGCAAAATCAAATAAACAGGCGGTGGAACCGAATGGGCGCGTTCTTTGGAAAAGAGGAATTGGAGAACCTGAGAAGTTTGAAGCACGATCTGCTTGATCCGGTGAAGAGCTTCTCACAGGAGGTTTACAGGGATACGGTCGGCGATGCCGGAAACTTCTATGCCGACAAGGCGCGCAAAGCGCAGCGCGGCATGAAGCTCACGCAGGAGAAGACAAAGGCGCGGATGGCGGCGATTCGGCGCGAGCAGGAGGAAATGAAGAGGCGGAGAAAGGCGACCATGAAACGGGCTGCAATCACCCTGGCTGTTCTTGCACTGATCAGTCTGATCATCATCTCGGCGGCGCTTTCCGCTCACGCGGCGGAGCAGCAAAAATGGGAACTTCCGAAAAAGCTCCCATTTACATATGGATTATACATGGAGGGGGACGGTGCGTCTCCCTCCGTTGATTTCTCTCTACTTTCCATGAGAGAAAAAGCGGCGGATGGCTTAAAGCCGCTGCCCGAAGGAGGACGCCTGATGCTCTGCCGCCAGCTCCCGCGCAAGCATGTGCGAGAGGAAGAAGGCCGCAGCGCACTCATGCTCCTGCCAGATGTGCAGGGTGTGAACCTCCGGACATAAGGCGAGAAAGCCGAAGGACTCACCGGCACAGGAGATCTCGGAGAGAAGGACGGAATCAAAACCGAGGTCAGCGAGTATGCCGCTGAAGGTCGGACAGCAGCGCTCCAGCTCGTCAAGTCCGCACGCGGCGAAAAGCCCATTGCGGACCAGAGAGTCGGGCGGCTCAATGCGGGCGAGCTCTTCTCCGCTCTGTGCGTCAAAGAGACGGTTTTCCGCATCGATATGGAATAAGCCGTACATGCGCAAATTATCCCGAATGGGGATAAAGGCCCGCCTCAGCTTTTCCCAAATGTCGGCACCGCTGTCAAAGCTCAGGCCCATAGCCCGGAAGGTATCGTAGAGATTGCGCCTCGCAAGAGACGGAATCTCAAGATGATCGTGCTTGGCCGGCACATAGAGGATAAAACAGTTGCGGCCCTTGGATTTGCCCCGGTACAGCAGCTTGTCGATCAGCGCGAAGAGCTCGTCAAAGCTGCCGGCGTTCTTGGGATAGACGGCGCAGCCGACGGTGGCGGTGGAGAAGATGGTCCTTCCCCGGATCAGCCGGTCGCGCCGGAAAACATCCCCGTCAAAGAACATGGCGTCAAGAAAGGCGTGGACGCTGCCGTAATCCAGGCGGCCAAAATATACAAACAGGAACTCATCCCCGCCGTAGCGCCCGACGACGCCGCGCTCACCGACATAGCGCGTGAGATCGGCGGCGACGCGGCTGAGCATCTCGTCGCCGGTGCGGTGGCCATAGTTGTCGTTGATGCTCTTAAAATTATCCAGATCGACGATGGCCGCGGCGAAGGGGCGGCCCTCCGCAATGAGCGCCTGGATGAAACGGAGGATAAAGGGACGGGCGATGAGCCCTGTCAGAGAGTCGTGGATGGACGGGAGAGGCATGGCTTCCAGCAGTTCCCGAAAGAACGGATAGCGGGAAAGATATTCGGATGTATACATGAGCTGCCCTCCTCCTGCGTCGTGTTACGATTCTATCAGAAGAAAAACAGAATTACAAGCGCCGTCAGGCATTTTCAGCGTTATCAGTCCCGCCCTGTACGGGATAGTCGCGCCGGAAGCGGCGGATCACCACGGCGGCGGCCAGGGCGGCTGCTACAGCGACGGAGATGTTGCTGACCATCATGACGATGCCGACACTCTTTTCCCCCACGTCGGTACAGTGCTGCAAAAACCAGAAGACCGGGATACGGAAGACAAAGACACGCGAGAAATTCAAAATGAGCGTGAGACGGGTCTTTCCCAGGCCGTAGAGCAGGGCCATCACCGCAGCGTTGAGACCCAGCGGCACCGCGCCCCAGACCTCATAGCGGTAGACCATGACGATCATGCGGCGAAATTCCTCGCTTCCGCCGTCAAACAGGCTGGACAGGAAGTCGAGCTGCCACAGCTCAAGTCCGGAGATCACCGCCCCGAGCAGCATGCTGAACGCAGCTGTGGCGTAAAACGCCTCCAGCACGCGCCGGAACCGGCCCGCGCCGAAGTTCTGGCTGATAATGGCGGCGCTGCCCTGCTCAAAGCCGTTCTGCGGATTCGTGGTGATGCCGCCGAGATTGTTGGACACGCCCATCGCCCCGACCATCAGCGGGCCGTAGAGCGTACACATGGAGTTGACGATGGTCTTGCCGAAGGCGAAGAGCGCCTTCTCGGCGATGACCGGCAGAGACTGGCGGATCATCGGCGGGGCGACACGGCGCTCAACGGAGACTGCCCGCACAGAAAAGCTGAAGGCGTTGTCCCCGACGAGACTGAAACGGATGGCAAAGACGAACATGGTCAGCTCCGAGGCGAGGGAGGCGACGGCGATCATATTCAGCCCGCTTTGGAGCACATAGACAAAGTACGCCGTGAGCGAGAGCTTGACAAGGATCACGGCGATGTTGAGGACAAAGATGCGTCTCGCGTTGCCGCGGGCGCGCTCCACCGCGATATAGACGCTGTTGAGAAAGTTCACGACCATCACGAAAAGCTGGATCGTAAA
>CADAAM010000084.1 GCA_902785905.1 Oscillospiraceae bacterium | reverse complement strand
CGCCTACATGACCTCCAACCCCGACTTCCGCCTCATCACCTTCGCCGAGGGCGACGGCTTTGAGCTGCCCGCCAAGGGCTCCTGCGTCGGCATCCGCTATGACGACGAGGATCTGTGCAGACTGGCCAACGAGGCCCTCGCGACCGTCGAGCAGGCCCAGCGCGACGAGATGTGGAACACCGCCGCCGAGAAGGCACCCGCATAACGTCAAACGAAACTCGCTCCAGTCCGCTTCCCCGGCTGCGAAGAGCCGGGAAAGCTCCCTATCCGCTCCTTCCGTTTTCCTCTCAACTTCAAAGCGAAGGCTTTGAAGTTGCAACGGGGGAGTAAACGAGACTGGCTCCAGTCCGCTTCCTTCGTTTTCCTCTCAACTTCAAAGCGAGGACTTTGAAGTTGTAAATGGAGAAGCGGCGGAATAAACCGAACGAATCAGGGGGAAGCGCCGTTTCCGCGCTTCCCCCTTATGGAAGGAAATAAAGCCATGAATCAGAAGATAAGCAAGACAAAGGCCCTGAAAATCACGGCCTGGATCGTGGGGCTCGCGCTGCTCATATGGTGCGGCGTGAGCTTCGCGGAGACCGTGCGCCGCTGCGCGGTGATGGAGAAGAACCCCCAGGGCTTTGTGGACTCGATGGTCTATATGTCCATCAAGGGCAAGGACATGCTCGTGACGGGCGTGTGGACGACGGTGCGCATCGCGCTGCTGGGCACGGCGATCGCCTTCGTGCTGGCAATCTTGCTGGTATTCCTGCGCATCCAGGAGCCCGACCGCCGTGACAGCGATCCGGTGAAGGCTCTCAAGTGGCTGGCCAGCCGCTTCGCGAGGTGCTACGTCTTCGTCATCCGCGGCACGCCCATGATGGTGCAGGCGCTGATCTTCTACTACTTCGGCTTTAACCTCTTCAAAAAGACGGGCATGACCGTGACGGAGATCAACCATGTTTGGAGCTTCTTTATCTCCGGCCTCTGCACGGTGGCCCTCAACTCCACGGCCTACCTCACCGAGGTGCTGCGCGGCGGCATCCTCGCGGTGGACAAGGGCCAGACCGAGGCGGCGCGCAGTCTCGGCATGACGAACTGGCAGACGATGACGAAGGTGGTTTTCCCACAGGCGGTGAAGAACGCGATCCCCGCCATCGGCAACGAGTTTATCATCAACATCAAGGACTCGTCCGTTTTGTCGGTCATCGGTGTGATGGACCTCATGTACGCGACGAAGTCCGTGAGCGGCATCTACTTCCGCTCGCTGGAGATCTACTGCGTGGCGGCGCTGATGTACCTGGTTCTGACCTGGCTGTCGTCGCTGCTTTTAAAGTGGCTGAGCAAGAAGCTGGACATGCCGGTGCGCGGCATTCCGAGCTCGAATTGAAGGAGGCGGCGGCATGAACGAAGCGGTACTGCGGATCGAGGGGCTGGAGAAGTCCTTCGGCAATCTTGAGGTGCTCAAGGGCATCGACCTGACCATCCACAAGGGCGAGGTGGTGTGCATCATCGGCGCCTCCGGCTCTGGCAAATCCACCCTGCTGCGCTGCGTCAACCTCCTCGAGGAGGCGGACGCCGGGAGCATCTGGTTTGACGGCCAGGATCTCATGGATCTGCGCGTCGATCTCAACGCCCTGCGCCAGAAGATCGGCATGGTGTTCCAGAGCTTCAACCTTTTCAGCAACAAAAACGTACTCGACAACTGCACCCTCGCGCCCATGACGGTGAAAAAGATCCCAAAGGCGCAGGCGGAGGAGACGGCCATCCGCCATCTGACCGCCGTTGGCCTCAAGGACTTCATCTACGCGGACGCGAACCGCCTCTCCGGCGGACAGAAGCAGCGCGTCGCCATCGCGCGCGCCCTGTGCATGGAGCCGGAGATCATGCTTTTTGACGAGCCGACCTCCGCCCTTGACCCTGAGATCGTGGGCGAGGTGCTGGACGTCATGAAGGAACTGGCCCAGGAGGGGATGACCATGATGGTCGTCACGCACGAGATGGCCTTCGCCCGCGAGGTGAGCGACCGCGTGGTCTTTATGGACCAGGGCGTCATCCTCGAGCAGGGGAGCCCCGCGGAGATTTTCGGCAATCCGAAGAACGAGAGGACCAGGACCTTCCTGAGCCGCTATCTGGAGGATCACGAATAAGGGACATGAAGAGCGTATATGAATACTACGCCGGGGAACAGCGCTACCCAGACCTCGACGCGGCGGGGGCCGTGGAGAGACTGCGGCAGGCGGTGCGCTGCCGGACGATCAACGATGTCGACCACAGCAAGACGGATTTTTCCGAGTTCGACCGCCTGCAGGCCCTGATGCGCAGCGCCTACCCCGCCGTGATGAAAGCGGGGAGCTTTGAGCTGATCGGCCACGCGGTGCTGATTACGATACCGGGCTCGGACCCCGCGCTGCGCCCCTCGCTCTATATGTCGCACCAGGACGTGGTGCCGGTGGTGCGCGGGACGGAGGCGGACTGGACGCACGGCGCTTTTTCCGGCGACCTTGCGGAGGACTGCGTCTGGGGACGCGGGACGCTGGACGTCAAGCAGCAGGTTTTCGGCGTTCTTGAGGCGGCGGAGTATCTGCTCACGCACGGTGCGAGCTTTCAGAGAACCGCATACCTCGCCTTCGGCGACGACGAGGAGACCCTGAACCTCGGCGCGCTGGAAGTCGCGAAGACGCTGCAAAAGCGCGGTGTGCGGCTCGAATACGTCCTGGACGAGGGCGGCGGCGTCATTGAGGACGGGGCCGTCTACGGCGCGCCGGGCGTGGCGGTGACGAAGATCGACCTCATGGAAAAAGGCTACGCCGATCTCGAACTCTCGGTCGAGAGCAAGGGCGGACACTCGAGCCGACCCTGGGGCGGAAGCTCCCTGGAACATCTGGCGCGCGCCGTGACCGCGATCACGGACAGGCCCTTTGCCCCGCACTGCCCGGAGCCTCTGCTGCAGACCTTTGAAAAGCTCGCCCCACATATCACGGAGGAGCCGCTGCACAGCCTGACGCGGGACGTACGCGCAAACGCAGAGGCGCTCGCTGAATTCTGCGTGACGCGGCCCGAGCTCTTTCCGCTCGCCTGCACGACGATCGCCCCGACCATGATCGAGGGCGGAAGCGCCGCCTGCAACGTGCTGCCGCAGAACATGTACGCGGTCGTAAACCTCCGTCTCAACGAGGGTGACAGTGTTGAGAGCGTGCTCAGGCGCTGTCATGAGGCCGTGCTTTCGGCTGATCCCCAGAGCCCCGTGAAGCTGCGCTATCTGCAGGCCAACAATCCCTCCGGCATTGCCCGCACCGACGTCTTCGGCTATGAGACACTCGAGACGGCGCTCGGGGAATTTTACCCCGACGTTGTGGCCGCGCCGTCTCTCACCTCGGGGGCGACGGACGCCAAGAGCTATGAGCGTATCTGTGACGCCTGCCTGCGCTGCAGCCCCTTCATGGTGGACAAGACGCTCATGCGCACGGGCGTCCACGGCACAAACGAGCGCATCCCCGTCCGGTCTTACCTCCAGGGCATCCGGGTGCTGATCCGCATCATGGAGCTCGGCAATTGCTGTTCCTGATATCCTATCAAAGGGGCTGTCTCAAAACTCCGTGTCATTCTGAGCGAAGCGAAGAATCTTTCTCGGAAAGTTTGCGAAAACCTTCAAAAGAAAGATCCTTCGTCACTTCGTTCCTCAGAATGACAAAACGGTAAACGTTTTGAGACAGCCCCATTGTCTGCCTTCTGTCAAGATTTACTATGAAAGCTGACGTTTCCGCAGTAAAGATTTGATTCAAACGCGTCATTCTCGCCCCTGACGGGGCAAGCGAATGACATGCGTAAAATCCCCATGCCGACAGGGCTTTCCTTTATCCTGGTGCGGCTTTGCCGCAAGGGGATTTGCTGTGAATTTGAGCGGGCGGGCATTTATCATGTCTGACACGGCGGCCCGGCGTGTATCCCCCCGGGTGTCGAAGCGCTCACTGCTTCGGGAGCCGGATCTCCGGCAGCCAGCGAACCAGCCGTTCAGAGACGGTGTAGGGCAGCCCCTCTTCATCCAGCACCGCGCAAAAGGCGTTGACCGCGTCGGGTCTCTTCACGTAGCGCTGGAAGCTGATGCAGAACTTGTCCGGCAGGGCGTTGACCTCCAGCATGAGGTCCCCGTCCGTGATGGTGTATATCCCCCTGATATGCGCCGCCATACCGCCCCAATCCGTCTTCCCCACATAGCTTACGGTATAGACATCCCGCACATCCGTACGATAGGGGCTGTTTCTGGAGGCATAGGCCTTCTTCAACTTCAGATCGGGCAGCGCGTCTATCGCGTCATGAAGCTGCTCACGATGGCGAAAAACCTCGCAGCTCAGCTCCGGCTGATTTTGACTGATGAGGGCGCCGCGGGTGCGCATATTCAGCTTTTCGATGGGCTCATCCTTCAAATCCCAGTCGTATTTCACATGGATATAGCGGACAAAGTCGCGGTACGAATCCGGGCAGCCGATGTCGTCACGGAAGTCGGCCGGGATGCGGGCCGCAAGGTGCGGCCCGTCCTTCGGCGTAAAGAGGCGGGTGCAGACCTTGTACATGATCGAGGCAATGATAGAGTTGGGACTTGCGTCGATACCCTTGTTATAGGACAGCAGAGCGTCCGCGGGAATCTCGATCTGATAATAATAGCAGTCTCTGGCAAAGGGGTTGAGTATGTATTTCAAGGTGTCCATCAGGGCGACCTTGGTGCTGGTGCCCGTATACCGGGATATGGGCTCATCCCTGGGAAGCTGCTCCGGATCGGGATAGTACAGCTCGCTGTCGGCCACGGGTGTGTCTATGCGCTTCAGATCCGCCGGAGCCGTGATTTCGCCGTATTTTTTTGTCATGTACTGGTACAGCGTGGTTTTGATCCAGCGCATGGCCCCGAAGGCGCCGCAGATACTGTGCGCCCAGTTGAAATAAACCGTGTCATCCCGCCAGGTAATGGCGAAGAGGTGTCCGTTCGTCTTCTCGGAGCCCAGCATCAGACGGCTGTCCTCCTCCGGGAGCACAGGCAGCGGTCTGTCATTCGGCGACAGGGTGTAGTTTCCATGCGTATCCAGTCCGAGACACACGGAAAAATAAGGGAAGCGCTTGATCGCCTCCTGCGCGGCCTGATTCAAGAGCTTTGCATCTGCCGGTTCATCCAGG
The DNA here is from genome assembly GCA_902785905.1 of Oscillospiraceae bacterium. Classification (GTDB taxonomy): domain Bacteria; phylum Bacillota; class Clostridia; order Oscillospirales; family Oscillospiraceae; genus Limivicinus. Next base: position 2,319 of record CADAAM010000084.1, on the reverse strand, counting down.
ATAACCTTGATGCGCACAGTGAAGGATACCCTTTTCATGTACTCATACAGGAGGAAAATATCGGGATTTGATTTCATACTGGTCACTCCTCGCACGTTTAATATCACCTTTTTGATAGTTTATCACGTTTTTCCCGGAATGCAAGCATAATATACAAATCCACATGGGCGTTCCCCCTCTGATTTTTCGCCTCGCAAGGCGAAAATCGATTCAAATTCGTTTTTTCCGGGGGCGTGTACCTCGGAATAAACTCTTCTCAGCCTGCATGTTTGGTCTTTGCTTTCGCTTGCGCAGATCGGACGCGTTTTTACTGATGATGGGCTTGAATGCCGGGGATGCGCTTGCATATTTGTGAAAGGCATGATAAAATTATCTCGACAACTCGGTTTTTAACAGACTTGGCCTCCGGTGCCGAAACGACGGCAAAGAGAGGAGACGATACGCATAATGAAAAGTAAGAGACTCTCCTTGGGCAACAGATATAAACGATTTTTCTTAGACGAACGCACCGCCCTGATCGCAGCGCTGGTGAGCATCCTGATTCTGCCGGTGAATTATTATTTTGGCGTTCGTTCGGGGGGCATCGACGTTGTCGGCTTGTATGACTTGCTGATGCGCCTTGTGCTTGTCTGTACCCTGTTGTATTCACTGAAAACCCATAAGCTGCTTCTGATGCAGGCGGCTACCGTGGGGCTGCTGTTCTGCATGCTCTGCGCCCAGTCTCAGTATGCTTTGGGAAAGCTTGCCAGGCAGGACTCGGAAACCTATATCACAATGGGTCTGCAGGGATTCATCTTTCTGGCAGGCGAACGGATGATCCTGTTTATCCAATCCTTTGTCTGTGTCAGTCATTTTGTCATCCATGCGATACGGCGGCAGGAAGCCATCCGGGTGTCCATCAATCAGGTCTCCCTTCTATTTCTGCTGACGCTTCTGATCGTTCAGCTGATGATTGCGCCCAGCCTGTCTTTTGAGCGCGACTACATTCTTTATATCTGGACGCTGCATTTGGATGAGCTGTTCATCTTCATTCTGGTGGCATGTGCGGAATTGATCCTCATGATCGACCAGCGGGAATACACGGGAGGATGAGGCAAATGAGCAAAAACAAGCATTGGGCGATATGGTACCTGTTTACGACCATGCTGTCCATTTTCAGCATCTGCACCATCCGAATCTTTGACGGATTCAACTGGCCGTTTTACGCCGTGACTGTGAATGCCCTCATATCGCTGGGCGGGCTGGTTTTCCATATCCATATGGAGGAGCACGCCCGGAAAAGCCCCGGGTTGCTCGCGGCACGTATTCTCCTTCTGCTGAATTCCGTTTCCGTTTTTGTGATGATCGGCTTCAGTCTCTTCATTTTAAGCAGCCAATACCATAACCCGCTCGAACCGGACGGGACCTTCTCCTCCTCTTTGACGATCGATCATCAGCTCGCTGAGTCGGGGAAAGACGTCCTTTTGCTGGAGACGGACGATTTATACATCTATTACGCGGACTACCGCGATCTCTCTCTTGCAGCGGGCAAAAGGCCCTCCAAGCGCGACCAAAGCATTCAGATCTGCGTGGCGGCTGCCTTTCAGTCCTCCTATCAGCTGGGCTTCAGTCACGACAATATCGTAGGGTGGCACACTTCGGAGGGACAGCTTGAGCGCGGAAAACCGCAGGAAAATCTGGGGGCCTTCACCTATGTGAACGGAACAGCCCGTATCTGGAACACCGAAGAAGCGGAAGAAGCGATTCGCAACGCCGCCGCTCAGGGCGGGATGGGATTTCAGCAGTTCATTGTCCTCTGCGACGGGCAGCGGGGCGGCCATGGCAGCGATGAGTTCCGGTGCTATCGTGTGCTTGCGCTCATCGATGGAAAAGCATGCATCATTGATTCCCGCACCCAAATGCATTACGACGACTTTATCCGCGCCCTTCAGGATCTGGGCGTCCGGGACGCGCTGTACTGCGATATGGGAAGCGGATGGAACTATTCCTGGTATCGGGGAGAAAACGGGAAACCCGTTGATATCATCGGCATTCCATGGCCGTTCTCTCACAACTGGCTCGTATTCCGAAAATAATTCCCTCCGCCCGATTGCGGAGGGAGGAAGCATGACTGCCTGACCTTCACAGCTGCCCGCAGCAGTCATGATCACAAGCAATCTGCGCAGCCATGCACAAGCTCATAACAGCACCGACAGGGGCTGTCTCAAAAGGCAGTCCCGGAAAAAGGAAGAATAACGGCAGCCGTCCCTTGAAAAAGGGGCGGCTGTCGGCTTAATATTAGGTTGTGAATCACAATAAAAAGCAGGTAGATTATACCCT
>CADAAM010000083.1 GCA_902785905.1 Oscillospiraceae bacterium | reverse complement strand
ATAGGGGATCATGTGCTTCTCCGGCTCCTCGGCCCTGGCGTTCAGGCCGGTGAACAGCAGGGGCAGGATCATCATCACCACAAGCGCGGCGGCCATGACACGGATGAAGAGCTTTCTCTGTTTTGGGTTCACGGCAGTTTCCCCCTCAATAGAATGTCGCCACAGCCTGTTCGGGCGGGTCGCAGTCCTCGTGGCTGATATAGGTCAGCACGGGGCCCTTGCGCCCGTAAGCCATAGAGAACTTAAAATTGATTTTCGCGGTGAGGATCATCCAACCCTCGTCCGTCACGCTGTCGGCCTTGTCCCAGTTGCAGACCAGGGCCGCGAACTGGATGTCCTCGACGCAGCAGGTCATGACGTGGCGGCCTATCACGAAGGTCTTGGGCGGCAGTCTCTTTCTCTTGAGCGCCTTGGCCTTGAAGCGGACGGTTTTGCCCTCGTACTTCTTGGGCTCCTCGCTCATGTCGCGGTACCAGAGGGCGTAATCGTCGTCGCCGATCTCGATAACGGGGGCGTTCACGTCAAAGGGCAGCGGGTCCTCAATATCATCGTAGACCACATTGCCGTCCGGGGCCTCGTAGGCGATGTCCGCCCGACGGGACGCGCCGCGCACGATCTTGTGGAAGGCCATCTTGTCCATGGCCGGTGTGAAGCGGTTGAAAACCACGAGCTCGCAGCTCTTGAGCTTGTCGAAGACGAGGTTTCGCATGTTGGTGTTGTAGGTCAGGAAGGTGGTCGCGTCCGCGAACATGAACTCCTGATAGACCATCCAGCTCTCCGGCATGGCGGAATAGAGCACGTCCAGCATCCACATGCCGTTATACTCGATGACCACGCGCTCACACCGGGTCTCCCTGGCGAAGCGGACGAGGTTTTCCTGCGTCAGCTCGCTCTGGTCCCCGATCACGCGGATCTTGACGGACTTGTCGGCAAACTGGTCGGGGGCGTATTCCTCCTCGCCCTCCTCGCAGACCAGCAGCAGCGTGCGCTCTCCGTTGCAGAAGCGTTTGTCCTCCAGGGTCTCCTGGATGAACTTTGTCTTGCCGGCCTCCAAAAAGCCGGTGAAGAGGTAGACGGGCATGTCACGCCCGGTGTTGTCAGCCAAGGTTGAACAGCTCCTTCAGGGCAGTTTCGTTGAGTTTCGAGCCGATCACGCAGAAGCGTCCAGTCACGGCCGCCTGGCCGCGGCGCAGATCGATCTCGCCGGGGACGTAGTCGAAGTACAGCCACTCGCTCTCGCCGGAGTCCACGATGCCCTTCGCGCGCAGAACCGCGCCGAAGCGGGCCTCGTCCTCAAGCTGTCCGAGGATGGCGCGCAGGCTCTCCTCCGTGAACTTCTTCGGGGTCTCCATGCCCCAGCTCTGGAAGATCTCGTCGGCGTGGTGATGGTGATGATGGTGGTGTTCATGCTCGTCGTCATCATCGTGGTGATGGTGGCACTCGCACTCGGGATCATCGCACTCCTCGCCGTCGTGGTGATGGTGGTGGTGATGCTCGTGCTCGTTGTCATCGTCATGGTGATGGTGGCACTCGCACTCCGGATCGTCGCACTCCTCGCCGTCGTGGTGATGGTGGTGATGATGCTCGTGCTCGTCGTCGTCATCGTCATGGTGATGGTGGCACTCGCACTCGGGGTCGTCGCACTCGTCCTCATCGTGGTGGTGATGATGGTGATGCTCGTGCTCCATCTCCTCCAGCTCGTGCCTGAGGCCGTTTTTGTCCATGGCCTCGAGGATTTGTGTGCCGCTGAGCTGCTCCCAGGCCGTGGTGATGAGACCGGCCTCGCTGTTGAGGGCCTTGAGGATTTCCACCGCCTCGGCGGTCTTCTCGGGCTTCACGGAGCCGGTGCGGCTGAGGACGATGAGGTCGGCGTTTGCGACCTGGTCGTTGAAGAACTCGCCGAAGTTGCGCGCGTACATTTTGGCCTTGCCCGCGTCCACGACGGTGACCTTCGCGCCGATGTGCGCGCCCTCCACGCGCTCGACCGCGGCGGCGACGTCAGACAGCTTGCCGACGCCCGAGGGCTCGATGAGGATGCGGTCGGGGGCGTAGTCGTCCATGACCTTCTTGAGCGCCTTGGTAAAGTCGCCCACCAGGGTGCAGCAGATGCAGCCGGAGTTCATCTCCGTGATCTGCACGCCCGCGTCCTGCAGGAAGCCGCCGTCAATGGCGATCTCGCCGAACTCGTTCTCGATGAGGACGAGCTTTTCCTTCTGGTAGCCCTCCGCGATCAGCTTGCGGATGAGCGTGGTTTTCCCCGCGCCGAGAAAGCCGGAGAAAATGTCTATTCTTGTCATGGTTTCAAAAACTTCCTTCCATGTATATTTCACTGAAATGTAATTATAGCACCTTTGTCAATGCCCCGGCCGTGCAAAAGCCGGGGCAAAACGCCCCGGCCTGCAAACATTTACCGTTTATTCACAAAGGTGCTTATCCCTCGATGGCATAGCCCGAGAGATTGAAGAGCGACTCGTCCACCGCTGTGTCCATGACGTGAATGGTGTAGAAGGTCTCCCCCAGTTCGGGCATCATCACCGGCGCGCCCGTCAGGATGTGGACGAGCTTTCCATCCCCGTCAAAGTAGTAAGCCGTCTCGGGTGTGTAGTCCTGGGCCGGGAAGACCTCCACGCTGTAGGATACGCCGTCGACCTCCCGCGTCTCCTCCGAGCAGTCCGACCGCATGGCCGACTGGAAGATCGTCTTGTAGCAGTCGTCGAGCATGAGCACGTTGTCCATCAGCATGCTCAGCGGCACGGACATCACGGCGCTGCCCTTCATTTCGTCCGGATAGAGCATATAGCTTGTCCCGTCCACATAAGCGGTGGCCGAGCGCTGCTCGTACCCGCTCACTTTTGTTGTGCGCAGGGAGAAGAGCTTGTCCCCTTTGGCGTGTACGTCGAAGATTGAGGTTGAATCCATGTAATCGGAATGATATTCATAGCTGAGGTGGGCGCCCTTCTCCGCGTCGATGCTGCGGAAAACCTGCCAGAGCTTCGTATCCGGCGCGTGAACACTGATCTTGAGGCCCGTCGTGTCCACGCCCTCGCGGGCAAAGTAGAGATAGAAGCCCGCGCTCATCTCCATCTCGATGACGTCTTTGTCCAGCCTGGCCTCCAGCGGATATCCCTCGTCGTTATAGAGCAGGAGGACGTCGTCCTTCACTTCCCATTTGGCGACAGGCTCGTCCGTGCCGGACATGGTAAACACGCCTGTGCCGTCCTGATTCAGGCTCAGCTTTCCTTCAAGGCCCATGCTCTCGGGCGGCTTCTGTTCGCCCATGATCTCGAGTGTGAAGAGCCTGTAATCCCCCTGCGGAGCCGCAGCGCCGAGCAGGCACAGCGAGATCAGCAGAACTGCCGCCGCCATGATTGCGGTGATGTGTCTCATTTTTTCTCCTTTCCGCCGCTTGCGCGGTCTGTATGCACGCCGTCAACCTCTTTTCCTTTCAAAACGAGTCTGCTCCATCAGCTCTGCGCGCCGCGCCTTTCTCCTGAATCGCAGGCCGGAGATGACAAGCATAATCCCGACAAGCAAAAAGGTGATGAAGACGGCGATCGGGACGATGAGGCTGTATTCGCTCACCCGGAAGACCTCCTTGACCTCGATCTTGTCGCCGATCTGCGGCAGCTGGGATTCGCTGCTCCGTTTGACGCGGACCTTCGCAGCCTCCTTCTGATTGCCCTCATTGTCCGTATAACTCACGGTAACGGATTCGTTGTAGCGTCGTTTCGAGCCGGACCCCGTGAGTTGGCGAGTGGTATAGGTGTCGGTAATCTCTGTGATGTCGGCCGTGTAATGCGGGATGCGTATGCTGACCAGCATGGTCAGCAGTCCCGCCGCCATAAACAGCAGCCCCAGCCACACGGCGACCATAGCGCCCTTTTTCCGGTCAGACATGAATATACACCTCCGAAGCATGTATTTTTACATATGATCCCTTCATGTCAAAAGGATACCACATTTTCGGTCGGTTGTAAAGGAAAATCACTCTTGTGCGGCAGAGCGAACAAAGAGATTGCCGCACCGGTGACCTGCGTCATCGGTGCGGCAATTTGTTGTTTTGTTACCGCAAGAATCCATTGATGATCTGCTCCTCGGCTTCCGCTTCGGTCAGGCCGAGGGTCATGAGCTTAATGATCTGATCGCCCGCGATCTTGCCGATGGCGGCCTCGTGGACGAGGGCTGAGTCGATGTTGTTGGCCTCGAGCTCCGGGATGGCGAGGACCTTCGCCTCGTCCATGATGATTGCGTCGCACTCGGTATGGCCGGTGGAAAGGGCGTTGCCCACGATGCGGGAGCGGTAGATCTGATAGCTGTGCTCCTTGGCCACGGAGCGGGAAACCACATCGGCGCTGGAATTTTCGCCGTTGAGCTCGACGGTGTACTCGCTCTCGGCGCGCTGCTCGCCATGGGTGAGAAGGCGTTCATGTACGACGAGGCGCGCACCCTTCTCGAGCTTTGCCACGGTATCGCGCTTTGTGTCGTCCACGCCCTTGATCTGGACCATCTCCATCTCGACGCTGCTGCCCTCGCCGATATAGACCTCGGTGCGGGGGTTCATGATGCGCTTTCCCTGCCCGTCGCCCGCGCCGTAGTGCTTTTCGACGTACTTGAGCTTGCAGTTTTTGCCGATGTGGAAGCAATGCACGCCGTCATGGGCGGAGTCCTGATCGCCGCAGTTGTGGATGCCGCAGCCCGCGATGATGAGCACGTCACAGTCGTCGCCGACGAAGAAGTCGTTGTATACGACCTCCTTCATCCCGCTCTGGGAGAGGACGACGGGGATGTGGACGCTCTCGTTCTTCGTGCCGGGCTTGATGCGGATGTCGATGCCTGGCTTGTCGGTCTTGGATGTGATCTCAATGTTGGCGGTGGAGTTGCGGCCTGCGGCCTCGCCGTTGGCGCGGATGTTGTAGGCACCCTCCGGAACCTTGTGCAGGTCCGCGATCTCGGCCAGAAGCTGCTTTTGGATCTCACTGAGCACGGCTGACACCCCCTTCCAGAATACGGTTGCAGGTGACGGGGACGGTACTCTTCATGAGCTCGGGCAGCATCTCGTCCCGGCTGCCCTGGCCGCTGACCCGACCGTCGGCGATGAGGATGATGGAGTCCGCGATCTCCAGGATGCGCTCCTGATGGGAGATGATGAGGATGGAGGCGTGGCTGCGCTTCTGCATGTTCTCAAACACCTGGATCAGGCTCTGGAAGCTCCAGAGGTCGATGCCCGCTTCCGGCTCGTCAAAGACGGAGAGGGTAGTGCCGCGGGCGATGACGGTGGCGATTTCGATGCGCTTCATCTCGCCGCCAGAGAGGCTGGCGTTGACCTCACGGTTGATGTAGTCGCGCGCGCAGAGGCCGACCGCGGAGAGGTATTCGCAGGCGTCGCTGACGGAGAGCTGCTTGCCCGAGGCGAGGCGCAGAAGATCCACTACGTGGATGCCCTTGAAGCGCACGGGCTGCTGGAGGGCAAAACTGATGCCGAGCTTCGCGCGCTCCGTGATGCCGAGCTCGGTGATGTCCCGGCCATCCAGGAGGATGCGGCCGGAGCGGGGCTTCTCAATGCCCATGATGAGGCGGGCGAGCGTGGACTTGCCGCCGCCGTTGGGTCCGGTGATGACGACAAACTTCTCGTCCGGGACGATGAAGCTCACGTCCTTGATGATTTCTTTCGCGCTGTCCTGGTTTTCGACGCCAAAACAGACGTTCTTCAGTTCAAGCATACGGTTCTGTACCTTTCTGGTGAAGTCTGGTGTAACGCCTGGATATTATAGCATATTTTGCGGAAAGCACAAGACTTTAGAGTTTGGAGTTTTGAGTGTGGAGAGTGGAGTTGCGGTGTCCCCTTCGGGGACAATTTTAATTGTCGCGAAGCGACTCCATAACTCCACACTCCATAACTCCACACTCTTCTCAGCCTTTCGCAGTGGTGAGATACAGGGTGTAGTCGATGTTGTCGCCGGGGTAGAAATAGGGCTGGGTGTAGCCTTCGTTCATGTAGATGGTATAGTCGCCGTAGCGGCCCTCGGTGGGGACGTATTCCCAGTCGGCGGGCAGTTCCACGGTCTCGCGGCGTACGTGCGGGCCGCCGTCATACCAGTCCTCCCATACCAGCGTCACATGGCGCAGCGGTCTGTCCCAGCCGTCTAGGAAGGGGAAGGCGGGCGGCTGCTCGTCATAGGTGAAGGTGTTGACGATGGGGTCAAAGGTCTCGTCGATCTGATGGCGCATTTCGCGCAGGACCAGCGTCCCGCGGTCGAACGCGACGTCCTGGAGCCAGTCGCCGACGAAGGTGAAGTGCGTGCGGATGAGATCGTCCTCCACCCTGTCGAGCAGGATGATGGACGCGCCCTCCAGGTATTCGGAGATGTACTCGTCGCGCTCGTCCAGGTTCCCAGCAGCCGGGTCAAAGCCGGAGACCACGGCGCGCATCTTTCCGTCTGCGCAGCGCTGATACTCAAACCAGCAGCCGCGGTACTGGCCGCCGAAATAGTTGTCGTTTCCGCGGAGGATGCAGAGATTTCCGTCCCGCTCAAAGATCCAGATCGGCATCCCGTCGTCGTAGGTGTTGCGGATCTTCACGGCCGGATAGAGGGAGAGGATATTTTTCAGGGAATTGGCCGCGATCAGCCCGTCCCAGTCAAAGTCCAGCGCCGCATCCAGGGCGGGGCCGGGATCGGGAGAAACGGCGTTGCGCAGGCTGTAGGCAAAGGCGCTCTTCGGTGCGCGGTTTCGCACGAAGCTGAGCTCATAGCGCCGCTCGGCGGCGGAGTTCAGCGCGTAGTACTGCCGCAGCGTGACGACGGCCGTCGGGGCAGCGTCGGCTTCGAGCTTCCATTCCATGGTCTGGCCCAGCAGCTCCTCCATGCGGGCTATATGCTCCGGGAAGCTGTAGCAGACCGTCCCGTCAGAGCCCCGCAGGACGCGGATGCCATGCGCCGCCTCCAGCCACTCGACAGACATGACCTCCTCATCCCGGTTGCCGAGAGAGCGCTGGAAGTCGCGCACCTCGTCCTTGGTGAGCATGCTGATCATCTGCGTGCGGTAGAGCCAGGCGACATACCAGCCGGTGGCGTCCCAGAGGAAATCGGGGTCAGACGGAGTGACGCCGTTATAGTAATTCCCCTCGTGGAAGGCCATGGCCACGGCGAAGGCCTGGCCCTCGATCAGCTCCGCAAAGGCTGGTTCTTCGGCGGCCGGCTCTTCCTCAGGCTCGAGTGCGGCTGTCTCCTCAAGCTCGGCAGATTCAGGAGCGGGTTCCGGCGTCGGTTCCGGCGTCGGTTCCGGTGTCGGCTCCGGCGTAGGTTCTGGAGTGGGTTCCGGTGTCGGCTCGGGCGTCGGTTCCGGCGTAGGCGTGGCGGTCACGGCCGGCGTCGGGGTCGGCGCGGCTGTCGGGGCGCTGCAGGACGTGAGCAGACCGAGCAGCAGCGTCATGATCAGCAGGATCGGTAGCAGTTTTTTCATGGGAACCTCCTTTGTCGTTCATATTCAGAGTGTTGAAGTGTCCGGCAAGTTATGATAAAATACAGTATCTTTCGACGAAACAGGCGTGTGTTTTTTTTGCTG
>CADAAM010000082.1 GCA_902785905.1 Oscillospiraceae bacterium | reverse complement strand
CAGCTCAAGAAGATGCAGGAAGACGGCACCTTCGACATGCTGCCCAAGAAGGAAGTCATGAAGCACCTGGGCGAGATGGAGAAGCTCGAGAAGTATCTCGGCGGCGTCAAGGAAATGAAGAAGCTCCCCGGCGCCCTGTTTGTCGTTGACCCCCGCAAGGAGCACAACGCCATCGCCGAGGCCCGCAAGCTGCACATCCCCATCGTCGCCATCGTCGACACCAACTGCGATCCCGACGAGGTCGATTACGTGATCCCCGCCAACGACGACGCGATCCGCGCCATCCGCCTCATCTCCGCCACCATGGCCAACGCCGTTCAGGAAGGCCGTCAGGGCGCCGATGCCGCCGCTGATGAAGCCGCCCCCGAAGAGGCCGCAGAGGAATAAGAATCTCAAAGGGGCGTTTCATACGCCCCTTTTCTAATGAATCATACAGGAGGAATATAAAAATGGCTTTTACCGCTCAGGATGTCAAGACTCTCCGCGAGATGACCAACGTCGGCATGATGGACTGCAAGAAGGCGCTCCAGGCCACCGACGGCGATATGGACAAGGCAGTCGACTGGCTGCGTGAGAAGGGCCTGGCCAAGGCCGCCAAGAAGGCCGGCCGCGTGGCCGCCGAGGGCATGGCATACGCCCATGTCTGCTCCGAGTGCGGCGTCGCCGCCATCGTCGAGGTCAACTGCGAGACCGACTTCTGCGCCAAGAGCGATCTGTTCAAGGCCTTCGTCAAGGATGTCTGCAAGGTCGTCCTCAACGACAACCCCGCCGACGTCGAGGCTCTGCTCCAGTGCAAGTACCCCGGCAGCGAGCTGACCGTCGCCGAGACCCTGCCCGAGAAGGTCATGTCCATCGGCGAGAACCTGCAGATTCGCCGCTTCGCCCGCTTCGCCGACCCCACCAACGTGGCTTACGTCCACGCCGGCGGCTCCCGCGCCGTGCTGGTCAACCTCGCTGTCGAGGGCGGCATCGACGCCACCGAGATCGGCAAGAACATTGCCATGCAGATCGCGGCCATGAATCCCAAGTACTGGGACAAGAGCCTTGTTCCCCAGGCCGACATCGACCACGAGCGCGAGGTTCAGGTTGCCCTGATGGACAACGACCCCAAGATGGCGTCCAAGCCCCAGGCCATCAAGGAGAAGGCCGCCGCCGGCAAGATCAACGCCTTCTTTAAGGAAAACTGCCTGCTCCAGCAGGTCTTCGTCCGCTCCGACCTCTTCGACGGCTCCGTCGAGGGCTACATCGCCGACGCCGCCAAGAAGCTCGGCGGCAGCGTGAAGTTTGTCAATGCCGTCCACTTCATCAAGGGCGAGGGCATTGAAAAGAAGGAAGAGGACTTCGCGGCTGAGGTCGCCAAGCAGATGAACATGGGCAAGTAATCGCCCCGCGACTCTGACAAAGCAATATATACTGACTCCCCCGGACATGTCCGGGGGAGTTTTGTCGTCAAAGATGTGTGGGATTTGATAGATTACGGCGGAGAAGCATAGTGGGGTTGCTGGAATGGGAAAGGCAGAGGAATTGTCTATTGAATTGCGATACTTAATTGTTATATAATCCTGCTGATCAAGGGCGATTCAGCGTTTGAAAGCGTGCGTTTGTTACGCACAGAAAGGATTTCTATGAATGATAGAGATATGATAATGAAACAGGATGCTTTTTTAGATATGGTAAAGCAGTATAATCTTACCCCAATTAAAGTTGCTCCCGATATTAAATTATCAGTTCAAATGATTTGCAAGGAAGAGGAGTTCCTAAAACTTGCATCAATTAAGTCTTCCGTTGTTTTTTACTTTTTTGAGTATCCTGAAGATTATGAAGTTCTTATTACAGGGGACACCTTTGATATGGCAGATAATGAGATACAAGAAATGATTAAGTATCTTGGCATTTCAGAAGATTTTCTATGGGATCTTGACAGGGCAGTATATCCCGACATTGAAGATGACACAGTATTAGATGAACCGTATGAGCTGACATCTCTTGAAACAAATATTAAAAATGAGGTTCTATCATATAATGCACAGGCAAACAGAGCAAGCCTTAAAACTCCTCGTCGATTTATGGCGTTTTATATTGATTGCGGCTGTCTCGTTGGCGTGTATAAAAATATGGAAGACCAAGGTCGGTCTACTGCGGAAGAAAAACTATTTTCAATATTGAGCGTATATAAAGCCCAAATAGAGCAGAACAAAGAATTTGACGAGGCTAACAAAAATGCAGTCAGAGAAAAACTGAAAGCATTTCTTAAAAAGGATGCTCAATTCAAAATCTCAACTAACAAGGCTCTACGAAGAGAATACGCCATAACAATATGGGATAATAAAGATTTTGAATGGATAAAAGCGGGGTTTGGCAAAGGATATGGAGGTTATCCATCCGAAGACTTCATGCTTTTCGTTGAGCGAGTATACAATGAAATTAAATATTTTAGGACATCATCAACTGTCTATCAAAAAAATAATACTGACTAACTCAAAAAGAACAATAAGTAGCTGTGTCTTTTTCGTAATAAATTCGGGAGGGCTGAGCTTGTCGAGCAGTTGAACATGTGCAGACAACGCCTCCCCGTCTGTCATTCCGAGCCAGTGTGTGCGCACCGGCGTGGCAATCCGTCTCTCTTATGCACGAATTGTGCCAGTTCGGCATAAGGAGATGCGGATTGCCGCACCAGTGGACGTCGGTCACAGGCTCGCAATGGCCAAAAGAGGACGTTGTTGACATATTGAGAAGCTGTAGCAAGAGTCAATTTTGACTGCAAAATGTCGGGTATCACCGTAGGGGCGACCCTTGCGGTCGCCCGGCAGTACAACAAATAATAAAAATAAATTGTGCGGCGAAATCGTTCATCCTTCGATATCGCCGCACATTTCATTAAGATTTGTACTTCATTCCGCCGGGCGACCGCAAGGGTCGCTCCTACGATGGCTTTCTGCCTCTGTCAGAAAATCGGGTGTTCTGTCCGCTGTACAGCCCGTTTTGCGTTTTTGCGGGCCTCATCCGATCCCGACACCCTCGTAGTCTTCGCCGTCGACAAGGCGCTTTGTGTTCTCGGCTTCGATCAGGTGGGCTTTGCCTCTCGGGTCGCGCCAGCGAACGGTGAAGCGGTCGAGAGCGGCGGGACCGGCATAGAGCTTGCCGTCTTTCAGGCGAAGGCCAAGCAGCCCTTCGCAGGCCGCGCGGAAATACCAGCCCGCGGAGCCGGTGTACCAGGACCAGCCCGCTGTGCCTTCGCGGCCCTCCGCCGAGCAGACATCCGCCGGGAGAATGAAGGGCTCCGCCTCATAGCGATCAGGGTCGCCCGTCTCGGGCAGGAGCAGGCGCAGGAGCTCACGCCCCTCGCGCTCCCGCCCGCGCTTGAGGCAGGCCAGGGCCAGCCAGACGGCGGCGTGGGTGTATTGCCCGCCGTTTTCGCGGAAGCCCGCACCGTAGCCGCTGAGATAGCCGGGACTGTCCTCGGCGGGATAGGGCGGGTCAAGGAGCTTGACAAGGCGGTGCTCGCGGTCAACGAGGCGGGAGAGGGCACTGTCCAGAGCGAGCTCCACCTTCTCGGGCGCAGCCCAGGGGCAGAAGGCCGCCCAGCTCTGGGACAGGGAGTCGATATGCTCCCCGTCGCCGAGGGGCCTGCCGTCCGCGTACCAGGCTCTCGGATACCAGCGGCCGTTGAAGCTGCTGTCTGCGGCGCGGCCCAGCTCCTCGGACAGGGCGCGGTAGTGCGCGGCGCGCTTGTCGTCCAGGCGTTCGAGCAGATTGGCCAGGCGCAGGGTCACGCAGGAGAGGAACCAGCCCAGCCAGACGCTCTCCCCGCCGACACGGTCAAGGCCGTCGTTCCAGTCGCCGCTGCCCATCAGAGGCAGACCATGCGTCCCGAAGCCACGCGCCTCCGTGCACTGTACGGCGCGCAGGGCGTGCTCGAGCACCGACGCGCTCTCCGTGCTCCGCGCCGGGGTCTCGTACCGGTCGCGCTCCTCGTCCTGCAGAGCGGGGGAGTCAAGGAAGGGCGTCTCCACGGAGCAGAGGCGGAGATCGCCGGTCGCCTCCACGTACTCGCACAGGGCCCAGGCAAGCCAGAGCAGATCGTCCGAGCAGCGGGTGCGCACGCCCCGATCTCCCGCCGGGTGGCGGTGCCACCAGTGGAGTACGTCGCCCTCGCAGTACTGATGGCGGCAGCAGTCGAGAATCTGATTGCGGCAGAGGCCGGGGTCGATGAGCAGGAGGTTGACGCTGTCCTGGAGCTGATCGCGAAAACCGACGGCTCCGCCGCTCTGGTAAATACTGCTGCGCGCCAGGAGGCGGCAGGCGTAGCATTGATAGACTGCCCAGGTATTCAGATAGTGCGTGAGCGCCGCGTCCGCGCAGTCGAGATGAAAGCGCCCGAGCAGGCGGCTCCACCAGTCGCGCGTCTCGGCGAGCAGGGCGTCCGCCTCGCTGGGTTCGAGGACATGGGCGATCGCCTCCTCATCCGTGCCGAGAAGGAGCATCGTCGACTCCTCGGCCTCAAGGGAGAGGCGAAGGGCGCGGGGACAGAAGTCGGATTTCACGGTGAAAGGCACGGAGGCCGCGGCCAAAAGCTCAACACTTGGCAGCCAGCTCCCCGCGTCAGACAGGCGGACGAGGCCGTCCCGCTCTTGGATTTGCAGGCCCGCCGCATCGGGCGCCCCGAGGGTCGGCCGGAGCTCCCAGTTGAGGCGCAGGCCCTTCGCGCCGCGAATGAGCAGCACGCGCAGGTCAAGCCCCGTTGGGATGAAAAGTGTGGTCTCCACCCGCCGCCCGGCGAGTTCCTTTTGCCAGACGCAGAGGCCGGGGGAGAGGCGTACGCGGCACGCGCCGACGCCGTCCGCAAAGAGACTGACGGGCTGCCCGCCGACGAGGGCGTACAGGGCCTCGGCCCCTGCGCTGCCGCGGATATCCGGCGGGCCGAAGTCGGCGGCAAAGGCGGAGAGACTGCCGTTGGTGAGCACCTGATGCCAGGCACGCGGCGGCAGGGCATCCCGCACGGTGTAGGAGAAGATGCCGCCGTCCCAGCGGTGGGGCGGGGCGTCTATGCCGCGTTTTGGCGTAGGCAGAGCGGGGACAAGCGGCGCGGGCAGCGTCTTTTCTTCTCCGATGAACACCGCCGCGCGCTGGAGCAAAACCGCTTCCGCGGCTGTGGGCGCGCAGAGCACGCCGCCCTTCACCCCTAAAAGCGCCGCAAGGCCGAAGGCGGCGAGGCGGCCTTCGATCTCCCGCAGGCGCGGGCGCAGATATTCGCCCTGCTCGTCGGAGAGAAACACAAGCTCCGATTCCAGGCCGCAGCTTTTGAGCAGGCAGAACTGACGCAGCAGCTTATCCGCCTCCGCCGCTCCCGCACGGCAGGCGATGATCGGCAGATCGCCCGAGATGCCCCAGCGCCAGAGCTCCCGCCTGGGGACGGCGTCAAGGAGGCGGTTTTCCCACAGCGGCAGGACTTGGGACATCGCTTCGCCCAGGGCTTCGCCGCTGAGTCCCAGACGCAGGGCCGCGGCCCGGGGCATGGTTCCGCCCGAATCGGCGGGTGCGTCCAAAAGACGGCCCGCCGCGTCATAGGCTTCTTCGGCGCTGCGGCCCAGGGTGATGACGAAGCGCAGCTCACAGGGGCGCTTGCGTTTCAAAGTCAGTTCTGCGCGGGCGTTTATCAACGGCGTCACAAGCGGACCGAGACCGCCGCGCACGTCCGCGTCGAAGGCGACGGGGGCGTCGGACGCAAGGCACAGCCAGAGCTCCGCGCCGCCGCTTTTGGACAGCCTTCTCAGCAGGAGCCGCCCACCGCGCACTTCGGCTGTCATGCCGAGCTGCCAGTAAGCCCGGTGATCCTCCCAGTCCCGCTCCAAAGCGAGGATGGGTGTAAAGCGCAGCGTGAGCGGAACAGTCCGGTTTTCATCGCTGTTCAGCGTGAGGCGCAGCGTCTCGCCGAGCTCGCCCGCCGCGCACTGTCGGGTGATGGTGCAGCGCACGCCGCCGGCTTCCGGCTCAAAGCCGCAGCGCTCTTCACCAAAGTGATAACGGGAGGGGAGAAGCGGCCTTTCCCCAAGGGTGAGGGCGAGGCCGGGATCGTCCCCCTCCGGGCGGTAGACGCAGGTCTCGCCGAGAAAGGCGGCGCTCTCGCCGTTATCTTTAAGGCGCAGGCTGTAGGTCCCGTTGGAGAGCAGGCAGGCGCAGGGCTTTTCCCCGCACCGGCCCTCTTTCTCCCAGGGCTGACGCGCGCTTTTCGGCGGGCGTTCTGGGATCGGGCTGCGGTCGCGCCGGATGACGGCGCCGGAGTCGGGCAGTTTTTCCTGCAAAAGCAGGGTGAAGGCCGCCATCTCCGGCTCGTCCATGAAGAGGGCGCGGACGCTGCCGTTATCCACGGCGTTGACAGAGGCGAGGATGCTCATACCCACATGGTGGGCCATCCAGCAGCGCACCTGCTCGCCGTTCGGGTTCTCGCAGCGGCCGGGCGTGAAATCCAGGGCCTCGATATAGCCCCAGCGGCCCGCCGCCCCCAGATCGCCCAGACGGCGCAGATTGCGCGCCGCGGCGGAGGGCTCGACCGCGAGGGCCAGAAAGCTCGCGTAGGGGGCGATGACCATGTCCGCCTCCTGCCCGCGCTTGAGGGCCAGGGCCGGACAGCCGTGGGCCTTGTAGCGGTAACTGAGAGAGGCGTCAAGGGAGTAGAACGCGCTCTCGGAGATGCCCCAGGGCTTGCCGGGGTAGTGCCGCCGCTTCTGGGCATAGACGCAGAAGCGGGCGCTCTCGTACAGGAGGCTTGAACGGCAGAGCGGCAGGAAGAGAGCGGGCATCAGGTACTCGAACATCGTGCCGGTCCAGCTCGCAAGGCCGCGGTAGCCGTCCTTCTGAAGCTGGGCACGGCTGAGCTTTTTCCAGTGACGGAGCGGGATCTGGCCTCTGGCAAGGGCAATATAGCTGGTCAGCATCGCCTCGCTCGCCATCAGGTCGTACCAGCCGCCCGCCCCGCGCTCCTTCTCGGCGTCATAGCAGATATAGAAGAGCTCGCGCCTGGAATCAAAAAGCGGGGCAAAGTCCATGGCGTCCAGCAGCGCGCGCAGACGGCGTTCCGGCTCACCCTCGCCCCAGCGTTTCAGGGCGGAGCAGGCGACGATGAGCCCGGCGCAGAGGTTGCCGCTGTCCACGGTGGAGACAAAGCGCGGGCGCAGGGGGCGCAGCGTGCGCGTGTCGTACCAGTTGAAAAAGTGGCCGCGGTGCTTTTCCATCCCCTCCAGCGCGGGCAGCATACGCTCAATATAAGCGACGGACTCGCTCTTCGGGATCACGCCCGCTGTGCCGAGAGCCGCCGCCGAGGCCAGCGCCAGGCCGATGTTGGTCGGCGAGGTACGGTGCGCGGCGCCGACAGGCGGCTGCTGCTGATAGTTGTCGGGCGGGAGAAAGTGATCCTCCCTGCCGGAGAGCTCGCGGCAGTAGCCCCAGCTTTCGGTGAGAGAGCGGAGCAGGAGATCACTGTCGCGCACGGAGAGAGAGGCATCCTTCGCCGCGGGCAGGGCCAGGGCCGCGCAGGCGGCGGGGGACAGGAGCCACATGAGGCCCGCCGCCTTGCCGGGAGCCTGGGGCGCGAAGGCCATCAGCAGCACGCCCAGCACCACGCAGGGAAACATGGCCCGCACATGCTCGGCAAGGGAGGCCGTGGCCCTGAGCTCCGCGAAGGTGGTCCACTGCAAAAGCCGCCGGCGGCTGACGAGCATGCGCCAGAGGGAGCTGAGGATCGCCGTGAGGCAGACCCAGGCTTCGAAGGGCAGCAGCCACAGCCGCATGAAGCAGCGCACGATGGCCCCGCCGAGACCGGTCAAAAGCCGCGTATGCCGACGCAGGCGCACATGTCCCGCCTCACGCCGAAGGCCGGTCTCCGCAAAACTCAGCATCAGATCCTGCAGCAGCGTCAAGAGCGCCGCCCAGCCTGCGAGGCGGAGGCCTGGCCCCTCGCCGCAGAGCCCCGCGAGCAGGGCCGTCAGCGTCAGCGGGGCGACGAGGCTGCGCCGCAGGTTGTCCAGCAGGCGGAAGCGATCCATGATCGCAAGCTCGCGCCTAAAGATCCAGGGCGTGTTCTGCCAGTCGCCGCGCACCCAGCGGTGCAGGCGCTTGAAGTACGCGAGGGGCTTTGCCGGAAAGGCGTCGGAAAAGGCGGCGTCGCTCATGTACGCCCCGTGGAGATACGCGCCCTCCAGCGCGTCGTGGCTGAGTACGCGCCCCGTCGGCAGCTTCTCCCCGCAGCGCAGCAGCATTTCGGCGTCGAGAATGCCCTTGCCCGCAAAGCCACCGGAGCCGAAGGCGTCCATGTAGAGCTCCGACGACACCCCGCCGTAGGGGTCGCTGCCGCCGGGGCCCGCGAAGATCAGGGCAAAGTCCGTGGCAGACGCGCTCGTAAGCTCCGTCTCAATGCGCGGATGGATGACCGCGTGCCCCGAGACCGGCAGGCCGTCCGGGCCCGGCTGGGGCCTGTTCAGGGGATGCAGGGCCGCGCCGATGAGCTGGCCGATCGAGCCGGGAAACACGCGCGTGTCCGCGTCGAGGGAGACAATATAGCGCGTGCCCTTCAAGGCTTCAATGTCGCCGGTGACCTCGAGCGTGGAGGCTGCGCCGCACAGCAGCTTTGCCAGCTCCGTCAGCGCGCCGCGCTTGCGCTCAAAGCCGCTGTAGCCGTCCCCGTCAAATGTGCGGGGGCGGAGAAAGAGGTAGAAGCCGCCGCCGTATTTCCGGTTCAGTTCTTCGACATACTCTCTCGCCTTGCGGATGAGCGCCTCGTCTCCGGGGCAGGTCTGCGTCTTCGCAGCGGGCAGATCGGCCAGCAGGCCGAAGCGCAGCTCCTTCCCCTCATGCACGCAGGCGAGGCGCAGTTCCTCCAGGCGCTTGAGCTCCACGCAGCCGAGCAGGGCCGACAGCACGACAATGCTTCGCCCCTCTTCCGGCACGCCCGCCGTGAGATCGAGGCGCGGCAGAGGGCGCGGCGTCAGAAAGCGCAGCAGCAGAAAGTCCACCAGACCCTTGACCAGCGACCAGACCGGCACGATCAGCAGCAGCGCCGCACGCAGATCCTTCAGCGCGGTGAACACTGCGAGACAGCCGAAGAGCGTCAGCCCCGCGAGAGCCGCGATATATACCGCCGCGCGCAGCTCCCCCGGCGGGGAAAAGAGCAGGAAACCGACGTGTTTTCCGTCGGCCTTCGCGGTGTCCACGAGGCGGCGGGCGAGGGCCTGTTCGTCCAGGTCCTGGGCCTCGGCCATGTCGGAAAGGCGGCGCAGATAATCCTCCCTCGTCGGACGATCCATACGCGAGAAACTCCCGTCGGGGTCTTCGCTCAAAACCGCGGCGGGTACGTCCGTCTCGTCCAGCACGCGCTCCATGTCCATGGCGGCGAGCAGGTTCAGCGAACCGAAGAGCGCCGCCATGGCGTCGCTCAGGCTCCCAGGTTCGGACGAGGCGCAGAGCTTTTGGCATTGAAAAGCCACAGCTTCCAGCAGAGCCGCCCGCAGCGCGGCGGGAAAGAGCAGCAGTTCCCGCCGCCGCAGCACCGTGACCGACTGAAAGCCTTTTAAAAAGAGCAGACAGCGCTCCTCGCTGACGCGCCCGTTGCCCGCCTGCAAAAGCGCCCGGCAGAGCTCCAGCGTCAGCAGCTTTCCCCGGCAGGCACGCTGCCGCTCGGCGTCGCGCAGGGCGCGGCGGACGGGCGGGTACTCGCGCCGGATCATATAGTCGTTGTCAAGCAGCCACTCACAGGCGGCCGGGACGCGGGCCGCGTCCTGATAGCGCCGCCGGAACAGGTCGTGGCAGCGCTCAATCTCCTGAAAACAGCGGCGCAGCGTCCCCGCCTCGCCGTGCCCGTCCAGAACGCCGTCGGGGCGCAGGGTCTGGGCGCAGGAGGCTGCGTAATCAAACAGGCGCTCATCGTCAATGTAGGATACCAGATTCATGCTGTCCATGTCTCTCTCCGTTTTGTCAAGTGTTGGGATTCACCATGCAGTTTTTCCCATTCCGGACAAGTTATGCACAAGAGCGGCTTCATGTGCTCTCTTTTCAGAGAAACGCCCGATGGTATTTCTGTGAAATGATCACCCTGACAAGAAAAAATACTTGACAGAATGGGGGCAAGCGTGTATACTCCGTAAAGGTTGAAGACTTGACAGGGGGCGGAGCGCCATGGAGGGCAGAAGAGAGCAGAGCATGCTGCTGGATTTCTATGGGGAGCTTCTGACCGACAAGCAGAGAGAGTGCTTCGATCTGCACTACAACGAGGACCTGTCCCTGTCGGAGATTGCGGAGCAGCTCGGCATCTCACGCCAGGGCGTGTGGGACAACATACGCCGCGCCGAGAGCGCCATGAGAGAAATCGAGGAAAAAACCGGGCTGATCCGACGCTTTGAGGACAACCGGCGCGGACTGGAGAGCCTGCGGAAAACGCTGCGGCGCATTGAAGAGCTCAGCACGGGCGAGGCCGGAAACCTGGCAGCGCAGGCCGGAGCGGAGATCGAGACGTTGATCGTCAGAGGATAAAAGATGGCATTCGAGAGCTTATCCGAAAAACTGAATGAAGCGTTCAAGAAGCTTCGCGGCAAGGGCAGACTGACGGAGAACGACGTTAAGGAGGCTATGCGCGAGGTGCGTATGGCCCTGCTCGAGGCGGACGTGAGCTACAAGGTGGTGCGCGACTTTACCAAGTCCGTCACCGCGAAGGCCGTGGGCACCGACGTGCTCGAGGCCCTGAACCCCGCACAGATGGTCATCAAGATCGTCAACCAGGAGCTCTGCGACCTGATGGGCAGCGAGAACCGCAAGCTGAACATCAGCTCCAAATCGCCGAGCGTCGTGATGCTGGTCGGCCTGCAGGGCGCGGGCAAGACCACGAACGGCGCCAAGCTCGCAGCGTACATGCGCAAGCAGGGCAAGCGCCCGCTGCTCGCCGCATGCGACATCTACCGTCCCGCCGCCATCAAGCAGCTCGAAACCGTCGGCGCGCAGCTCGACATCCCCGTCTTCCAGATGGGCACGACGAACCCTGTCGACATCGCGAAGGCCGCCGTGGAGCACGCAAAGAAGCACGGCAACGATCTGGTCTTCCTCGACACCGCCGGACGTCTGCACATCGACGCCCAGCTCATGGACGAGCTGAAGAACATCAAGGCCGCCGTGGAGCCCGCCGAGATCCTCCTTGTGGTCGACGCGATGACCGGCCAGGACGCCGTCAGCGCGGCCTCGGCCTTTGACGAGGCACTGGACGTGACCGGCGTCATGCTCACCAAGCTCGACGGCGACGCGAGAGGCGGCGCGGCCCTGTCCATCACAGCCGCCACCGGCAAGCCCGTCAAGTTCATCGGCGTGGGCGAAAAGCTCGACATGATCGAGCCTTTCTATCCCGACCGCATGGCCTCCCGCATCCTCGGCATGGGCGATATGCTGACCCTCATCGAGAAGGCACAGCAGAGCTTCGACGAGAAGAAGGCCCTTGAGGCCGCCGAGAGGCTGCGCGCCAACCGCTTTACCTTGAGCGACTATCTCGATCAGATGAACCAGCTCAAGAACATGGGCGATCTGGAAAGCGTTCTCAGCATGATCCCCGGCGTCGACGCGAAGGCGCTCAAGGGCGCGAAGCTCGACGACAAGGCCATGTCCCGTCAGGAGGCAATCATTCTCTCCATGACGCAGGCCGAGCGTGAAAATCCCGCCATCCTCAACTCCAGCCGCAAAAAGCGTATCGCTGCGGGCTCCGGCACCACAGTGGTCGACGTCAACCGCCTCGTCAAGCAGTTCGAGGCCATGCAGCAGATGACCAAGCAGCTTTCCGGCAAGAACATGAAGAAGCTGCAAAAGAAAATGGGCCGCATGGGCGGCGGAGGTTTCCCAGGCTTCGGGGGAGGATTCCCTGGACTCTAAAACCGATTCAAAGCCCGGCAAAGCGGGTTTGAATCGGAGAGGAAGAAGGAGGGAGCGGACGCGGCGTTTTCGCGGCGCTTACGCAAACCGCGGAAACAGAGCGCAGCGAGCTTCTTCTGACGAGGGCCGCATGGGCGGCGGAGGTTTCCCAGGCTTCGGGGGAGGATTCCCCGGACTCTAATCCGTTTATAAAATGCACCGCATTTTATAAGATATATTGAAATTTTTCATGGAGGTGAAAATACATGGTTAAGATCAGACTTCGCAGAATGGGCGCAAAGAAGGCCCCTTACTACCGCATCATTGTCGCTGATTCCCGCAGCCCGCGCGACGGCCGCTTCATCGAGGAGCTGGGTGTTTACGACCCCATGGCCGACGGCGAGAAGATCAAGGTCGATATGGAGCGTGCAAAGTACTGGATCGCGAACGGCGCTCAGCCCACCGATACAGTCCGCGGCCTGCTCAAGAAAGTTGAGGCCTAATTAAGGAGTTCATGACCGCATGAAAGAGCTTTTGACCTACATCGTGCAGAGCCTGGTGGATAATCCCGATCAGGTTTCTGTGACCGAGCGCAAAGCCGACGGCGAGACCGTGTTTGAGGTCCGCGTCGCTGACGGCGATATGGGCAAGGTCATCGGTCGGCAGGGGAGAATCGTCAAGCAGATTCGCATCCTCATGCGGGCCGTCGCCCAGAGAAAGGGCAAAAAAGTATCAGTTGAGATTATGGACTGATCGTCTCCCTCCCCCGGCGAAAGCCGGGGGAAAGTGCTATTTG
>CADAAM010000081.1:6720-17820 GCA_902785905.1 Oscillospiraceae bacterium | reverse complement strand
TCGCCGAAGTAGGACGCCGGGCCGCACAGCCGCACGCCCAGCGCCCCGGCCATGGCCGCCTCGCACTGTCCGGCGTTGGGGCTGTCGTGCCTGCGCCTGTCCCTGCGCCAGATATGCGCGGCCTGCCGGGCGTCCTCCCCGCAGAGGGCCGCCGCCGCGATCAGCAGCAGGGCCGAGAGTCGCGCGGGGAGAAAATTGACCGCGTCGTCGATACGCGCCGGGGCTTTCCCGAAATCCCGATAGCGCTCGCTGCGGTAGCCCACCATGCTGTCCATGGTGTTGACCGCCTTGTAGCCCAGGGCCAGCGGCGCGCCGCCGAGCGCCATGTACAGCATGGGCGCCGCCGCCCCGTCGGAGAAATTCTCGGCCACGGTCTCCACCGCGGCCCGGATGACGCCCGGGGCGTCCAGGCTTCCGGTGTCACGCCCGACGATGCGCGAGAGCATCCCGCGCGCCTCCTCGAGCGTGCCGGCCCGCAGCCTGTCATAGACCCGCATGGTCTCGACGCGAAGGTCCTTCGCAGCGATCGCCTGCCAGCACCAGAGCGTCTCCACCGCGAGGGAGAGCGGCGGCCAGAGCGTATTCAGCAGATACAAAACCGCAGCGCTGAGCGCCGCGGTCCCCGCGATCATCAGCGCGGCCATGCACAGTCCCGCATGATACGCGCCCCGCTCCGTTTTGGGAAAGCGGGCGCGCAGCGTCCTTTCAAGGCCCTGGATCGCGCGCCCCATCCAGACCACCGGGTGGAGCGGGGCGAGCTTCTCCGGATCGCCGAGCAGCCCATCCAGCAGAAAGCCGCCGAGCATCACAAAAACGATCCTCATAGCGTAAAAGCGATCTCCTCCACGACGCGCAGGGTATCGCCGCGGCGCTCGAGCAGCCAGCCCCGACCGCAGGCGGTCTGCCAGCGCCAGTAGTCGCGCCCCGGCTCGCCCCGGCTCGCCAGCGCCGCCATCTGCGTCCCCCCGTGGGCGACGATCACGGCGTCCTCCCCGGCCTTCTCCGCGGCGTCCAGTATTTCCCGCAGCGCCAGGTTTACGCGCGCGGTGAAGGACGCGCGGTCCTCGCCGCCGGGGCAGCGCCCCGCGCAGCCGCCGTCCACCCACGCGCGGTAGGCGGTGTCGTTCTCCATCTCCCGCCAGCTTCTCCCCTCGAAAGCGCCGAAGTCCATCTCCCGGAGATTCGGGACTATGATCTGCTCCGCCTTTGGGAAGAGGATGGCCGCCGTCTCCCTCGCCCTCCGGGCGGGAGAGACCCAGACGCGCGAGGGCGTCCACGCGGCGCTCTTTAGCTGCGCCCGGCCTCTTTCACTGAGGCCGTCGTCCAGTCTTCCCTGATATTTTCCGGCCTCCCCCAGCGCTGTCACGCCGTGCCGGATCAGCCAGACTCTCACGGCCACTCCCCCTTTAATAGCTGCGGCAGGCCGCAGCAGACCCGGATCACCGTCGGCATCGACGGGGACGACGCCGCCGCCGAGCTCCGTCGCGATCACAAGCTCCCGGGCGGCGAGCCTGTCCGCCAGCGCCGCGAGGTCATCACAGGGCACAAGCTCCTGCACGTCGCGCACGGCGCGCGCCCGGAACTGCGCCTCATCCCAGCCCAGCGCCCGCCGGATATAGGTCTCTTTTCCCGCGTACAGCGGTCCCGTCACAAAAATCATCGTTTCAACACCTGTCCCGTCACCAGCGCCAGCAGCATCCAGAGCTCCGCGGTCTGCAAAAACCAGCCCGCGAGATCCCCGGACAGGCCGCCGAACGCCTTTTCACACAGTCTCCGATAGTACCAGAAGACCCCGCCCCCAGCGAGCACGCAGAGCCAGGCCCCCGACGCGCACAGCAGCGCCGCAAAGCCGAGACTCATCCCGAGCAGGACCCGGCCCGCCCGCGTCCGGTCCGCCGCCTCGGCAAAGCTCCTGGCAAGGCCGCTGCCCTCCCGCAGGCGAAAGCGCGTGAGCGAAAGGCCGGAGAGGCTTCTCGACAGTCCGAAGAGCCCGAGCGCCGCGCAGGCGTTGAGCTCCGGCAGGGCGGTCCAGAGGGCGAAATCCGCGACAAACCAGGCGCAGAGCCTGATCGCCGCGAAGGCCCCGAGGCGGGGGTCCTTCAAGATCCGCTGCCGGTCCTCGACGCTGCCGCGGCAGGCCAGGGCGTCGCAGGTGTCGGCGTAGCCGTCCAGATGGATGCCGCCCGTGATCCACACCGGGAGCAGGCAGAGCCCCGCCCCGCGCAGCACGGCGGGCAGGGCGAGGCGCGCGCAGAGCAGAGTCCAGCCGAGGCAGGCGAGGCCGACGGCCGCGCCCACCAGCGGGAAGGCGCAGAGGCTCCAGCGCCTGTTTCTTTCGTTCCATTCCACTTGCGGCACCGGCAGGGCCGAGAACATGGAAAAGGCCACGATCACCGTCTCCCACACGATCACGGCAGTTCCCCCTTCAGCACATTCGGCAGTCCGCAGACGATTTCCGCGACCACATCGGCCCGCGCGGCGAGCTCCCGGTTGAGCGCGGCGAGCTCCCTCAGAAATGCAAGCGTCCCCGCGCCGTAGTCCGCGCCGCCGGAGAAGACCTCGTTTGTTACGACGGTGAGGTTCTGACAGCGCGAGAGGGCCCGGCAAAGCCCGCAGCGCACCGCCTCCGCCCCGCCCCCGCCGGGGGGAAACATCTCGTTTGCCAGGAGATTGGACAGATCCTCCAGCAGGGCGTTTGCCCCCGCCGGGATCGCCGCTTTGTCGAGGGCGAGGGGGCATTCCAGCGTTTCAAAGCCGAGGCCCGCGCGCTGTCTGCGGTGCCTTTCGATACGCGCCAGACTCTCCGCGCCCTCCGTGTGCATGGTCGCGATATACAGGCGCTCCCCCTCCAGTTTTTCGCACAGGGCCTCGGCGAAGGCGCTCTTCCCGCTGCCCGCGCCGCCGATGATAAGACTCAGCATGTTTTCCTCATTTCCTCACTGCGGCCTGTACGCCTCGATGCCGAGGCGCTCAAAGCTCTGGCCGCTGTCGTACAGACGCAGCGCCATGTCCAGCAGGGGCATGAGCAGCACCGCGCCCGTCCCCTCGCCGAGGTACATCCCGGCGTCCAGCGGCGCGCGCAGGCCGATCGCCCCGAGCAGCGCCTTTCCCACCGGCTCCTTCGACACATGGCTTGCGAGCATCGCATCCCCCGCCGCCGGGCAGAGACGAAGCGCGCACAGGGCCGCCGCGGCGCTGATCACGCCGTCGACGATCACCGGCGTCCGGCAGGCGGCCGCGCCGAGAAAAGCCCCGCACATGGCGGCGATCTCCAGCCCGCCGAGCGCCGAGAGGACCCCGACGGTATCGCGCGGGTCCGTCCGGTTGACCTCCAGCGCCCTCTGCATGGCCCGGCGCTTGCGCTCAAGGCCCGCCGAACTCAGTCCCGCGCCGCGCCCCACGGCCTGCTCCGGACTCAGGCCCAGCAGGGCGCAGGCCAGCGCCGCGGCGGCGGTGGTGTTGCCGATGCCCATTTCTCCAACGGCCAGAAGCTCCGTCCCCTCTTTCGCCAGCTTCTCGGCCAGGGCCGCCCCGCGCTCAACGGCGAGCAGGCAGTCGGCCCTGCTCATGGCGGGGCCGAGGCTCAGATCGTCCGTCCCGTTTTTCACGCGCAGGTTCAAAACGCCCGGATGTCCCGGGAAATCCCTCATGCCCATATCGACCGGCACGACCCGGCACCGGGCGTATGCCGCGAGAGGGCTGACCGAGCTGCGCCCCTCCGCCAGGGCCTCGGCGACGCGGGCGGTCACCTCGCTGCCGCACTGGGTCACGCCCCGGGCCGCCACGCCGTGGTCGGCGCAGAAGACCAGCAGGGCGCGCCTGTCAAGGCGGATCTCCGCGCGGCCGCTTATGGCCGCAATGCGCACAAGCGCCTCCTCCAGCAGCCCGAGGCTTCCGAGGGGCTTTGCGACGCTGTCCCAGCGCGCCCTCGCCGCCTCCGCGGCCGCGGCGTCGCTGGGGCTTATGCGCTTTAAATACTCATGTAACTGTCCCATCATCCAGACACGCTTTCACAAATCGCTCCGCCAGCGGCAGCTCCCCGCCGAAATTCAGGTGGGGAAAGGCCGCGTAGAGCCTGTCATTCACGACGCCGCAGCGCCAGCTTTTTCCGTTTGCCTTTTTCGCCTCGAGCTCTTCCCCGCAGCGGGTGCTGTCCCAGTAGTGAAACTCATGGGCCGGGATCTCCTCCCCTTCGCGAAAGAGCAGCGAATCCGTCTCCGCACGCAGGCGCAGATAGCCGAAGCGGACAAGATGCCCCGTCCGGACGCCCCGCCCGGGGAGAGCGCCGCACATGGGATAGAACTCCCCGTCGGCCCCCTCCAGCTCCTCCTGCAGATAGAGAAAGCTCCCGCACTCGGCCACCGTCGGCAGCCCCGCCTCGAGCGCCCTGCGGACCGCGCCGCGCATGGCCGCGTTTTCCGCCAAAGCCCGGGCGTGAAGCTCGGGATAGCCGCCGCAGAGCCAGAGCCCCCGGCAGCCCTCCGGCAGCGCCCTGTCCCGGAGGGGGCTGAAAAAGACGATCTCCGCCCCCGCCCGCCGCAGGGCGTCCAGACTGTCCTCATAGAGAAAGCAGAAGGCCTCGTCCTTCGACACCGCGATCCGGCACAGGCTTCCGCCCGGCGCGTCTCGCGGCGGCGCCGTCTCCTTTTCGGAGGCAAGGCGCAGCAGCAGCGCAAGGTCGATATGCGCAAGCGCCGCCTCCGCAAGTCTCTCGAGGCGCGCGCCCAGATTCCGTATCTCCCCTGCCGTCATCAGGCCGAGATGGCGGCTTTCGATCCGGGCCTCCGCCATTGTCGGCAGATAACCCAGCACCGGCACGCCGCACTCCCGCTCGAGCAGGGGCCCGAGCATACGCGCACAGCCCTCCGTGCAGTCGTTCAGGATCAGCGCGGCGATGCGGCTGTTCTCCCGAAACTCCATCAGCCCCCGCACCTGGGCCGCGAGCGTCAGCCCCGCCCCCTTCGGGCGCAGGACCAGCACGGCCGGGAGCCCGAGCCTGTTCGCCACATCCCAGGCCCCGGCCTCCGCCGTGCCGCCGAGACCGTCGTAGTAGCCCATCGCGCCCTCCACGACGGCGACGTCCGCCGAAGCTGCCGCAAAGCTCGCCCGGACGCCCCTCTCCCCCTGCAGAAAGAGGTCGAGGTTTCGGCTCGGGATGCCGAGCGCCCCGCTGTGGAACATGGGGTCGATGTAGTCCGGCCCGCACTTGAAGGCCTGCACGCGCAGGCCCTTTTGTTTTAGCGCCGCCATCAGCGCGCAGCTCACCGCGGTCTTGCCAGCGCCGCTGTGCATGGCGGCGATCAGAAAGGCCCTCATGCCTTTGCCCCCGTGATGAGCCAGACCGGGTTCTGCGCCGTCATCAGGGTGTGCGCCCCCGCCTTTCGGCTCCGGCTCACGGAGAGCTGGCACAGCTCGGGCGCGCGGCCCAGGGCCTTCATGGTTTCAACCGCCTCATGCAGGGTCTCCAGCGTGACGGCGGCCGCGCACAGCCGCGCCGCGGGATTGGCCCCGGCGATCTCATGCAGGATATCGGGCAGGCTGCCGCCGCTGCCGCCGACGAAAACCGCGTCGGGCTTCGGCAGCGCCCGCAGGGCCTCCGGGGCCTCGCCGCACACAAGGCGCAGATTCCACGCCCCGAAGCGCCGTCGGTTTTTCTCCGCGAGGCAGAGCGCCTTTTCGTCCCGCTCCACGGAGAAGACGCGCCGCGCCCGCAGAGCGAGCTCCACGGCCACGCTGCCCGTCCCCGTGCCGACGTCCCAGCAGGTCTCCTCCGGCCCGACGCCGAGCTTGGCGAGGATCACGGCGCGCACCTCCTGCTTGGTCATGGGCACGCCCTCCTCCCTGAGAAAGCTGTCGTCCGGAAAGCCGGGGCAGCGCTCCGCCGAGCGCGGCGCGGGGCGCGCCAGCAGGACGCTCAAAGGCGCAAAGTCCCGCCGCGCGAAGTCCTCCGCGCGGCCCAGCGTGATCCGTTCCTCCGCCGTGCCGAGCTTTTCCCCGACGGCGGTCTCGAGAAAGCCGAGTCCCGCCTCCGTAAGCTCCCGGCAGAGCGCCGCCGGGCCGCGCGCGCCGCCCGTGAGGAAGAAGACCGTCCTCCCGCCGCAGACCGCGTCCACCGCGTCGCAGTCGCGCCCGTGGGCCGAGCACAGCCGCCAGTCCTGCCACGGCTCCTTCAGCCGCGCGGCGAGGACCTGCACGCTCGAAAGGCCGGGCAGCACCTTTATCTCCGCCCCCTCCGCTCTCTCCAAAACGCCCGCGGCCCCGGAGTAAAAGCCGCTGTCGCCGCTGAAAAGCAGCGCGGCGCTCTGTGCGTCCGACCGCCGCAGCGCGTCTTCGATCTCCCCGCCGCTGCGGGCCGCTGTGCGCCGCGCCGCGCCGGGAAACTGCTCCAAAAGCCGGGGCGAGCCGACCAGCAGCTCCGCCCCCTCTATAGCCCTTCGGGCCTCCGCGCTCAGGCTGTCAGGCCCGCAGCCGCAGCCGATCAGCGTCAGCTTCATCCCTGATCCTTCCTCTCCCGATATTCCGTGCCGAAGGCCGGATCGTAGAGGCAGCTCCGCTCGGGGCCGCCCTCCAGAAAATCGCCGACCAGCACCAGCGCCGTCTTCTGTATCCCGTTCTCCTCCGCGCGCTGCGCCATGGTCCCGACCGTGCAGCGTATGCACTTCTCCTCCGGCCAGCTCGCCTTATACACCAGGGCGGCCGGGGTCTCGTCGCTGTACGCGCCCCGGATCAGCTCCGCGCGCAGCTCATTCAGCATACCCGCCGAGAGGAAGACCGCCATGGAGCTGCCGTGGGCCGCGAGGGCCGCGATGCTCTCCCGCTCCGGCACCGGCGTCCTGCCCGCCATGCGCGTCAGGATCACGGTCTGACTTGCCCCCGGCACGGTGTATTCCGCGCGCAGGGCCGCCGCCGCGCCGCAGAAGCTCGACACGCCGGGCGTCACGTCGTAGGAGATGCCCAGGGCGTCCAGGCGCTCCGTCTGCTCGCGTATCGCCCCGTAGACGCTGGGGTCGCCGGTGTGGAGCCGCACCGTCGTCTCTCCCCTCTCCTCCGCCTCTTGCATCGCCTCGACGATCTCCTCGAGGGTCATTTCGGCGCTGTTGAGGATGCGGCAGCTTTCCCGGCAGTAAGACAGCAGCGCGGGGCTTACAAGGCTGCCCGCGTAGATGACCAGATCGGCGTTTTCCAGCAGCCGCGCGCCCCGGAGCGTGATCAGATCCGGCGCGCCGGGCCCCGCCCCGACAAAATGAACCATGTCTTCCTCCCAAACAAAAATGACGTACCCCGGAGCCGGGGTACGCCAAGGGCAGACGCAGCCGCGCGTCTGTCAGCGCATGCCCCCGGTACCGGCAGAAGCATCGCCTCTCTCCCGTGTATCTGACTTATCCTCATCAACGAGGCTTCACAGTGACCGACTCGCCGGGACTCTCACCCGATTCCACGTTCCGCCTGTGCGGACGGAGAAGGCGTTATGTATTTTTGTCTACTATATCATACTGCCTCTTCTTTGTCATCCGTTTTTTCGCGCGCCCGCGCTGCCGCCGCATCTTCATGCGGATACCGCTTGTGCTTATTCTTTCCCTCTTGACAGACTATGCAAAAACTGGTGCAATACGCATTTACTATAAAAGCTGGCGCTTCCATAGTAAACAATTGATTCAAACGCGCCATTCTCGCCCCTGGGGTGGCAACCGAATGGCATGCGAAAAAATCCCCATGCGCATGAGGCTTTCATGCGTCAGCGATCTTTGCAAAGCCTTCTTGACGCTTTTATTTCTCCGGCCGGGACGCAAAAACGCCGCGGACAATGGAGCATTTTTTCACTGTCCGGAGCGTTTGGACCGTATAAAGCACAGAAGGCAGACTTATCCTGTCTGTCTGAATATAGGCTGAGCGGACAAGGCTGTCGATCCCTGCAAGAATCATTATTATACGTCCTGCGGCTTAAAAATGCGGAATTAAAAGCATACCAAATGCATTGGAAATATTGTCCCGCCCTGGAAACAGCAAAATTCCGTTTGCCATGCGCTCCCTCTTGTAGTATAGTATGATTACTATGAAAGCTCTGCTTCCACAGTAAAAAAATGATAACACGCGTGCTTCTCGCCCCTTACGGGGCAGCCGAATCATATGCGCAAAAATCCCCATGCGAATGAGCTTTCATGCGTCGCGGCGCGATTTACAGCGCATGGGGATTTAATCAAATCAAAACGGGAGGATAAACAATGGCTGAAAATATCATCTTCTGCTACTCCGCCACCGGCAACTGCCTGGACATGGCGAAGAACATCGCAAAGGCGTTGGGCGACACGGAGATCGTCATGATGCGCGCCTTTCCCGTTAAAACGGACACCGCCGAGGCCAGGCGCGTGGGCTTTGTCTTTTCCTGCAACGGCGGCGGCCTGCCGGTCGGCGTGCTCGACTCCGTGCGCGCAGTGTCCGTCTCGGCGGGAACCTACACCTTCGGCGTCGTGCAGTGCGCGGCCTACATGGGGACCGGGCTTTACCAGATCGATCAGATCCATCCCCTTGACTACTGGGCCTCGGCCACGCATCAGTGCGGGTGCATCTGGCTCATGCCGCACACGCTGATGATGCCGATGCTTTCGGCGAAGGCCGCGCAGAAGCGCAGCGAAAAGCTGGCCGCGCGCTTTGCCGGGGATATCAAGGAAATGAAACGCACGGAGAAACGCCCGCCTCAGAGACGCCTCAACGCACTGGAGAGCAAGGTCTTCACCGATCTCGTCGCCCGGAAGGCGAAGCAGTACCGCGTCAGCGACAAGTGCGTCGGCTGCGGTATCTGCGCGCGGGCATGTCCCCGGCAGAACATCCACATCTCCGGCGGCATTCCGATCTTCGGCCAGGACTGCATCGGCTGTCTGAGCTGCATCCAGTTCTGCCCTCAGGAGGCGATCAATGTCGGCAAGGTCACGGAAAAGCGCGAGCGCTACACCAACCCCAATGTCACGCTCGCGGAGCTCACATCCGAAAGTATTTACATCAAGTAGATGCCCGTGCAAAAACCGCGCGTCCGTATAGGACGCGCGGTTTTTGCTTTATACTGATTTTCATTAAAAAGTAGACAACATCTACTTTTTATAGCGCCTTGAAAATCGTATGAGACGTCAGTTGCGTCAGCAACTGTATGCCGCCGCAGGTGGCATCTTTTCAATAAAAAGTGTCGACTTTTTATTGAAAAATAGTATTATTCGTTTATCAGTTTGCGGCGACAGTGGCTTCAAACTCGCGGTTCAGGTTTTCCAGGGACTCGTCGAGCGCATCGTTGAGGGCATTGATCGCGTCCGCCGTCGCGAGAGCGGCGAGGTCTCGGCCGATCGTGATGTACCACTCATAGACGGCCGCGCCGAAAAACTCAAACATCGCCTCCATACCGACGCGGTGCGGAAACGCAGCACAGTAGCGCTCCATCACATAGTCCGCGAGATTGTCTCTCTGCTCCTCCGTCAGTCCCGCATATAGTTCCTTCAGCGCGAGAGCGTCGGTCTCTCTGCCGTTGATGGTCTGCAGCTTGTTGGCGAGATAGTTGACGATCGTCGGGAGAAACTGCTCCATCAGTTCCCTGCCCTTCTCCTCACAGTTCAGAGATTCAACGACGGCGGCACAGGGCGCGCGGGCAGCGGCGATGGCGTCCTCATCGATCTGCGCGGAAGCAGAGACGGGGAAAAGCCCCGCGAGCAGAAGCACGCACAGCGACAGTACAAGCAGCCTTTTCATCCGGCCATTCCTCCTCTGTTTATAACAGTATATGTTTATTATAGCCCAATCCGCCCTTGCCTGTCA
Organism: Oscillospiraceae bacterium; assembly: GCA_902785905.1. Classification (GTDB taxonomy): domain Bacteria; phylum Bacillota; class Clostridia; order Oscillospirales; family Oscillospiraceae; genus Limivicinus. The sequence continues at coordinate 8,022 of CADAAM010000081.1, read as the reverse complement.
AATCGACGTCGAAATTCATATTGGAATCTCATCCCCCAACAGAGTGCGCAGATGCTCTGTATAAGGCGTATTTCCATCGTTTCGCGCTGAAGATTCCAAAGGACCTGGAGCTTTTGCGATAAAAGAATGTTGCCGCATAATACTGATACCCGGTAGAAAGTAGACAAAGATTTGCGAGAGAGAATTGCGCCAGACAAGGCGGGCTCCGCAGAGCATCATGGACATATATGGTCAAGGAGCCCAACGAAGTATGGCACAATTCTAGCCGCAAAGATTGTCTTGTTTTTATTGGGTATCAGTATAAAATATCATAACCGCGCGCCATTCGCGGCGCGCGGTTTTGTCTTACTCAATCAAGGGAACGTCGGCAGGCTTGCCATCACGTTGGCGACCATGTTGTTGGCCGCAGCGACCATGTTATTCGTGATCTCCGTGCAAACCCTGTTGTACTCTGCGGTGGCGTTGTCGATCACGTTCCGGGCCGCCTCGTTGTAGCATTCGACCATCTGGTAGCCGACTCTCTCATACAGACCCTCATAGCTGAAGGGCGCGTCGCTGACGAAGCTGTTGTAGTCGAGATACTGCCCCGGGTCCTGTACGCCGAGATCCTGGAAGCCTTTATAACTGTTCACAAACAGGGTTGCACCGGCAAGCCTGCCGTAAGCGGCGTAAAGCTTGTTCATCTGTTCTACGACAGGATACAGATCGACCCCGCTGGCCGCATAGGCCGCAGACCCGGCGGAAACAGCACATGAAAGCAGCATCAGACACAGCATCAACGCAAGCAATTTCTTCATGGAACCTCTCCTTCCCCTAAAGAATCAAGCCGTCGCCGTACTTGTGACGACAGTATACATCTGTTGTCATTTCTTGTCAATAATATGTTGTTATTTCGTAATCTTTTTGCAGGCATTACAATCATAGTTGACAGCAGACTTTACATTTGCATGCGAGGCGAGCTCGCATCCGAGTGTAACATGAAAGGCAAAAGAACAGCGAATGGAGTGAGACTGTGTTAATACCAATCTTCAAAGGCGCCTGGCGCCTTTGCCTGTGAGCCTGATCACTCACAGGCAATGAAACGATTTCCAATCGTTTCATTGAAGAATAGTATAAGGCAGTGTCGTCCGGACAAAACCGAAAGGCAGGAGTCCCCATTCACTATGAACACGTTAACGCAGCCCCTCATAATACTGGTCTCCTATAAAACGGCTTAAAGCCGTTTTATAGCGCCAAAGGCGCGTCGGAGACCTATGAGACGTGTTTTGTGCCCAAGGGCACAAAACTGGCAGCGCGCTTTGC
>CADAAM010000081.1:0-6690 GCA_902785905.1 Oscillospiraceae bacterium | reverse complement strand
AGGTTCTTGTATGAGACGTGTTTTCAGCGTTTCACGCTGAAAACGCCGCAGGAACTGCGGCTTTTTTGATTAAAGAATTTAATCAAAAAATAGTATGAGCAATGTCTCCCCCGTCCTCCCACAGGTCTCTATATCATAAAAACAGAACAGGTCTTGGGCCGTATGCCTGCATACTTCCCAAGACCTGTTCTTTTCATCGGCTTTCCTTTATCCGAGCGCAGCATCCGGCATCTTCACGAGCACGAACCCCAGCGAGAAAAAGATCGTTACCGAATGGGAGTGCTCCCCTTCCGACATTTCCGGAATCAGCCCTTCAACCGCCACACACCTCAGATACAGAATGCCCCGCAAGCAGCGCCTCTACCTGTGACCGTTTCTCGTAAAGCACACAGCCGCCCTCATGATCGTCCAGCAGGATATCGCCGCTGCGAAGCGCTGTGAACAGTGGCGAGTGCATTGCCTCACGCAGAGAGCTGTCCTTGATGTTCACATCCGAATAGGGCGAGAAGGGGCAAGGCTCCGCCCCGCCGTGGGAATTGATGTGGAAAAAGCCGCGCCCGGCCGCGACACAGCCGCCTGAGCTCTTCTCGTCCCCCGGGAAAGATATGTACACCATCTCCGGATGTTCCTCGCGCAGTCTTTCGATCTCGCGGCGCAGGTATTCGCGTTCTTCGTCTCCGGGCGCAAGTTCCTTGCTCTCCTCCGTGACAGGCACAAACTCCACATAGATCACAGCCTTGCAGCCCCTGTCAGAGAGCTTTTGCAGGAAGCTGTCAGAGCTGACCTCTTTCAGGTTTTGGGTCGTCACGGTGACAGAAGCGCCGAAGATCAGGCCGCGGCGCTTAAACTCGTCCATGTTCCGGATAAGGCTTTCATAGACGCCCTTGCCGCGGCGGGCGTCGGTGATCTCCTTCTCCCCTTCAATGCTCATGATGGGGATGAGGTTGCGGCAGTGGTCGAAAAGCTCAAAGTAGCGCCTGTCGATAAAGGTGCCGTTGGTAAAGATCGGGAAGAGAATATTCGGCTTCTTCCCGGCAGCTTCGATGATATCCCGCCGGAGCATGGGCTCGCCGCCGGCCAGCAGGATGAAGCTGATGCCGAGCTCGTCGGCCTCGTCAAAGATGCGCAGCCACTCTTTATCGCTGAGCTGTTCGACCGGGGCGGCGTCCACCGTCGCGTTATTGCAGCGGGAATAGCAGCCCGCGCAGTGCAGATTGCACTGGCTGGTGATGCTGGCAATCAGGAACGGCGGGATATGCTCGCCCGCGTCTTCGGCCTCGCGGCGCTTTTTGGACGCTGCCTTGCTGGCAGCGGCAAATTTGAGCATAAAGGCAGTCTCGCGCGGGTCCTTGAAGGTGGCCTTCAAAGCATCGGCCACGACGCTCTCCACGCCCTTCGTCACATAGGCCTGCAAATCAAAATTTTCGTCGATTCTGTTCATTGCTCACTTTACAGCAGGGCTTTGATGCAGGCTTCGACCTCCGCCATATCGGCGGTCGGCTCAAAGCGGGCAACAACATTTCCTTCCCGGTCAATGACGAACTTGGTGAAGTTCCACTTGATGTCCGGCTTTTTGTCCCAGTCGGGATCAGCCTCGGAGAACATCTTCTCCAGCAGCGCCTTGTACTGGTGCTCGCCGAAGCCCTCGAAGCCCTTTTGGGATTTCAGATACGTGTACAGCGGCAGCTCGTTTTCTCCGTTCACATCCGCCTTCTTCATCTGGGGGAAGGTGGTGTTGAAGTGAATGGTGCAGAACTCATGGATCTCCTCGTCCGAGCCGGGGGCCTGACCGCCGAACTGGTTGCAGGGAATGTCCAGGATCTCCAGGCCCTGCTCATGGTAATCCTTATACAACTGCTCAATGGGCGCGTACTGGGGCGTAAAGCCGCAGCCGGTGGCCGTGTTGACGATCAGGATGACCCTGCCCTTGTAGTCGGCGAGGTTCAGTTCCTCGCCGCTTCCGCTCGTAATGGTGTAATCATAGATCATTTTTTCATCTCTCCTTGCAGCAATATTTGAAGCACTTTCTGTGCCATTCCGGCATCTCGGGCATTTCAACACCGGTGAGGAAGGCGGCGATCACGCGGCGGTGGATGATCAGGAAAACGCCGCAGCATACCGCACAGCAGCGAATACAGGTGTTGAGAGTTCTTTTCATATTGTACACGATGAACTTCTTCATTTCAGCGATTTCATTCATATTTGCGATGGCATTGTCCGCGGCCGGTTCCCGGAAGGATTCTGCCGGGATTTCCTTTGTCGTTTTGCGTTTCATGTACCACCATACCTTCAAGACTTTGAGTACCTTACCACCGGTTCTCCACGTATTCGCAGAAAGCATAGAAGTCTTGAATCACAATCTTTCTGCCGTCATCCAGTACAACTGTCCCGCTCCACAATCCGTGAACCTGGTGGCTGTGCATGCGCATCACGCCGATGTTCAGGTCACTGTGATGGTCATAGAAGGGCTCCATCGTAAGATGAAAACGATCATCTTCTGAGACGAACTTCCACGGCTGCATGTACTTATCCGGCTTTGGAAAGGTCTCCACATCCACCGCGCCGATCTTATGCGCTTTCCCGTCATAGAACACGCAGGTCTCCGTGGCGTTTGACTCGTCCCCGATGCCCCAGGTGATCTCAAAGCCGAACAGGTGCTTCGCCCCGTCTTCCCCATTGATCCATCCGGAGCCGTTGCCCCAATACCAGACGAGGGAATATGGCGTGCATACTCTTCCCCAGTCCAGAACGCAAAAGCTGTTCTCCCTGCCGAATTTCCACTGCTCATCCCCGCTGCGGATAAAGCCTTCACACGGCATGCAATTCTGCTTTGTCGTCATAAAATAACGATCCGGATACTGGGAAAACGGCAGCACTGTCGTGATGTTTTCAAGGCCGGCCGGGATTTCCATTGCAATATGGCATTCGACAGCCCCGTTCTTATATCGGATGTTTCTCCTCTCCGCACCGGTATTGACTTCAAACAGGGCTTTGCCGATCCGAAAGCTCACAAAGTTGGGGGCATCGCCTCGTTTCGGCAGCACGTAGCGATTCTTCCCGCCGAGGAAGGGCGCCATGTCTGACAGCAGTGTTCTCCCTTTTCTGAGGTCTACCAATACAGCCGAGGCATAACCGCCAAGTGAGATATTGGCGAAGCTGACCTGCAGCATCAGATTTCCGTCGGAAATCTGATAAAAGTCCCATTCTTTTCGGCGCATTGCATGCTTCACACGATTTCGATCATATTGAAAGACGTTCTCTCTTGCCCAGCCTTTTGCGAGGAGCGTCCCATCCTCTGAAAGGAGCGGAGTATCTTCCTTATACTCATGCTGCCGGCTTGGTCTCTCCCATTCCTTATAGCTTTTATATGTTCTTTTCATCGTGAACCCCCCTCGTCCGATTGTTTTTTAAGGCCCAAAGCTCATCACCTTTGAAAAAACAGATTTTTCCCCGGACAGTTTCATCCTTGTCTCACTCCTCACTGTCAGGCAGGCCATCATAAAGCAATTCATTGTGACCGATATTTGCCTGAATACCTGCTTTTTTCTCTTTCCACGCGTCAATCTCAGCTCTGATTGCAAGCATCTCATCCACAAGTGTACTTGCGTCTGTCGGCTTGGTGTAATGCAGATACATCGTCATTCGTTCAATCGCCCTCGGACTGCCGAGATGCCGCGCCGCAGCTTCACCAAGCTCCGCCGGAAACCCCAGTGAAACAACAGTTGAGACGAGATCATCCCGGGCAGAAGACCAGAGCATCCTGTATGACATGGCCCCATCGTTCATTTTTCCAGACTTCCCCGATAGGCATGAATGCCTCCTATGTTCTTTACATTCGTATAGCCCTGGCTTTGCAGGTATCCCACAGCCTTACGGCTTCTTGTACCCGCAAGACAGTACACATAGAGAACAGCATCTTTGGGCCAATGCAGCTCTGTCTTGTCCAATGCGGAAAGCGGATAGTTTACCGCGCCAGGTATATGGCCGGCTTTGTACTCATCCTGCTCTCTGACATCCACAAGAATGGAATTCGCCTCACGTTTGGAAATGATCGTTGTCATGCTGTCCTGTTTCAAAAAGCTGAACAAGCCCATAGGAACCCCCTCCTGTTTTTCTCGTATGATTCGGTACTCTGAGAGCATTTTAGCATGTATACGTTCTCATGACAACAACATAAAAGCGGTAAGCAGCGGACAAATTTTGGCTGGGGAAAAGATAATCAACAAATTTTCGCTCTATTATTTGTGATTTTAAACTATTTACTTTCGCAGCTTTTTGTGTTAAGGTTTACGTAAATCAAGTATTTGACGAAGCCGTTTACTAAGGAGGTCCTGTATATGGCACGCCGCAAGATAGAAACACCGACTGTGCCGGGAAGCATCGTAGTCGATCTGAGCAGTGGGAAGACGCTGGAAAAGGCCCTGCCTGCCGTGATCTGCAGCCGTATCAAATTTTTCCGGGAAAAGCTGGGGATGGAACAGAAAGCCCTGGCTGCCAGGATCGGCGTGACCTTCAACGCCGTCAGCAACTGGGAGTGCGGCCGTTCCCGGCCCGATCTGAATCTGATCCCGGCCATCTGTGAGGCCCTGCATATCACGCTCTATGATCTCTACGGGATGACAGCCCCCGCGGATTCTCTCACGACGCGTGAGCAGACGCTTGTGGACGGGTACCGCAGGCTCAGCCCCGGGCATCAGTACGCCATTGACAGGGCTGTTGAAACCCTGCGGTTTGTCCAGTCTGCCGCCGCGCAGCCGGAGATGAAGAAGCTCCTGTTCTTCTCCCGCTCCCTGGCCGCCGGTGCCGCCGACCCGACCGAGTTTGAGCAGGACGCCGAGCCGTACTATCTCTATGCCTCTCCGGAGGTCAGGCGCTCCGACTATGTGTTCAACGTCAACGGCGACAGTATGGAGCCGGACTATCACACAGGCGACATGGTACTGGTGGAAAAGCTCTCCGGCGGCAGCGCTCTGCACTATGGGGAGATCGGCGCCTTCATCGTCGGCAACGAGACCTATATCAAGCGCTACGAGAAGGACGGGCTGCACTCGCTGAACAAGAAGTATGATGTCCTGCGCTTTGGCGAGGATCAGTCCGTGTATCTGATCGGGCGCGTGGTCGGCATTGTCTCGCAGAAGGATATCCCATCAAAAGAAGATATCGAGGCTTATCTGGCGCTGCGCAATTTTGCGCGGGTATAAGTCCCGAAGGGAGGCCGGAATGGACACGCGCACCTGTATCTGCATCGATCTCAAGTCCTACTACGCCTCTGTCGAATGTGTGGCGCGCGGGCTCGATCCGCTCAAAGCCCGGCTGCTGGTGGCCGACGTGACGCGCTCGGATCAGACGATCTGCCTTGCGGTCTCCCCTGCTCTCAAGGCGATCGGCGTGCCGTCCCGTCCCCGGCTCTTTGAGGCCAGGCAGGCCATACGCCTGTATGACGCCAAAAACCGCACCAAAACCCAATTTTACATTGCTCCGCCCCGCATGGCGGAGTACGAGCGGATCTCCGCGCTGATCTTCTCCATCTATCTTCACTATGTCTCGCCGGAGGATATCCACGTCTACAGCATCGACGAGGCCTTCATCGACTGCACACGCTATCTCTATCGCTTTGAGAAAGAGGCTGAACGCCGGCATGTGAGCCCCGCGCATGTCATGGCAAAAACCATGATCCGGGAGGTGCTGGACCGCACCGGCATCACGGCCACGGTCGGCATCGGCACAAATCTGTACCTCGCCAAGGTCGCCATGGACATTGTGGCAAAAAAGTCGCCCGCCGACGAGGACGGTGTCCGCATCGCGGAGCTGGATGAACGATCTTATTGCGAGCTTCTCTGGAAGCATACACCGCTGACGGATTTCTGGGGGCTGGGGCCCGGAAAGGCAAAGCGGCTGATGGACGCGCATCTTACCTGTATGGGTGACATTGCCGTCCGCTCCGTGAAGGACGAGGAATTTTTCTACCGCTGCTTCGGCATTGACGGTGAGATCCTCATTGACCACGCCTGGGGCATTGAGCCGGTCACGATGGAGGATATCAAATCCTACAAGACCAACGCCAACAGCCTGTCCAACGGGCAGGTACTCCCCCGCCCCTATCACTATGACGAGGCCCGCGTCGTATTTCAGGAGATGCTGGAGCTTCTGTGCGCCGATCTCTTCTCAAAGAATCTGACGACACCTGCCCTTACCTGGTGGGTCTCGTACGACTACAAGAGTCTGGAGGCGCACCCCCTGTATACCGGGCCTGTCAAGCCGGACTTTTACGGGCGGCTGCACCCCTGCCACTCAGGCGGCACCGTCAGGCTGCGCACACGTACCAATGCCCTGAGTGTGATCGTTCAGGCGGTTTTGGATTCTTTTGATAAAAAGACGGATCACGCGCTGCTCTTCCGTCGGCTCGGGATCTGCGCCGAGGATGTGCAGCTTGACAACAGCGCCTGTCAGTTGGATCTCTTCTCGGATTATGAAGCACTTCAAAAAGAGAGGAAGCTGGAAGGCGCCATGCTCGAAGTTCGGAAGAAATATGGGGCCAATTCCCTGTTGAAGGGCTTAAACTATCGGGAAGGCGCCACCGCCATCGAGCGAAACACCCAGATTGGCGGGCACCGCGCGTAAAGTAATTGCTTATGGATACACGATTGGATAACGAATACCGGCGCGCCCTCTCCCATGGAAGGCCGAAGC
>CADAAM010000080.1 GCA_902785905.1 Oscillospiraceae bacterium | reverse complement strand
CAATGAGATCCGCAGCGCCGTGCTTCTGATCCACGGCGAGAACGCCCATTCCTGCTATTTCAGCCGTGACGCCTACGCGGACATGGTTCGGGACAGCAAATATTCGGACAACAAAGAACTGATGATCATCCCCGACGCCGTGCACACCGACCTCTACGACGGCGGCGGAAAGAACGCGATCCCGTTTGATAAGCTGGAGAGCTTCTTCTCTGACTATCTGAAATAAGCGGATCGGAGACGGCGCATGAACGGAAAACTGCTTGTTCTCACGTCTCTGACCGCGGTGCTGCTCATGCTCTGCCTCTCGGCCTGCGGCGCTGCGGAAACGCTGGCCGAAGCGGCAGAGGCGTCAAAGCCCCGGCAGAATGTCGAAGCGGAGCCTGCCCCCACGACTGCGGCTGTGAACGAAAAGGAGGAGACAAAGATGGAGAAAACCCTGCGACTGCGTATCAACGACACAGACGTCACGGTGGACTGGGAAGAAAACGAATCGGTGAAGACGCTGAGCGACCTCGTTTCAGCGCAGCCGTTGGCTGTGCAGATGTCCATGTACGGCGGCTTTGAACAGGTCGGCTCTCTTGGGACAAGCCTGCCGAGAAACGATGTGCAGACCGCGGCACACTCCGGTGATATTGTGCTCTACGCCGGCAATCAGATCGTTGTTTTTTACGGCTCCAACTCATGGGCCTATACCCGGCTCGGACATATCACGAATGTGTCTGCCGAGGATATGACAAAACTTCTCGCAAACGGCGATGTCGTCATCACAATATCTTTGGAACAGGTGGAGGAAAAATGAAAAAAGTATTGATCGTATCGACAAGTCCCCGGATGAACAGCAACTCGGAAGCGCTTGCAAAAGCCTTTGCCGAAGGCGCAAAGGCGGCCGGACACGAGGCGGAAGTGATCTCCCTGTGCGGCAAGACGCTGAACTTCTGCCGGGGCTGTTTCGTGTGCCAGGAGAAGCTGCGCTGCGTGATCCGCGACGATGCGGATGAAATTTGCCAAAAGGCACTCCGGGCCGACGTGCTGGTATTTGCCACACCGATCTACTACTATGAGATGTCGGGTCAGCTTAAGACCCTGCTTGACCGGCTCAACCCGCTTTTCCCGAGCGACTACGCTTTCCGCGACGTGTATCTGCTGACTGCCGCCGCCGAGGATGAGGAGTCTGTCCCAGAGCGCGCCGTCAGCGGCCTTGAGGGCTGGGTCGAATGCTTTGAGAGAGCTCGCCTTGCGGGGACCGTCTTCATGGGCGGCGTCACGGCGGCCGGAGAAAACCCCGCGCATCCCGCACTGGAACAGGCATATCGTATGGGTAAAGGCATATAAAGAGGATTTCCCCATTGCTCTGAAATCAACGCTCAGTTTAATCGTGTGATAATTAAAACAGGCTCCTTTTCGGGGAGCCTGTTTTTCCTGTCAGTCCTATTGCTGGTGTGATGATCCTGTACTGCTGCCCGTCAGTTGGGGGAGCAATCGTATCATACTGGCCTCCCATAAAACGCTATGAAAGCGTTTTATAGCGCCAAAGGCGCGTCGGAGACCGTATGAGACGTGTTTTGTGCCTTCTGGCATAAAACACAGTGTTTTATGGAAAAACAGTATCAGAATTTGTCCTCGAGCGCTGCGGCCTGAGCGACGCTGTCCGTCTTGGCGATGTCGCCGATTTCCATCACGCCGCCGACACAGACGGAGCCGACCATTGTCCAGCCGTTCAGCGCGGCTGTGCGCTCTATGGGCAAACGTACGCCGTCCAGCACAGCGGGATCTTCTTCCTCGCAGCAGGCGATCAGCGCGCACTCTTTGCCGGCAAACTATTTTTCTCCCTGCGGCAGAGATGAGCACAAAGGTGCATACTGGCTCTCAAGCCCGGATTGACAAGCCGGGTAATCAGACAGTGACTCGGCGCGGGCTGCGAAAGGGTGAGCTTCTCGGCAGCCCGCGTTCTTTTACGGGTCTCGGCGAACGTCAAAACAGAGTGTGTCGGGACTATTGCCTGCCGGAAAAATCTATGATAGAATCATACAAACAGCGAGGATAAGAGAAAAAATCTCAAGCGTGAGCCCTGGGCTGTTTGCGGAAGATGATATTAGCGCGCTGAGAGAGAAGAAAACATGGCGTTGACATTTGCGATCATGCTGCGCCAACGGATGTAACGGAAGGAAGAAGTGGTTTAACTTGGTAAATCTCGATAAACTCCTCAAGAGCACAGAGGATATCAACGGCCTGCTGGCCCGCTACGGCGTCAAATTCGGCATTTACAAAAACGGCTCCTTCAAGGAGCAGCTTTTCCCCTTCGACCCGATCCCCCGAATCATCGGAAAAGAGGAGTTTTCCTATCTGGAACGGGGACTCAAACAGCGCGTCACCGCCCTGAACCTGTTTTTGAAGGATGTATACGGCAAAAAGCAGATCATTTCGGATGGCGTTGTGCCCGCGGATTTTGTCTACGCCGCCAGCGGCTATCTCGCCCCCTGCGAGGGGATCGTGCCGCCGAAGGAGGTCTTTTCCCATGTGTCCGGCATCGACCTGGTGCTGGGAAAGGACGGGGTCTGGTATATCCTGGAGGACAATCTCCGCGTTCCCTCCGGCGCCTCCTATCCCACCATCGTCAGAGGGCTGGAGCGCCGCTGCAGCCCGCGCACCTTCCATGACACGCCCATCGAAGACAACCGGAATTATCCGCAGCTTCTGCGCCATGTCATGGACTATGTGAACACGGGCGGCATGAACGTCGTGCTCACGCCGGGGCGCTATAACGCGGCCTACTTTGAACACTCGTATCTCGCCGAGCAGATGGGCATGCCCCTCGTTACCTGCAATGACCTGGAGGTGGAGGGCGATACGCTGTACTTCACGGGCTACGCCGGGCGGAAAGAGCGCGTCGGCGCCGTGTACCGCCGGATTTCCGACGAGTACATGGACCCAATGACCTTCAACCCGGAATCCCTGATCGGCATTCCGCATATCTTCGACGTCTACCGTAAGGGCAATGTCGCCCTACTCAACAGCCCCGGCAACGGTATTGCCGACGACAAGGGCATCTACTATTTCGTGCCGAAGATGATCGAATACTATCTGCACGAGACGCCCATTCTGCACAATGCGCCAACCTATCTTCCTTTCTATGAGGAGGACCGAAGCTATGTGCTGGAGCACTTTGATACCCTGGTCATCAAGGACGTGGCGCCCTGGTCATCAAGGACGTGGCGGAGGCCGGCGGCTACGGCGTCGTGTTCGGCAATAAGCTCAGCGCGGAGGAGAAGGAGCGATTCCGCGCCATGATCCTGGCGCAGCCCCGGCGCTTCATCGCGCAGGAGGTCATCGACTTCTGCGACATTCCGATACTGGACGAGGGCGGACAGGTGGAGCGCAAGGCCGATCTGCGCGCCTTTGTCCTGACTGGCGAGGAGCCCGTCGTCTGGAAGAGCGGGCTGACACGTTTTTCAAGAAATCCGGATTCCTTCATTGTCAATTCTTCTCAAGGGGGAGGTTTTAAGGACACATGGGTATTAAGTCTGTGATGAACACCGACCGGCTCTTCTGGCTGGGTCGATATTCCGAGCGGGTCTATACCACGCTCAAGCTGTTTTCTTTATCCTTCGACTCGCTCATCGAGCAGAGCGTCGACGATCATCGGGCCTTCTGTGAGTCTCTGGAGATCCCGGACATCTATCGGGACAAGGATGATTTCATAGACCGCTATGCCTTTGGCCTGGATGATCCAAACTCTATCATCTCAAACCTCTATCGGGCCTATGACAACGCTATCGAGCTGCGTGAGGAAATCGGCAGCGAGACCCTGTCCTTCATCCAGATGGCCATTTATGAGATGAAGTCCGCCAAGCGCAGCGAGGCACCGCTGCTGCATTTTCAGAAAATCACCGACGCGATCCTGGCCTTCTGGGGCTGCGCGGATGATCAGATCGACGACGAGAACACCCGCAATATCATCAAGATCGGCAAACGAGACCGGACGGATATACAGCGGGATATCCGTCGGCTGAGCTGGCGTATCTGCCGCACGGATCTGATTTATTCGCAGGAGGGTCTGAGAAGGCTGGAAGAGCTGGCAGAGGCGCCGGAGCTGGATTACGATGAGATCATCCGCACCGTGGATGCGCTGGTGGAGTGCTGACTGTGAAAAGGCTGTCTTTTCATTATCATCTGAAAATTACAATGGATTCTCCCGTCTGCCGCCATCACTTTACCCTGCGCTGCGTCCCCCGCACAGATGCGAGACAGCGCATCCTTGAGCTGCGGCATTTCCTGTTTCCGAGTGACTGGCTCAGCTGCAGCCGGGATCAGTGGGGCAACGCCCTGCTGTACGGCTGCTGCGGCGGACAGCAGAGCTGCTTCGAGGCGAATGTGTGCGGACTTGCCGAGACAGGACTGGCTGTCGATACTCCGGCGGAGCATCCCGGCAGGGAACGCGTTTTTTCCTTTGCCACCCCTTTGACTGAGGCGGACAGCGCGCTTCGGGCTTTCTCCGAAAGTCTCTCCCTTCGCACAGGCAGCTTTGCGGAGATGGAGACCGTTATGCAAAGGGTACACGAAGCGCTGTCATATCAGCCCGGCACGACAACGGTTCAAACCACAGCCGCCGAGGCGTTTTCCATGGGCTGCGGTGTGTGTCAGGATTACGCGCACGTCATGCTCTCGCTGCTCCGCGCGCAGGGCATTCCCTCCCGCTATGCGGCCGGTATGCTGCTGGGAGAAGGGAAGAGCCACGCCTGGGTCGAGGTCCTGCACGAGGGGGTCTGGACAGGCTACGATCCCACCAACTGCCTTGTCGTTTCCGACCAGCACATCAAGCTCTCCCACGGGCGGGACGCAAACGACTGCGCAATCAACCGCGGTGTATTCCGAGGTGTTGCAAAACAGAAAACAGATATCTCCGTCATCGTGACGGAGAGCGAAGAGAGGCGACTATGTTAGAGGATATCGTCAGCATCCCCCTGCCGGTGGAGGAGACCCTGCGTATACGAAAGAATGTCATCCGAAACGGAGAGGGAAAGCGAATCTGCGTGGTGACGGGCATCCATGGCGACGAGCTGGAAGGGCAGTATGTGTGCTTCCTGTTGACCAGAATTCTGAACCGGAACCCGGAGCTGCTGCACGGAAGCGTGGAGATCTACCCGGCGGTCAACCCCCTGGGCATCGGCTCTATCCAGCGGGGCATCCCCGGCTTTGACCTGGACATGAACCGCACCTTTCCAGGCTCCGATACCGGTGTGATGACCGAATTCGTCGCCAGTGCCCTGGTGAACGACCTGGCCGGGGCCGATCTGGTTTTCGATATTCACGCCAGCAACATTTTCCTCACCGAGATCCCGCAGGTGCGCATCAACGAGCTCCACCGGGATACGCTGGTGCCGCTGGCACGTCAGGCCAATGTCGATCTGGTATGGGTTCACGGCAACAGCACGGTGCTGGAATCCACGCTGGCTTACTCCCTGAACGCCATCGGGACGCCCTGCCTGGTGGTGGAGATGGGCGTCGGGATGCGCCTGACCGGCGAATACGGCCAGCAGCTCACGACCGGGATTCTGAACCTGATGAGAGTTCTCGGCATATGGGACGGAGATGTCCAGCCTGTGAGCACGCCCATCGTGGCTGACACGGAGGATGAGGTCATTTTCCTCAACGCGCGCTGTTCGGGGATGTTTATGAAAACAAAACGCCACGGCTCCTGGGTCAAGAAAGGGGAGACTGTCGGCTATGTCTTTGATCCCTTTCAGGGGAAAGTGCTGGAATATGTTAACGCCGAAAAGAGCGGCCTGCTGTTTACGATCCGCGAATACCCGCTTGTCGACGAGGGCTCGCTCATGGGACGGATCCTGGTAGGGGGAGGCGCAGCGCGATGAAAGAGACCGTGATCCTCCGCACAGCCAATATCTACCGCGACGATTTTCGCCTGCGCGCCTTTACCTTCGGTGAGGGCGAAAAGGCGCTGTGCATTGTGGGCAGCTCCCGCGGCAACGAGTATCAGCAGATCTTCATGTGTTCCCGCGTGCTGCAGCGCCTGAAGAAGCTGGAGGCGGAGGGGCGCTTTGAGGAGAACAGGCAGGTTATGGTGATCCCGACGCTCAATCCCGCGTCCATGAATATCGGAAAGCGCTTCTGGAGCATCGACAACACCGATATCAACCGCATGTTTCCCGGTTATGCGCTGGGAGAGACCACCCAGCGTATCGCCGCTGCGGTCTTTGAAGTCGTCAACAAATACCCCATCGGCATCCAGTTTACCTCTTTTTACATGCCGGGAGAGTTCCAGCCCTATATCCAGATGATACACACAGGTTATGAAAACCCGGAAAAGGCCCGCGCCTTCGGCCTGCCGTACATCGTGGTGCGCGAGCCGCGGCCCTATGATACCGCCACGTTAAACTACAACTGGCAGATCTGGGAGACCGACGCCTACAGCCTCTATTCCGGCACCACCGCCAAGATCAGCGTGCAGGGGGCGGAAGTGGCTGTTGACGCGGTGGAACGCTTTATGATCTGCAACCATATTTTAAAGGGTACCCCCGCTCCCGCTGCCGACGTACGCATCTTCCACTATGACGATCTGCTGACCGTGCGCACCAACTGCTCGGGACTGTATCACAATCTGGTGCCTCAGAACGCCCGGGTCACCGCAGGGCAGGCGCTGGCGGAGATTATCGATCCCTGCACCGGAGAGATCCTTGAAACCGTGTACAGCCCCGCGGACGGCGTGATCTTTTTCCGCTACGACGATCCGCTCATCTACGCCTACACCTCCTCGTTCAAGATCCTGCGTGAAGACGCATAAAGCTATACGATACAGCAATGGGGCTGCCGTTTTCGGCAGCCCCATTGCTGTGAAGATGTTTTTGAGAATCTCAGCCGAGAATCTGCTCCGCCGCGAAGTAGCCTGCATCCCGTCCGGAGACAAAGCAGTAGCCTTGGGCGCAGCCGCCGTAGTTGGTGTAAGCCTTCTGCTCGTTGAAGAGGACGCCCATGCTGTCTGTACCGCAGGCGAAGAGCCCGGGGATGACCTCTCCCTCGGTATTGAGAACCTGGAAATTCTCATTGACGTCAAGTCCGCCGCAGGTGCTGTAAATGTACGGGCAGCCGGTGAAGGCCACATAATA
This sequence comes from Oscillospiraceae bacterium, assembly GCA_902785905.1. Lineage (GTDB taxonomy): Bacteria > Bacillota > Clostridia > Oscillospirales > Oscillospiraceae > Limivicinus. The sequence continues at coordinate 7,674 of CADAAM010000080.1, read as the reverse complement.
CTCGGCGCCCTCGCTGATCGTGCCGAGGCGTTCAAACTTTGCAGGATCCTTGCCGAAGGCGTCGCCGTCGGGCTTGTAGCCGGCAACGGAGGCCTTGAGGTTTTCGGCAGGCATTCCGAGCTGCCCGGCCAGTTCCTCAAGCGTGGCGGCTTTGTAAATAAAGCCCGCGTCCACACCGTAGTCGATGACCGCGTCGATGTTGGCAAGCGGCGTGTCGGCCGTGATGCCGCCCTGGGACAGATACCGGCCGGAGGCGTTGGCGCTCAGGCCCTTCTCACGCAGCACGTCGATCTGATCGGAAGAGTAGACGTAGAAGAACTCGCTGCCCTGGTAGAAAGCCTGCATGGCGATGGAGGATTCGTCAATGAAGCGATTGCCCTCGCGGTTGACCGCCATGCCCTCTGCGGTGCAGACGAGACCGTAGGGGATGTCGTTGTCCGCAAAGGAGAAGCAGGTCGTGATCTGACTCGGGGCCACGAAGTGGGACATCGGATAGATGCCGATGCTGTAGGTAGCCGCACCGTTTTCTATCGCGGAGCGGATCATTTTGCCGTCGTTGGTGTACATGCCGTAGAGCTTGTAGGCATCGCCGGTGAAGCGGCGCTGCAGCTCCTCACTGGCAGCGTAGCCGCCGGAGCAGCAGAGGACAGCCTTGGCGCGGATGGTCACGGCCGTGCCGTCGGCCTTGATGGCCTTGACGCCTACGCAGCGGCCGTCCTCAAAGAGCAGATCGGTCGCCTCGGTCTCAAGCAGGTACTGGCCGCCCATCTCGGTATACTTCTCATAGGCCTTGGCAAAGTAGCTCTCCGTGAGCGCCTTGTTGCCGACATAGGAGGAGAAAATCGCCCACTTGCCGCCGACAAAGCCGACAGCCGGGCCGAAGGCAAAGCCGTAATCCTGGAGCCAGTCGCAGGTCTCGCCGGACTCGTAGATCACCTTGGCGATGAGCTCGGGCTTTGCGCCCTGCACGCCGTCGACGGTGGTATAGTCAAGCCAGGTCTGATACAGCGCGTCCGCGTCAACCAGCGGTTCGCCGGGGGCCTTGGTGTGCTGACCCTGGATGGGATCCTTCCAGTCGACGATCTCAGCCGCCACCTGACTGGGCGCGTTGATGTTCGCAGGGCCGGAGGTCGTCGCGCCGGTGCCTCCCCACTTGCCGGCCTTGTCGATGGCGAGGACCTTGACGCCCTTCTCGGCCGCGGCGAGCGCCGCCGTCGTCCCGGAAGAGCCCATACCGATCACAAGTACGTCGGTCTCATAACTCTCGGCGGCGTTCTTTTTGGGAACGGGCGTATACAGTCCGGCGAGGTCCATACCGGCGTCCTTCAGGGCGTTTTCAATGCCCTGGCGCACGCCGTTGGAGCTTGCCGTCGCGCCAGTGATGGCGTCGACCGCGAGGCTCTGCCGGTCGATGACGCGGGGGATGAATTTATCGATCACGGTGTCGATAAAGCCGTTGGTCTCGCCGTTTTCGCCGACCTCAACGGAAGCCAGCTTTCCGTCTTTAACCTCAACCGTCACGGGAACGCGCACGGTCAGATTGAAGCCGAAGCCCTCTCCCTGATAGGTCCCGTCGACCAGAGGCGCGCCCTTATCGGCCGTCTCCCCGCGGGCCTGACGCAGACAGTCTGCCACTGCGGTCTTTACGGCGGTGGAGGTGAAGGTTGCACCGGAGACGGCGTCGATCTCCTCGGCGGACGAGATGCCCGCGAGGCGTTCGTTGTAATGTGCGATGGCCTGACCGCCGACGGTCGGGGTCTCGCCGTCGCCGACGATCTTAATGTCGGTGACCTTCTCGGCGTCGACGGTAATCTTGACGGTCACGTCTCCGCCGAAGCCATGCGCTGCAGCCTCATAACTGCCCGGCGTGAAGCCCTCAGCGTGAGAGACAAGGCCGAGCGAGAGCAGCATGCAGACGCAGAGGCAGAGGGATAAGATTTTTTTCATACGAGATTCTCCTCTCTGGTATGGAATGAGCTGTCGGAAAATCAGATGTTTCTCGCGGCAATGTTGCCGGCGGCGATCGCCTCGGCAATGTTGAAGGGCGTGTTGCAGTCGCCGACCGCAATGGCGGGGATGGAGAGACCGTCGATCAAGTCCTTGTTCGGCAGCATGTCGCGCGCGTCGATGACGGTCTCGCAGGCGATCACGATGTCGCAGCCGGTCTCGCCATCGATAACGATCTCGCCGTCACGGATTTCCTTGACAGAGGCATTCGGCCACAGACGCATGCCGTTTGCGTACAGCATGGGGATGGTGAACTGCTTGACCCAGGAGGACTGGCCCTTGTCCAGCTTGTCCTTGTCCTCGGGGGAGACCATGGTGACATGCTTGCCCTGGGCGATGAGATATTGCGCGGTGTCCACCGCCTGGGCGTTGCCGCCGATGATGGTGACATGCTCGCCGATCTTCGTGCGCGCAATGTCGTCGAGGGAGATGACCGTCGTCGCGCCATGGGAGGCGAGCTCAAGCGCCGGGCGCTTGCCGCCGACGGCGAGCACCACATAGTCGGGCGCTTCCTTCTCAATGAAGTCCTTTGTCACCTCTGTGCCTGTAACGACCTTGACGCCCTTGAGCTCCTGCTGGCGGATCAGGTATTTTTTGAGATCGTCCAGATTCTCATGCGGGCCCTTGATAATATTGGCGAAGGTGAGCAGACCGCCGAGCATGCCGTTCTTTTCATAGAGCGTCACGTCGTAGCCGCGCTGGGCTGCGATGCGGGCCGCCTCCATACCGGCGGGGCCGCCGCCGACGACCATGACCTTCTTGTCGCCGTCCGCGGGACGCGGGGTCGCGCCCTCGGGCATCTGATCGTGCCAGGCGCGCTGTGTCGCCGCGTTGACACGGCAGTGCTCATAAGTTTTGCCGTTCTCGTCGTAGTCGAAGTGGCAGTGCATGCAGCGGGTGCAGGGGGCGATCTCGTCAAGGCGGCCTTCGCGCAGCTTGTTGACGTACTCGGTATCGACGGTGAGGGGGCGATTCATGATGAAGAAGTCGCACATGCCGTCCTTGATCGCGTCGTTGAAGAACTTGGGCGCGTGGGCGGGGTTCATGCAGGTGACGGTGCCGACGGGGATGGTGACCGCCTGCTTGATCTCCTGGGCTACCTTGAGCATCATGCCGTAAGCGTCGTGATTGGCAAGGAGCTTGCCCTCAAAGTGACGGGAGAAGTCGAAGCGGGTGCCGTTAGCCGCCGTACCGATGATGCCGTTGCCGGTGAAATAGAGGTCGGAGGCAAACTGGCACACATGCATGCGGAACACGCCCAGACGCACATGCAGCGAATCGGCGCCGAATTCTTCAAGAGATTTGCAGATCTTGCAGTTTTCCTCGACCGTGGTGGACAGATCGGCCTGACCGATGTCGATGTCGTTTTCCTCAATGCCGTTGATCAGAACCTGAACGGGGAAGTCCTTGCCGCAGACCTCTTTGATGCCGGTGATGATCTCACCGACAAAGCGGGCGCGGTTTTCAAAGCTCTGTGGGCCGTACTCGTCGTCCCTGTGGTTGCGCTGGCGGGAGAAGAAGGCCTGGCCGATGTTGTTGCCGGCGGCGTTGATCTCCACGGCGTCGAAGCCGAGATCCTTCATCTTCTTGGCGCCGTTGATGAAGTCCTCCTGGACGAGCTTGACCTCCTCGCGGGTCAGGTGCTCGGCAAAGGCGGAAGCGTACATGGGTGCGGTCGCAGCGTCAAAGCCGCTGAAGGAACGGCCCATGCAGCTGAGCTGATAGCCGATGTAGCCGCCGGCTTTATGCACGCCGTCGACAACGGCCTTGACGTGGGAATCCTCGATCGCGGTGGCGCGGGCGCTGGGGAAGTTGTCATGGAATTTCAGAAAGTCCTCGACCCAGACCATCTCCACGCCGCCCTTGGCAAAGTTGGCGTAGTACTCGACGGCCTCCTCCTCGCTGCCCTTCTGCGTATCGGAGCCGGCAGCGGATTTGACCATGCGGTGGCTCAGGCTGAGACCGCCGAATTTCCAGGGGCTGAAGATGGCGGCGAGATCGGAGTCGGGATCGCGGAAATCATAATCCTGCGGGTTCAGACCGGCCATCGCCTGGTAGATGTTCAGCTTTTCGGATTCCTTTTCCCCCTCCGCAAAGGCGGAAACCGGGCTGAGCAGACTGGAAGCCGCAAGGCCCAGAGCGCCTGCGGCCGTCCCTTTCAAAAAGTCGCGTCTTGAAATGTTCATTTTGTACCTCCTTACAATTTTGCTCCGAAATGGGATGAAATTATTATAGCACATTACACAAAAAAGGGGCTTTGCGTATCTTGCAAAGGCTGTTGCAATTTGTTATAATTTTTGCAGCAATCCGGAGAGGAGTTCGGTGATATGGATATCAGACAGCTGGCTATCCTGGATGTGATCGTTCAGCTCAAGAGTTTTAAAAAAGCCGCTGAGCAGTGCTTTGTCTCCACCTCAACGCTGACGCGCCAGATCGCCGCCATGGAGAGAGAGGTTGGCTTTCCGATCTTTGAACGCTCCGCTTTCGGCGTGACGCTCACCGACAAAGGCGAGGCTTTTTACCGGCAGACGCAGGCCATCCCGCAAATCTAATCAGCATTTTCAGTTATACCCGGAAATATGTCACCCGCGCCTGTGAGGCCTTGAAGGGGGAAAATGAGGAAATCGACTATTCCTTCATCTCCTGCAGGCTGCGTGAATGCGGCTCCGCGCTGCTGAACCACCGGGCGGACATCGCGCCGCTGGCTGAGATACAGGACGCAGACGAACGCCTGTCCGTTCTGCCTGTTCTCCGCTGCCGAAACTCGGTAGTCGTCTCCGACGCGCACCCCTTTGCGGGACGGGAGAGCGTGCGGACGGAGGAGCTGGACGGCCAGACGATCCTGCTGAGCGCCCGGACCGCGGAATCGAAGAACTTCCGTGCCGTCAAGCGGCTGCTGGAGGAGCGCTGTCCGCACAGTGCCTTTCTCGAATACCAGCACCCGGATCAGGCGGACGCCCTCTGCCAGATCAACGGCTACCCCATCCTGTCCCTGAGCTTTCTGGAACCGAATGAGGGCTTTCGTCAGGTTTCCCTTGCCGACGCGCCGAGCGTCCTGATCGGCGCGGCCTGCCGGAAGGAGGACGCAAAGGAGGATTGGCCGCTGATGGAGCGCTTCCGGGAATACTTCCGGCACAGCGGCGATTTTGACCGCTTGGGTGAAGGCGGGGTGATCCTGTGACTCGAAAGAGAGATCTTTATCTGCTCCTGGCGCTGTTCACGGCGGCGCTGCTGGTGCTTCTGCTCGGGCACGCCCAGCGCGGAAAAGCGCCGTCTGTATCGCCCGCCGAAAAAGAAAAACCCGCCGCAGCGGTGAGCGCTGCCGTCGGGTACGCGGAATTTGCAAATGACACGGTGCGGGCCTATTTTGAGGAGTATCCCGCCGAATCCTACCTGATGGTAACGGCAGGCGGGAAGGAATATTCTCCCATCCCGCTGAGCGGGGAGAACGCTTTTCGCGTCGCGCAGGAGGACGGGAGCGAAAACGTGGTCCATATCGGGAAAAATGCGTTTTATATGGAATCCTCCAACTGTGACAATCAGGACTGTGTGGGCCAGGGCGAGGTCACGCTCGAGAACCGGGATTCCCGCATCCTGTTTAACATGGTGATCTGCCTGCCGCACCGGCTGACGCTGGAGCTGCTCACGCGGGAGGAAGCGGAGGCGCGCCTTCTGGAGGCGTATGCCGCAGCGGCGGAGGCCGAGAACTGATGGAACGAAAACAAGGGAGACGCTTGGCCCTGTCCGCGCTGCTGGTCGCCGTCATGCTGATGCTCGGCTATGTGGAGAGTCTGATCCCGACGGGTATCCCGGGGGTCAAGCTCGGCCTAAGCAACAGCGTGCTGATCCTCGCTATCTGCTGGCTCGGCATACCTGCGGCCTTTGCCCTTATGTTCGCCAAGATTCTGCTTTCGGCGTTCCTGTTCTCCGGCGTCGGGGCCATGCTGTATGCGCTTGCGGGGGGACTTTTGAGCTTGACGGCGATGTGCCTGCTCTGCCGCGGGGGACGCTTCGGCCTTGTCGCGACTGCCGTCGCCGGAGCCGTGCTGCACAACGTCGGGCAGGTCGCGGCGGCCATGCTGATCTTAAAAACCGACGGACTTGTCTGGTACATGGGTGTTTTGATGCTCGTGGGTCTGGCCATGGGCTTCGTCACGGGAACGGTCGCGCAGATCCTGGACAAGCGCATTCCGAAATCCCTCCTTCCAAGGTAGAATCGGAAAAGGCACATCATTCCCCGAGACTGAAAAAAACCTTTTTGAAGATCAGCAGATCGAGCTGATATTGCTCCGAGACGGTATCCACAGCCTGCATGATAAGCTCGTCCAGCCTGGCCGCGGGACAGGCGGCGTTTGCGTTCAGAACGACGGCGAGGGCCGTGCTGGGGCGCTCAAACGACCTCGTGATCTCAATCGGGCGGTCGACGCCGAGCAGATCGACCTTGCCGAAATCGCCACCCGGCTCCCAGGCCAGGAGCTTCATGTGCGGGATCTCGCGTCCCTCGGCCCGCAGCGCCGTCTGCACCGAACGGGCAATGTCCGAGAGGTACGCCGTCCCGTCAAAGTCAAGGCAGCAGACCTGCGCGTGATATTGAAGATAGTACTCGCTGAGCTGATCCATGGCGTTTTGCAGGAGTACATCCTCATAGTCGATATCGGGATGCCGCATGGAGGCATGGCCCTGTTTCAGCTCCTGAGAGAGCGTCTCAAGTCCGTCGCCTCTCACGGCGCTGATTGTGATGACCTTCGCCTGGGGATAGCTGTCGGCAAGCCAGGCGCAGAGATCGGCAAGCTCAGCATCTGTCAGAAGATCGCCCTTGCTGAGCACGATGAGATCGGCCTCCATGAGCTGCGCGCGCAGGATGTGCGCCATGTCGTCCGGCTGCCCGTCACGGAGCAGCTTCACGTTTCGGGGCTCGATGAGGACGGTGAAGGGGGCAAGCTCAAACTCTCCGGGGCAGTCCTTGCCCAGACCGTGATAGACGTGCTCGAGCGCGCCGACGCCGAAGCCCGGAATATCCGAAATGACAAGCTCACAGCCGTCATCATAACAGGCGTTCAGCCGCTGTGTCAGCACGTCGCGGCAGAAGCAGATGCACTCATCCGTGATCTCCGAGGCGTTTACCCCGCTGAGCACGGCGAGCCGATGGTCGGCAAGCGTTACGCCTTCACCGAGATCGTTGGAGATCATGGCGGCTTTCCCGTGATGGGCCGTATAGTATTTGACCAGGGCCATCATGGCCGTTGTTTTTCCAGAACCGAGAAAGCCGCTGAACACCGCAAATTTTTTCATGAGATCTTCTCCTTTATCCTTCTTCCCAGCCTGACAGGCGAAATGTGCTTCTCTAAGTATAATTATATATCGAAAATATTCAAGAAGCAAAGCGATTTTATGTCGTCTTCAAGGCAGACGGCATAAGGAGTCAGAATAATGAAAAAAGTTGACACTTGCGGGTTTTACCAATAGATGATATAATATCAAAGCCCGAAATCCTCTGTCCATGCCCGGAAGCGAGGGTTTGCCAAAACAGGACGGGATTTCCTATGTTTGTTCTCCTCAACGCGGAGAAGACCGTTTGAACAGATATAGTAAACGAAAATGATTTTCGTTTACTATAATATGATTTGTTGCCGTTTTTCTCGCCCCTGGCGGGGCAACCGAAAAACA
>CADAAM010000079.1 GCA_902785905.1 Oscillospiraceae bacterium | reverse complement strand
GGCGGCGGTCACGCGCTCGATCGCGGGGTTGATCTCCCGGCAGAAGTCCTCGACGTGGTTGGAGAGCGTGGAGGTGATGGAGTAGCAGAACTTGGGGTAGCCCGGCTGGGCGTACATGGCGCAGAGGCCGAGAAGGCTCACCTTGCCGTCTGCGATGGCGTAGGCGCCGTACCATTCCTCGCCGCGGAGCATGCGCTCAATCACCAGTTTGCGGCTTTTCGACATGGAGCGGGCGTAGTCGCAGGCCTCCAGCAGTTCCTTCTCGTCGTGCACGTAGCTGATGCCGCGGTTGCAGCTCAAATCCACGGGCTTGACCACGACGGGGTACTTGACTGCGTCCAGTTCCTCCCGTGTCGGGGGATCGGAGAGGAAGTAGTCGGTGGCAAGCGGTGCGCCGAGTGAGGTCGCGAGCTTTTTGTAGTCCACCTTGTCGCGGGAGTAGTGCCAGGCCTCCGGCGTGCAGTAGCAGGGGAGACCGAGGCGCTTGCACAGGGCCATGCACATCTCAAGGTTAAACTCGCTGATGCCGCAGACCACGGCATTGACGTTTTCTTCGCGGCACTTGGTTTCCAGCGCGTCGAGGTCGCCGGTGTTGATCATCCAATACTCGTCCGCAATCAGCTTGCCGGGGGAGTGCTCCGGCTCCAGATAATCGGTGACGATGGTGTACACGCCTTGGCTTTTGGCGTATTCCAGCATGAGCTTAGTGCCGTAGCTCGTGCCGAGCATGAGAAGCTTTTTCATGGGGGTTCTCCTTTATTCGGTGACGACGCTGTACCAGGAATCGTCGGACATATAGCGATCCATAGTCTCGCGGTCGGGGAAGTTCAGCACCAGCGTGCCGATGGCCTTGTTCGCGCCGCTGAAGCGCTCGATCGCCTCGCCCGGCACGACCCAGAGATCGGTCTCCGCAACGAAGCGCTGCGCCTCCGGGGCGATCTGCAGCTCTCTGAAGAGACCGTCCACCCGGCTGTGCAGGATGATCTCCGCCCAGTGTCCGTGGTAGACGGGGTCTGACATCTCGTCCACCGGCAAACCGACTGCCGCGCGCACGGCGTTCTGAATGAGCTTTACGCCGGTGGCAAGCTCCAGAACCTCGCTCAGGCGATTGCCGCCGCCGCGGGGTGTGCACTCCATAATGTAGGCTTTGCCGTCGGTGCCCTGACGGGTCTCGATGTTGAAGACGCCGGTGCCGATATGGAGAAGCGTCATCAGTCTTTGCAGCTCCGCGCGCAGCTCCGTCTGGATGGCCTCCGGCATACTGGATGGCCAGGCGTAGGCCGCGGGAGTGTAGGGGTTCTCGGCGCTTCTGTCAAAGTGCTGCTCGTCAAACGAGCAGTAGGCGAGGCGGCCATCGATGACGAAGCAGTCCGTGTCCGAGGAATAGCCCTGCTGCTGGATGAACTGTTCAATGATAAACGCCCCGCTGAAGGAGTAGTCCAGCGCCCGCTCGATGGCGGCAGGGAGCTGTTCGGCGCTGTCAATGCGGGTGACGCCCTTGCTGCCCGCGCAATCTACGGGCTTGACGATCATGGGGAAGGTCCAGGAGGCCGCGTCACGCAGGGCCTCCGCCTTGTCGGTGTAGCGCTTGGCCCGGGGGACAGTGAAGCCGTTGTCCGTGAGGAAGGCCCGGAAGCGGCCCTTATCCTGCAAGATAGAGGTCGACTCAAAGCTGCCGGGACTCGGCAGGCCGAGTTCTTTGGCGACATAGGCCGCCGTCACGACGCCGGGGTCACAGGCAAAGCTCATCACCCCGTCGATTTGAAGCTCCCGCGCGGTTTGCAGCACGGCCTCGCGGTCGAGAATGCTGACGTTGCGGTACTCATCGCTGTATTTGTGCGCGGTGTTGTCCGGCAGATAGTCACAGGTGATGACATACAGACCGAGGGCGTGGGCCTCCCGGATGACAGGGCGGAGATAATGCGCCCCGCCGAGGAGCAGCAGCTTTTTTTGTTTATCTGACATCACGCTTCCTCCTTTCCGCGCCGCAGCATTTTTTCACGACATCCAGAATGTATTGAAAGCTCTCCAGCTTAAAGAGCAGCGAGCCGCCGACGTACACCGCAACGCCCGCCGGGACCATGAGCAGGAGCTTGACGAGATCAGACAGGCCCGTCCACGAGATCGGCGTGATCGCAAGCCCCATCGCCGCCGAGAGCAGGACGGCGGGCAGCGCGTCGCGTATCTGTTGGGGGATGCTGTAGCCGAGCAGCCGACGGTTCGGCCAGGCGTTGATGAGCAGGGCGGAAAAACCGGAGACCAGCAGGCCGACAGTGATCGCCATGACGCCGTAGCGCATGGTAACCAGCAGGATCGCGGTCTCGACGACCTTCTTGATGATCTCAAGCTCGAGGAAAATCCCGCTGTGGCCGGTGGCCTTGATAGCGTTGAGATTGGCCGTGTGCAGGGGCCAGATCGCGTAGTACAGGCAGAAAAGCCGCAGATAGGGCACGCAGGGAACCCACTTGTCCGTGAGCAGGAAACGGATCATCGGCTCGGCACAGGCGGCGAGACCCGCCATCAGCGGCATGAGCACGAAGGTACTAATGCGGATAGCCCGGCGCGTCATCTCCCGCACGCGCTCGAGCTTGTCCTGCTCGGAGGACAGAACCGGCAGCAGCACGCTGTCGAGGGAGGCATTGGTGTTCTCCATGATGAGATTCGGGAACTGGTCGCCCTTGTTGAAGAACGCGAGGTCCGCCGTCGAGTAGCGCAGGCCGATGATGAACTGGTAGAGCTTGAGATAGGCGGTGTCCAAAAGCTGGGAGACCAGGAGCTTCCAGCCGTAGGAGATGAGGCCCTTAAGGCGCTGCCAGGAGAACATGCGCTTGGGCCGCCAGCCCACCGTGAGCCAGAGGATCGCGGTGTTTACCGTAACGTTTAAAAGCTGCTGGAAAACCAGCGCCCAGACGCCGTAGCCCAGATAGGCGAGCGTGATGCCCACAGCGGCGGAGAAGATCGTCCCGCCGAGGGTCGCAAAGAAGAAGCGGCGAAACTGCATGGTCTTCGCAACGTATGCCTGCTGCACGTTTTTGACGCCGGAGACGACGATAGTGAGGCCCAGCACGCGCACCACGGGGACGAGGGACATGTCGTGATAAACGCGGCCGATCAGGGGCGCGGCGAAGAAGAGGCCCGTGTACAGCACCAGACAGAAGACGAGGTTAAAGTAAAAAACAGAGGAGTAGTCCAGATCGTCGGTGTCCTTCTTCTGGATCAGGGAGTTGGCCATGCCGCTGTCCACAAAGACCTGGAGGATGGTGGTGATGGCCGTGACCAGGGCGATGCTGCCGTAGAGCGAGGGCTCCAGCAGACGGGCGAGAACCAGGGAGACGATGAAATTCATCACATAGGTGCCGCCGCGCTCCATGAGCCGCCATATGAAATTGGTGATGACAGATCGCTTTTTGTCCATAGGTGAGGGTGCTCCTGAATGTTAGGTTTTCGTCATCCTGGGCGAAGCGAAGTCGAAGGATCTATAAAATACTTCGATGCGCTCAGAATGACAGTCAGCTCCCGTAGCCTTTCAGCCGCCGGTACAATCTTTGCAAAGCGGGGAAGCTGCATTTGATCCAGTTTTTGATGCGGTAGCTCAGCGGCATGGCGCGGAGCAGACGGTCATAGGGGGGCTGGCGCTGTTCGCGGTCGCGGCCCTCAATGTACATAAGCTCAAACTCCCGTTCGAGGATCGTGTTGTCCACCAGGGGCAGCACCGATGCCGGGGCGTGGGGGCGGAAGGCGCGCAGCATCTCCGCCTTGCCGACGATGAACTGCCGCAGCTTGCCGTACTGCCCGTCGACGCCCGCGCTCCAGGCGTCGGCATTGGAGTTGATGCGGTAGACGGACATGGCGCGGTCGAGATAGCGGATCTTCCCGTTGAGCCTCAGCCACAGCGCGTCGGGGTAGTCGCCGAAGTTATACTTGCAGGCGACGTCATAGAAGTCCGGGGGACTGGCGAGGATTTCTTTGCGTGCCATGAGCGAGCTCGTGTGGTACGCGCCGGACATGCCGGGGACGATGTCCTCAAACTCCACGTCGCCCTCTTTGCGGTCGAGCAGCGTCTTCTCGCGCCCGTCACCGCAGAAGTGCAGCACCGTGTTATGGACACAGGCGGCGTAATCGGGGTGTGCCTCCAGAAAGTCCGCCTGGAGCTGGAGCTTGTCGGGGTCTGTCCAGTAGTCGTCCCCCTCGCAGAAGGCGACGTATTTGCCGCGGGCGTTGGGGTAAAAGACGGTCTGGTATACGTCGATGCCCCGGGAGTAGAGGTTTTGCTCCTGATAGAAGGGGCGGATGATGTCGGGGTATTTCTCGGCGTACTCGCGGATGATGTCGCAGGTCGCGTCGGTGGACACGTCGTCGTTGACCAGAACCTCAAAGGGGAAGCTGACGCGCTGCGTGACAAAGCCCTCCAGGGCGTCGCGCAGAAAAGCCTCGTGATTGTAGGCCGTACAGAAGACGGAGACAAGAATGTTGTCTTTCATGCGAAAGCTCCTTCCCCGGCCTCAGACGCGCCAGTCCAGCAGACTCTCCACCATGTCCAGATCGAACACGGGGATGCCGCAGGACTCGCGTACCTGACGCCGCTCGGCAAAGGAATCGTCAATAAAGATGGCGCGGCCGCTGATACACCTGGCCTTGTTCTCGCCCTTTTCCATGTGGATGATCTCGTCGAAGAGATTGGGGGCGATGCACTGCTTTTCAAGCTCCGCCATGTGGTCGCCCCGGTGCTTGGTCAAAAGGAAGAGCGCTTTGCCCTTGCCCCTGGCCTGGTAGAGAAAGGCGATGAGCACGGGGTTGACCTTGCCGTTTCGCACGAGGGTATCGTCAAAATCGACGTAGACCCGGTCGTACTCGATGTCCGACCGGAAGCGGCTGATGAAGCAGCGGTCGAGCATGAGCTCGCGCCCGTTGGTGAGGATGCTCACGTCACTGTCCCACATGTTATAGAGGGTCAGCAGAGGCATGTTCACGCCCTGGTTGCGCACCAAACCCATCGTCCCGGCAATGCGGGGCGCGACCTCAAGCAGGCGCACCTCGCCCCGGGCGTTTTCCTTGAGCTGGAAAAACCAGGCGCCGTTGAAGCGCAGGCGGCGGTTGAGATCGCGGGCGACGGCCTCGCTGGCCGCGTCCTGGGGCAGCAGGCGGGAGCGCACGGAGATGCCCGCCTTGATCCGGTCGCGGGAGCGGGGAGAGACAAAGCGCAGCTCGCCGTGGCGGTCGGTGAAGCAGTCGACCGTCATCTCCTTGCCGGGCAGATATTCGCAGATTGCGAGCTCCCGCCCCTCCGCGAGGGCGGCGTCCAGCTCGGCGCGGTCATGGACAAGGTGCGCACCCTCCGAGCCCTGACCGACCGAGGGCTTGACAAACACGGGGTAGTGATCGACCTCGTTGGGATTTGCGTACACGCGGGGCAGATAATCGGCCCCGGCGAGAAACTGATAGGTGCGGTTTTTGGAACGACAGATTTCCACCGTTTCGAGCGGGGAGGTGACGACGGCGGCGTGAAGCCGCGCCTGCTCCCGCGTCAAAGTGAGCAGGGCGCTGTCGTGCGCGGGGTAGATATAGTCGATGTCCCAGCGGTCGACGATCGCGTTGATCGCATCGATGAAGCCGGGATCGTCCACATAGGGGACGCCCTCGGCGCAGTTTTCGTACACAAACTCCGCGTGACAGGGGACACTGGTGGCCCCGTAGAGCTTTACAAATTTGCTGGTGCTCAGGGCGCTGCGGATCTCAAACGAGATCTCCGTGCCCGCGGGGAACACCAGTACGTTTTTCACATCTGCCATGCGAAGTCTCTCCTTCTCCGCGCGCGGAGGCGCGTTAATCAAAACCGCGGCGCTTGCGGTGCCAGCGCTGTATCGCGGGGAAGCAGCACTTGACCAGATTCTTGGCCCGGTAGGACAGGGGCTGCTGCTTCAAAATCGCGTCGTAGGGGGGCCTGCGCTGCTCGCGGTCGCGCCCCTCAAGATACATGAGCTCAAACTCCCGCTCGAGGATGGCCTGCTCCGTCATCTCCCGGTATTCGGGCGGCATGTGGGGCAGCACGGCCTTGAGCATTTCCCGCTGGCTGTAGACAAAACGGCGCAGCTTTTTATACTGGGAGTCCACGCCGCTGCTCCAGGCGCTGGGGTTGGAATTGATGCGATAGACCGACATGGGCCGGTCGAGATATCTGATCTTGCCGTTGAGCAAAAGCCAGATGTTGTTCGGATAATCGGTGAAGCCCCCGCAGCGGAAGGCGACGTGGTAGAAGTCCTGCATATCGGTGAGGATGTACGCACGCCCCATCAGTGAACTTGTGTGATAGGTGCGTGACGCGCCGGACAGCACCCGCTCCATCCCGAGGTCTGTGTCCCGCCCGTCGTGCAGCAGCAGCCGGTCAGGCTGGGAGCCGTCACAGTAGTGCAGGACCGTGTTGTGGACGCAGGCGGAGTAGTCGGGATGCGCCTCCAGGAAATCCACCTGGCGCTGGAGCTTCGTCGGGTCGATCCAGTAGTCGTCCCCCTCGCAGATGCAGATATACTTGCCTCGCACTCTCGGGAAGAGCACCTCGGCATAGAGGTTTCGGCCCTGGGAATAGAGGTTCTCTTTGAGATAGACCGGCCGCACGACGTCGGGATTCTGCTCCTCATAACGGCGGATGATGTCGGCGGTATCGTCGGTAGAGGCGTCGTCGCTCACGAGGATCTCAAAGGGAAAGCTGGTCTCCTGCATCAGAAAGCTCTCGAGCGTCTGGGCAATATAGGCGCTGTGGTTGTAGGCGGTGCACAGTATGGATACCATACAGCTCGATTCCTGCATACGCCGCCTCCTCTCAATCTTAGATCAATCTACAATATTTTAATACAAAACGCCCCGCATTGCAACAAAAACAATAGCCGCCGCGAAACCGCGGCGGCTGCAGACTGCAGACAAACCCTTGAAAACCAAGTTGGTCTTGTAAGGGGGATCTGTGAAGGGGGACGGGGAGCCCCCCTTCACGTACAATCCATGCAAAAATGGGAACTTTTTCGGAAGTTCCCATTTTTGCGCTGCAATGTGTGAGAATATCACCCGCAGATGGCCCTGGCCGTCTGCGCGGCGACCTTGGCGTTGTTGAGCACCAGCTTGATGTTGGACTCGAGGCTGTCGCCGCCAGTGAGCTCCACGACCTTCGCCAGCAGGAAGGGGGTGGTCTCCTTGCCATGGATGCCCTGGGCCTTGGCCTCGGCCAGGGCCTTTTCAATGGCCTCGTCGATGACGGCCTTGTCCATGGCGTACTCCTCGGGGATGGGGTTCGTGACCAGCATACCGCCCTTGTAGCCGAGCTCGCGCTGGGCGCGGTACATGGCGGCCAGTTCCTCGGGGGTATCGACACGGTAGTCGACGCCGAAGCCGGACTTGCGGGTGTAGAAGGCGGGCAGTTCTTCCGTGCCGTAGCCGAGTACGGGCACGCCTTTGGTCTCAAGGTACTCGAGCGTGAGGCCGAGGTCGAGGATGGACTTTGCGCCCGCGCAGACCACCATCACCGGGGTCTGGGCCAGCTCCTCGAGGTCGGCGGAGATGTCCATGGTGACCTCCGCGCCGCGGTGCACGCCGCCGATGCCGCCGGTAGCGAAGATACCGATCCCGGCCATGTGGGCGATGATCATGGTGGTGGCGACGGTGGTGGCGCCGTCGGCCTTTCTCGCGACCAGCGCGGGCAGATCGCGGCGGCTGGCCTTGGCGACGCCGC
This sequence comes from Oscillospiraceae bacterium, assembly GCA_902785905.1. GTDB lineage: Bacteria > Bacillota > Clostridia > Oscillospirales > Oscillospiraceae > Limivicinus. The sequence continues at coordinate 208 of CADAAM010000079.1, read as the reverse complement.
GGCCGGTTTTGCCGAGGTATTCGATCTCCTCACGGCTCAGACCTGCCTTGAGCCTGCCGCCGATGACGGCAATGGTAGCGGGGGTCGCGCCGTTGTCGCGGATGGTCTGCTCGACCAGCAGGGCGGTCTCCACATTCTTGGGGTAGGGCATGCCGTGGGAGATGATGGTGCTCTCCAGCGCGACGACGGGCTTGCCCGCGTCCAGCGC
>CADAAM010000078.1 GCA_902785905.1 Oscillospiraceae bacterium | reverse complement strand
GCATGAGGCCCTGATGGCGCATATGAACACTTGCTCCCGCTGCAACGCGATGTACGCGGTCTTTCACGACCTGTCCGATATTCTGTCCGAAGAGCCCGAACCTCTGCCGGAGGGTCTGCATCAGAACATCATGGCGGGCGTCCGGCGCAGCGAGATGATAAAGAAGAACCGCCGCCTGCGCGCCTTCGGCCTGCGCATGGCACTGAGCGCGGCCGCCTGCGCCCTGCTGGTCCTCTTCGCAGCCAGCGGATTCGGCCCCGGCAAACATGCAGAGGACGTCAGCCTCCGTACGCAGGAGGCCGCTGAGCAGCTCTATCAGGCCTCGCAGGCGCCGACGGCAGAGAGTCTGCCTGCGCCGACCGAGGATGCTTTCACCATCTCCGCTCAGACAGCGGCGCCGACGCCCATCTGGCCTGCCGCCCCGGCGGAGACCTTCTCCGTGTCCACAACCCCGGACGCCTTCCTTGCGGCAGGAAACAACGTGAACGAGACCTATAACACCCTGCAGCCCGAACAGTACAATCAATATCGGTTTGACCAGTATACCGCCCCGGTGACAGTGCAAACGCCTGCACCGGCGCAGTACTATGAGCCATTCACCGTGGCACAGACGCCCGCTCCCGCAGAGGTGCAGATGTCCGCGCCCGCGGCAGTACAGCCCCCCGCGCTGGTCGAAGCACAGCCATCCGTGGAACTGCAAGTCCCGGCGTCTGTCCCGGAGCAGAGCCAGGTGTCCGTCCCGGAGCAGGTCACGAAACCCGCGGTGCTTGAAGAAGCCGAAGCCCCCATGCTGAAAATGGCAGCACCCGCGCCGGCAGTTTCTCAGGACGAAGCGCTCGCTTCGGCAGAGACCGACATTTCCGAGACGGTCGTGGAGCCTGCCCCCTTCACCGTGAGCGGCAGCGCGCCCGAACTGCTCGAAAACACGTCCTCTGTGCCGGCAGCGGAGGAGGATGAGAACCTCATGCTCTTCAGCGGGAACGATATCGGGTTTACCTCCGACCGGCCGGACGAGGAGAAGGGTGAAACAATGGATACGGAGAATGCAGTGCAGCTCCGTACACCGGCGGAGAACGTCGTCCCCGAACTGGAGACTGAGAATCTGACGCCGGACGCCGCCGTGCCGTTGCCGGAAGAGAACGGGGAGAAGATCGAGGAGCTGCCCGCCGCAACGCCGGAGATAGATACCGAAGAGGAAAGCGTCCGAATCAGCGGCAAGACGGGGCACGACAGACTGCTTGCCCTGCTCGGAGGCAGTGAGAGCGAGCTGCCTGCTGAGGCGGAGCTCACGCGCGTAGTGCATGTCACGCTCGTGCCGGATGACGTCTACGGCAGCGAGGAGAAAATGGACATCAGCATCTACGGCGATTTCGTCTATTACAGCCTCTATCCCGCAGAGGGCGAGGCTAAAAGCTGCCGCGCTGCCTGCGCGCTCAGAGATTTGGAAAGTCTTCTGAAGGAGCTTACAGCCCCGGGCGCAGCAGAGTCCGAACCTTCCCCAGCGCCGACCGCCGATCCCTACGCTGTTGAAGAGCCGGCGGCCTGAGAGAGCCAACAATAATCCGTGCGGCAGACCCGCGTTTTCTGAAACGGGTCTGCCGCACTGTGTTTGCGCTTGCCATTTATTTCACTATATGCTATACTTTACAATATAAACGCTTTCTGCCTTCCCACTACATATAAGGAGAGTACAAAACAGTGAAGCAAGTCAAGGTGTCCAACAACGTCATCCGCCGTCTGCCGCGCTATCTGCGCAAGCTGGACGAGCTCAGCGAAAACGGCGTCGACAAAATCTCCTCCCGCCAGCTGGGCGAACAGTTGGGCCTCACATCCTCGCAGGTCAGGCAGGACTTTAACTGCTTCGGCGAATTCGGACAGCAGGGCTACGGCTACAACGTGCTCGCCCTTCGCGCGCAGATCGCGGGCATCCTGGGCATGGACCGGGGGTTTCACGCGATCCTCATCGGCGTCGGCAATATCGGGCGCGCCCTGATGGAAAATTTCTGCTTTGACGACTGGGGCGTCAAGCTCGCCGCGGCCTTCGACATCAAGCCCGCGCTCATCGGTACCGAATACAAGGGACTCCGAATCTACGGTATGGAGGAACTGGAGAGCTACCTCAAGAATAATCAGGTCAATATTGCGGTGCTCACGGTCCCGAAAGCGGCGGCGATCCCGGTGACCGCGAGACTGACGGCCGGCGGCATTGACGCCATCTGGAACTTCACCAATGTTGAACTGACCGAGCCCAACAGCAGCACCATCGTGGAAAACGTCCACTTCTCCGACAGCCTCCTGTCGCTGAGCTATTTTGTGGCTGAACGCTGTGATGAAAAGGCAGCCGGAGAAGAACAGTAAATCCCCATGCGGCAAGCCTCGCCACGATGAATAAAAGCTGATTCATGGGGATTTATATGTGCATGAAATCCGGTTGCCGCGTGAGCGGCGAGGATTTCGCACACTCAATAATTCCTGTAAAGGCGTCAGCTTTTATAGTAAATAAGCCGTCATCCTGGGGGATGAAACGACAAAGGATCTTTCCCGTTTTTTCAGCATTTCGGGGAAAGATCCTTCACTTTGCTCAGGATGACAACTCTTTAAAGGGAGACGCTATGAACATCGACGCCATAATTCTTGATCTTGACGGCACGCTGTGGGATTCCTGCAGGGTCGTGTCCGAGAGCTGGGGAGAGACCCTTCGGCAGCTGGGCTGTACGGACTGGGAACCGAAGCCGGAGACGGTCAAAAGCATCATGGGCATGACGGCCGAGGAGATCGCCGCAGCGCTTTTCTCACAATATGGCGCAAAAAGCCGGGAAATATGCCGACAATGTATCCATGAAGAAAACGCCTATATCGCCCGGCACGGCGGGGATCTCTATCCCGGCGTGGAGGAGACACTGACCGCGCTGGCGGAGCGTTTCCCGGTGTTCATCGTCTCCAACTGCCTGGAGGGCTATATCGAGTGTTTTCTGGAGAGCAGCGGTCTCGGCCCCCTGTTCCGGGACCACGTCTGCGAGGGGGACACCGGCCTCAAAAAGACGGGCAACATCGCGCTGCTCGCCCGCCGTCACAGCCTGCGCTGCCCCGTCTATGTGGGCGACACCGCCTCTGACGAGCGCAGCGCCCGCGAGGCGGGCTGTGCTTTCGTCTTCGCCTCTTACGGCTTCGGCGAGGCGGAGTGGCCGGATGCGGTGATCACCTCATTTCCGGAGCTGCCCGCCGCCATTGACGCATTGAAAGGGGATGCCTCTCATGCCTGATACCATTGCCGCCGTCGCGACCGGAGCGCAGGTGGCCGCCATCGGCATCGTCCGCCTCTCGGGGGACGACGCCCATCGGATCGCGGATGCGCTGTTCCGCCCCGCCTCCGGGAAAAGAATGACGGACTATGAGGACAGAAAGCTCGTCTACGGCGGGCTGTACGATAGGGAAGGGAACCTGCTGGACCTCTGCCTCTGCACGCTCAGCCACGCGCCGAAGAGCTATACCGGCGAAGATACTGCGGAGTTTCAGTGCCACGGCTCGCCGACGCTGCTGCGCGCGGTGCTGGAGGAGTGCTTCCGCCTCGGCGCGCGCCAGGCTCTGGCGGGGGAGTTTACCAAGCGCGCCTTTCTCAACGGCTGTCTGGAGCTCAGCGCCGCCGAGGCCGTGGCCGACCTCATCGACGCCGAGAGCATGGAGTGCGCGCGCAACGCCGCTGCCCAGCTCTCCGGGGCCATTGCCAGAAAGACGGAGGCCGTCTATTCGGCCCTTGCCGATATCAGCGCCCACTATCACGCGGTGCTGGATTACCCGGATGAGGATATCGAGGACTTCCGCCTCGCCGACTACAAGGCGCGCCTGCGGGAGGCGGAGCGCTCGCTCGATGCTCTGCTCGGGAGCTTCGAGCGCGGCAAGCTCATGACCGCAGGCATCCCCGTCGCCATCGTCGGCAGACCCAATGCGGGCAAGAGCTCGCTTTTAAACGCGCTTTTGGGCTATGAGCGGGCCATCGTCACTGATGTGCCGGGCACCACCCGCGACACCATTGAGGAAAAGCTGCGCATCGGTTCGCTGCAGCTGCGCCTGACCGACACCGCCGGCATCCGCGACGCCCGCGACGCGGTGGAGCGCCTCGGCGTGGAGCGCAGCCGCCTCGCCATGCAGAGCGCCGCGCTTGTAATCGACGTGCTGGACGGCAGCACCGAGCCGGAAGCGGAGGATCTGGAACTGCTGCGGGAGGCGGAGCGCTGCCCGAAGGCGGTGCTGGTGCTGTCCAAGTCCGACCTCGGCAAAACGATCGCGCCGCCGGAGACCGCGCTGCCCGTCGTGGTGCTCTCCTCACGCACCGGGGAGGGGCTTGACGAGCTGGAGCGCGTGATTCGCTCGCTCTTCCCTCTGCCCGAAGCTCCCGCCGGTGAAATCCTCACCAACGCCCGCCAGGCCGAGACGATCTCCCGCGCCCTCGAGAGTCTGCGCGCCGCGCTCTCTGCGATGGAGCAGGGTCTGACGCCCGACATCGTCCTCACCGAGAGCGAGACCGCCATGGCCGCCCTGGGCGAGCTCAGCGGAAAAAACATCCGCGAGGATGTGACCGCCCGCATTTTCAGCCGCTTCTGCGTGGGAAAGTGATAATAATAAAAACGTCTCCCGCCTGTCGTCTCAATCGACAGGCGGGAGACGTTTTTATTGTTTCTTGGGAAGCTGCTCGCCGGGGCAGAGCACCAGACCACGCTCAACCTTCATCTGTGGGAACTTCTCCGCCTCGAACGCGGCGAGGTATTCCTCAGATTCACATTGCTTTTCATCCAGATAAATGTAATCCGGTACTTTCTCGGGGAAGAGCGACCAGTAGGTTTTCAATCGCTGCGCGTTGTATTCGACCGGGTTGTTTGTCCAGAGCCACATGGAGAAGGAGGCACAATTCTTGGGATCTTCGAGATAGAGGCGGCTTTCCGTCGAGAGGTACAGGACACTGCCGTCTTCAATCTCACGCAGCGGAGCGAGCGCATGATAAGCGCCGTCATAATCGGCGACCCGCTCCGGCGTGCTCTTCAGACCCCGTGAGCTCCCTTCCCGGAATGTCGCTGAGAGCTCCGTCGGGGGCGAATCAAAAAACACATTCTCCATCCGCTCGGCCGCGATACCGTAGAGAAAATAGAACGTACAGAGGGCAACCAGCACACTGGAGCAGAGACTCAGTCCGCGCTGCGCCGCACTGTCTTTGGATTGCGTCAACATCTCCCAGACGGCAGAGACGACAAAGACGGAGGCGGCGGGCAGAGCAGCGGTCATAGACGCCATAATGCTGATGGGCCCCAGGTTGGAGACGCTGTAAGAACAGAAGGAGAAAACAGCGGCGGGGAGAAAGAGCGTCACGAAAACCGAGCGATTTCGCCGGTCCGTCACCAGATAGGAAAAAAAACCGACCATGACAAAGCAGAAAACAAAGCCCTCGTCGCTGGGGTACATCAGCAGATAGGTCAGTGAATAGAGCACAGACAGCGCTGCGGCCGCCATTAGATAGAGCGGGCGGCGGAGGGCACGCTTCCTATCGAACAGGATTGCGGCGGAAAGCGACAGGATGCCGACCAGTACGAGCTTGCCGTTGCCGTTATAGCGCCAAAAGGAGGAGAAATAACCGCTGACGAGCTCGCCGAGCGATCTTTTGGGGTGCTGCCTGTCCGTGAGTATTTCCTTCAGCGTAGCGGGAAGGAGCGCGGCCTTCCCGGAGAAAAGGATCGGGGCAAAAAAAGCAAGCGCGCATAACAAACAGGCGGCGGTCACAAGGAGCCATGATTTACGGGAGAAGGCAATCCCGGCCTCGGGAGAAGCCGGCCTGAGTATCGGTATAAAGACCGCTGCACCGTACAGCAGATAGAGCGCCGCGAGATAGGGACAGCAGAGCACCGCGCCTGCCAGAGCGAAACCGGCGAAAAACATCTGCCGAACGCTGCGGCAGGTCGCGGCCGCGAGCGTGAATACGATCAGAAGTCCTATCCCCATGCTGTTGTAAGAAAGTGCAATGATATCATGGTAGCAGTAGAGTTCATACAGGACGGCGGCAATTATCCCGGCGACCCTGCTGCCGGGCACACAAAGTCTGCTTGTCCGGCAATAGATAAAAAGAGCGACAAGGCTATGGAAAAAAACATAGAGATATCGGAAGAAAAGCGCGATGCCGTCAGTGGAGCCAAACACGGACAGATAGAGCTTCACGAGCGGGAGCAGGAGAAATGAGGACATCTGGGCCTGATTCCACTCGTGCAGCAGCAGAACGTCACCCTGCAGCATGCGGTAGGGGATGGCCAGGTACAGGCTCTCGTCTCTTGTGAAATACCCGAAGGGCGCGCGCCATATATTAAAAAGAAGGGCAAGTGCGAACAGGGTCACAAACAGGATGTGAATCGGCACGACTCCCTGGAGCAGCTTGCGGGACTTGTCTCCGGCCTGTTTTCTTGTCATCTTGTCATCTCCTCTCCACGCAGACTCTTTTCAGCACTATAGCATTGACGGCGCGGAGAGTCAAGACATGGCGGCGCCCTGTGATTGACAACAATCGGAGGCTTATACTATAATCCCTGTGCGGAAGACCGATAGAAAACATGAAAGGAGGCCGGGTGGTGCAGTTCAATTCCTATGAGTTTATCCTCATCTTTTTCCCGCTGCTGTTCGCGGGATATTTCCTGCTGAACAGATGGAGCCGAACGCTGGGGCGGCTCTTTCTCACCGGCATGAGCGCATGGTTTTATCTCTGGTACGGTCTTGCCTCCGCGCCGGTTCTGCTCATGAGCCTTGTCATCAACTACGCCGCCGCGGCGCTGATTGCCCGGAACGAGAAGCAGGCAAGGCTTGTCCTCACGCTGGATGTCGCTGCCAACATCGCGCTGCTGTTTACCTATAAATACATGCCCTTTGCGCTGGCCAACGTCAATTACTTTCTGAACACGGATTTCCGCGTCAGCGTGGTGCTCCCCCTCGGTATCAGCTTCTTCACCTTCCAGCAGATTTCCTACGTCCTGCATGTCCGCAAAACCGGCAGGAACGAGAGCCTGCCGGATTATCTGCTCTACATCCTGTTTTTCCCGAAGCTCGTCATGGGCCCGCTGGCCGAGCCGGGCGAGCTGATCCCCCAGTTTCACGACGAGGCGCGCCGCAGACCGGACGCCGCGAACATCGCCTGCGGTCTGAAGCTCTTCTGCTTCGGCCTGTTCAAGAAGCTGCTGCTCGCAGATGTGTTCGCCTCCGCCGTCAACTGGTGCTTCAGCGATCTCGCCTCCGCGACGGCGGCGGACATGATGCTTGTGACGCTGGCCTACACCTTTGAAATCTACTTTGACTTCTCCGGCTACAGCGACATGGCCATCGGCATCGCCAAAACCCTGAACATCGACCTGCCCGTCAACTTCAACTCGCCCTACAAGGCCCTCTCTATCCGCGACTTCTGGAAACGCTGGCACATCTCACTCACAACTTTTCTGACGCGCAATGTCTATATTCCTCTCGGCGGGAACCGGCGCGGCACGCTCCGGCAGTATCTGAACGTGATGATCGTCTTTCTCGTCAGCGGGATCTGGCACGGGGCAAACTGGACCTTTCTGCTCTGGGGCCTGCTCCACGGCGCGCTCAGCGTGGCGGAGCGCGTGTTCGACCGGGCGCAGAGCCGTGTCAACAAAGCGCTGCGCTGGCTCGTGACCTTTCTCGTCGGCAACATCCTGTGGCTGCTCTTCCGGGCCAATTCCGTCGGCCAGTGGCTCGCCATGCTGAAAACCATGCTGCGCTGCGAAAGCCTGAGCGTCTCGCCGCGCGGCTGCTGCACATCCCGTCGGCAGGCGCCGCTTCGGCACTGCTGTTTTACGCGGCGGCGCTGCTCCTGTGCCTGATCCCGGAGAACAATTTCCGCAGCCGCGACCGCCTTACACCGGCGAACGCTGTCCTCGCGGCGCTGGCTTTCTTCTTCGCCTTCCTCCACCTGGGCGGCGAATCCGTGTTCGTGTACTTTAACTTCTGAAAGGAGGGCCGCCATGAAAGTAAAAAGCTGGCTGAGACTGTTTGGCCTGCTGACTGCCGCCGTGTTCCTGTTTGCCGGTGTGTTTGTCTGGTATGTCGACCCCTTCTTCCACTACCACGCCCCGCATACGGAGCGCTTCTTCTACCCTCTCGACAACGAACGCAGCATGAACGACGGCCTCCTGCGAAACCTTGATTACAACGCGATCCTCACCGGAACCTCCCTCGCGGCCTGCTTCAAGACCAGCGAGCTGGACGCGCTCTTTGACGTTCACGCAATCAAGATCCCGGCCTCCGGCGCGTCGTATTTTGAGATCAACAAGCTCATCAACACCGGGCTCGACACGCACCCGGACACGAAGCTCGTCATCCGCAGCATCGACCGGCACATGCTGCTCTACGGGGCGGAGGAGCTGCGCAACGATCTGGGGGAGTACCCCGACTATCTCTACGACCGCAACCCGTTCAATGATTACAAATACCTCTTCAACGCCGACGTGCTGTTCACACGCTGTCTCCATATGGCGCTCGACGCCGCGCGTTCCGATTTCGTTCCCGGCATGACCTCCTTCGACGACTACTCCAACACCATGGCGGAGTACAAGGGCGCTTTCGGCCTGCCGAACATCCGGGACATGTTCCACTTTGACCTCGACGCCGTGGGCGAGCCGATGCACCTCAATGAGTACGACCGGCGTGAGGTGACGCGAAAGATACAGGAGAACGTCATCGCAACCGCCGAGGCCCACCCGGATGTGACATTTTACTGCTTCTACCCGCCAATCTCTCTCGGCTACTGGCGCGACAGGATCGCCCTCGGGGATATCTACGCGCAGATCGAGGCCGAGGAGCTCGCCACGGAACTCATGCTGCAATGCCCCAACATCCGCCTCTTTGATTTCACCGGGCGCGAGGATATTATCTCCGACGTGAACCAGTACCGCGATCTCATGCACTATGGCGAGTGGATCAATAGTCTCATGCTCAAGTGGATGCGCGACGATCAATACCGTCTCACGGAGGAAAACTATAGGGACTTCTTCGCCGATCGCCTCGCGTACTACCTCGCGGCGGACTACAAGGCCCTGCTGACCCAGGAGCGCTGGCACTGCGACTATTACGCCGCCGCGCTTTTAAATGAGGAGCTGACGGGAATCCCCCCGCGCGCCCTCGGAGACGACGCGCTCCGGGACGGCCGCCTGAGCCTCCCCGACGCCGGGACATATTCCTACCTCTGCTTTGAGGCCCGCGGCGGGAAACCGGGCGACACGCTTACAATTTCCGTCTATGACGAAAACGGCGCCTGCCTGAGCACCGCGGAAGAGACGTATCAGGTCGAAGGCTGGCAGCGCTTCGCGGTGGATTTACGCAAAGCGACCGGCCCGGCGGAAGTGGTGATCGACGGCGGTGAGGAGCTTAGAGAGTTTGGGCTGTATTGACAAAAATAGATGATGGAGAGACAAGGCACGTCTCTCCATCATTATTATACTCTGTTTTTATGTTTTCCCAAGCGTAAATCACGCCCGCCGCACCACAGAAATATACAAGAAGAATGGCTATGACGTTGCCCTTGTCCAGCGCCTTTTACAGCACAGCAGCGCGGCGTTCATTACAGGCAATAAACAGGAGGGGGTTCATACCCGATTGTCGAATGCGGTGGCGTGTGCCGTGACGGCAAGGCTCACCTCGCGGCGTGCTTGCGTTTGAGGGAAAGATTGTCAGCGATCATCGCGATAAATTCGCTATTAGTGGGTTTTCCCTTGATGCCGCTGACGGTGTAGCCGAAGTAGCGCTGGAGGGTCTCGACGTCGCCGCGGTCCCAGGCGACCTCGATGGCGTGGCGGATGGCGCGCTCGACCCGGGAGGGCGTGGTGCCGAAGCGTTTGGCGACCTCGGGGTAGAGCACCTTGGTGACGGCGTTGATCATGTCCATGTCTCGGATGGTGAGAATGATGGCCTCGCGCAGATACTGATAGCCCTTGATGTGCGCGGGCACGCCGATCTCATGGATGACCTCGGTCACCACGGCCTCAAGGTCCGTGTCCGGGCGCTCCTCCGCGCCGCGGCGAAAGTCCACACCCACGCCCGGCGTGCGCGGCAGACCGAAGGTGAGCTGCCGGATGCGGGCGATCAGCGACTGTATGTCGCATGGCTTGGGGATGAAGTAGTCCGCGCCGCTGTCGGAGCACTCGGCGATGACCTTGCCGTTGACAAAGCCGGACAGCACGATCACGTGGCAGTCGTTGCCCTGCTCCCGCAGACGCCGCAGCACCTCCAGCCCGTCCAGCTTCGGCAGTACCAGCTCCAAAAGGATCAGATCCGGCTGGAGTTCCGCCGCCCGCTCCAGTGCTTCCGTCCCGTCCGCCGCCGTGCCGACGACCTCCATGTCCCGCTCGGCGGCGACAAGCTCCGCCAGCTGTCGGCAGAACTCGCGGTTCGGGTCGGCGGTGAGTATACGAATCTTAGTTTCCATAATGTAAATCCTCCCATGTTGCGATAGCAGGTGAAGCGCTTTGTCAGAAAAGCCTTGTTCATCGCGTTTGTCGCATTAAATTTACCATAAGGGCAAGTTTTGCGACAACAGAAAGCTGTCGAACAATCGGGATAATCTGTTGACATAATACTACACAGCGAGACATGTTTCAACAGATATTCAGGTAAATCTCCCTGTTTTTTGCAACGGTCTTGTCGAATTATGTCGAATGGAAACGGACTGCGGAGGCAAATCAGGAGCCGGTGTCGTCGTACAGCAGCTCAAAGCTCTCGTAGTGGTCGGGCGTGTAATAGATCAGCCCGTCGTTGGAGAAGACGATGCGCTCGGCCCCGCGGGATTTCGCGCCGAGGGTGTTGATGTCGCACTCCGTCCACTTGCGCCCCTTGGCCTTGGGGAGCTGCCCCTCGTAGTTGCCGAAGTAGCTTCCGCCGATGCACATGCCGGGCAGCACACGGTCGAGCGGGCCGCCGCTCCAGCCTGCGGCCTCGGCCTCCTTCTTGGTGATGAAGTTCGAGGGCAGGTGCCCGTAGGTGTGGATATAGAGGGCCACGTCCTCCTTGCTGGTATAGCTGCCGTCCTCGTCGAGTGTTTTCTCCACCGGCGATTCGGACGCGGCGGGGGAGGGGGCCGGGGCCTTCGTGGGCTTCGGTGCGTTTGTCGGCTTCGGAACCGCGCCGCCCATATCGGGCAGCAGATACCAGGCCAGCAGCAGGACCAGCGCCAGGATCGGAAGCAGTTTTTTCATTTTCATATTGTATCATCTCCTGACATACAGTTTACCATGTGTCGCTGCGCTTGGCAACGGCTGCGCATTTTTCCTTCAAAAGCTCTTGCATTCTGTGACAGCATGGTGTATATTGGTTACAACATGTTACGAAAAGAAGGTGTCCCCTCTATGGCTGAATCCGCAATTGCCCTCTGGCTGGATAACAATTTGGCCGGTTTTGACCATCTGTTTTTATCTGTTCAGCACTTTTTCGCCGATAAGGCCGGAACCGTGCTGACGCCGGTGATGCGCGCAATCACCTTCCTGGGAGAGAAAGGAATCGTCTTCCTCCTTCTCGCCCTGCTGTTCATGCTCATGGCGAGCAAGCGCGACCTCGGCGTCTGCATCTTCGGCGCGGTCTGCTGCGGCGCGCTGATCACGAACATCATCCTCAAGGACGCTGTCGGACGGCTGCGCCCGTTTGAGAACGACATCGAGTATGAGCTCTGGTGGATGACGGTCGGCTCTCCGGCGGAGGACGGCTTCTCCTTCCCCTCGGGCCATGTCACGGCCTGCGCCGCCGGCATGACGGCCATCATGCTGATGCGGGGGAAGAAGTGGATACTCCCGTCCGCTATCGCCGTGGCGCTCATGTGCATTTCCCGCAACTACCTCATGGCACACTATCCCAGCGACGTGCTGGCGGGCGCATGCATCGGCCTGCTCTCCGGCGTCATCGCCTGGTTCATCACCCAGCTCATCTTCCGCTTCCTCAACCGCGGACGCAATAGATCGGGCCTGTGCGCCTTTATCCTGGACTTCGATATCGGGGATTATCTGCCCTTCCATCGCTCTGGGAAGGAGAAGGCTGCCCCCGCGAAGCCCGAGCGCGGCGCAGGGAGCGGGGAGGAGGATGTGAAAACCTATTCCGCCAGACGCAAAGCCGCGCCCGCTGCGGCTCCGGCGGTCAAGGAAGAGGCTGTGAAAATTGCCGCTCCGGTTCGCAGAGCGGAGCGAGTACGCCCCGCCGCACCTGCTGAGCCTGCCGGGACGGAAGAAGCGCCCGCCGCCCCTGTCCGCAGAACCGAGAGCGCACGTCCCATCGAACCGGCGCGTCCCGCCGGACGACACGCTCTGCCCGAGAAGGACGCCGGTAAGAAGCCCGCGCGGAGAGCGCCCGGCGGCTATCAGGGGAAACACTGAGCCGACAGGATGCCTGATGGCGTCAGCCGGATAAAAACGCAGGGGCCGACACCCTTTGAAGGCCCGGCGAAAAACTGAAGTATGTATGCGTTTGGGCGAATACATTCCATGGGAACCGTATTCGCCCAAAGTCATGCGCGGCTTCGGCCGATTCCGCCGGGACATCGAGGGCGCCGTCCCCTGCGGTGTTATCAAACTTCCGCCGCGTGCGGCGCAGATTGTTATCAAACGGTAAATTCCTGCGCGGGCGCGGTATCGGCGGTTGAAATTCAGGATTTTTGTGATATACTTCATTTTTATGGAAATATTTAATTGTACGGAGGATAAATAACAAATGTCCAAGAAACAATTCAAAGCGGAATCCAAACGACTCCTCGATCTGATGATCAACTCCATATACACCAACAAGGAGATTTTCCTGCGTGAAATCATCTCCAACGCGTCTGACGCCATCGACAAGCTCTGCTACCTGTCCCTGACCGACGAGCAGGTGGGTCTTGACCGGGCCGACTTCCGGATCGAGGTCAGCGCCGACAAGGAGGCGCGCACCGTTACCGTGAAGGATAACGGCATCGGCATGAGCATGGCTGAGGCGGAGAACAACCTCGGCGTCATCGCCAAGTCCGGCTCCGGCGCCTTCAAGGCGGAGATGGACCCGGGCAAGGCCGAGGACCTGAGCATCATCGGCCAGTTCGGCGTGGGCTTCTACTCGGCCTTCATGGTCGCCGACACTGTCACGGTCCTCTCCCGCAAGTACGGCGAAGAAAAGGGCGTCAAGTGGGAGAGCAGCGGGGCCGACGGCTACACCGTCACCGAGATCGACCGTGACGAGGTCGGCACCGAGGTCATCATGCACATCAAGCCCGACACCGAGGAGGAGATTTACGGCAGCTACCTCGAGGTCTGGAAGCTCAAGGCCCTGATCAAGAAGTACTCCGATTATGTGCGCTGGCCCATCAAGATGGAGCTCGAGCACAGCGAGAGCTTTGACACCGGCGAAAAAAACGACGACGGCAGCCCCAAGATGGACTACCGTATGGTCAAGGAGATCGAGACCGTCAACTCCATGATCCCCATCTGGCAGCGCTCCAAGAGCGAGGTCACGGACGACGACTGCATCGCCTGGTACAAGGAGAAGCACCACGACGTCAAGGACCCCTGCGTGCTGGTGCGCATCAACGCCGAAGGCCAGGTCAGCTACAAGGCCATGCTCTTCGTCCCCGGTGAGGAACACGGCAGCCAGTTCTACGGCGAGACCAAGGGCGGCATCACCCTCTACTCCAACGGCGTCATGATCATGGAAAACTGCGACAAGCTGGTCCACGACTACTTTGAGTTCGTCAAGGGCGTGGTGGACTCTCCCGACCTGTCGCTGAACATCTCCCGCGAGCTGCTGCAGCATGACCGTCAGCTCAAGCTGATGGGCCAGAACATCGAAAAGCGCATCAAGGGCGAGCTTGAAAAGCTCATGAAGGAGGACCGCCCCAAGTACGAGGAGTTCTTCCAAAATTACGGCATCCACATCAAGTGCGGCGTCTGCGACGAGTACGGCCGCTACAAGGACTTCCTGCGGGATCTGCTGCTCTACTACACCTCCGAGGATCACCAGTGCACCCTCAAGGAATACGTCGAGGCCATGCCCGAGAGCCAGAAGGTCATCTACTACGCGAGCTCCGACTCCGTCAAGCACGCGCTGAGCCTGCCCCAGTGCGAGGACGTGAAAAAGCGCGGCTATGAGATCCTCTGCCTCACTACCCCCATCGACGAGATGGTGCTCGAGGCCCTGCACGATCAGGACGGCAAGACCTTCTGCAACGTCGTGACCGACGACCTCGGCTTCGAGACCGAGGAGGAGAAGAAGGCCGCCGAGGAGCGGGATATCGAGAACAAAGACTTCCTCGATTTCGTCAAAGAATCCGTGGGCGACGCGGTGAGCAAGGTGAAGCTGAGCCGCAAGCTCGCCTCCCAGCCCTGCTGCCTGACCACCGAGGGCGCGCTGACGCTCGAGATGGAGAAGTACTTCCGCCGCGGCCCAAGCCCCGAGATGCGCTCCATCCGCGCGACCCGCGTCCTGGAGCTCAACCCCGAGCACAAGGCCGTCGCCGCGCTGAAAGCGGCGTGGGAGAGCGGCGACAAGGACAAGGCAAAGAACCTGTCCCTGATCCTCGCCCGCCTCGCCGAGCTGATGGCCGGGGCCGAGATCGAAGACCCCGCCGCCTTTGTCAGCGAAGTCAGCGAACTGTTTTAAAATTGCCTCCCCTGCAAGGGGAGGTGCCCGAAGGGCAGAGGGGTAAACCCCTCAGTCACGGCGCTCGCGTGAGACGCGCCGTGACAGCTCCCCCTTTCAGGGGAGCCGAGACTGAGAAACGGAGTATGCGATGAATCGACCAAGACTCGGTATCTACATCCACATCCCGTTCTGCGCCAGCAAGTGCAGCTACTGCGA
Organism: Oscillospiraceae bacterium; assembly: GCA_902785905.1. GTDB lineage: Bacteria > Bacillota > Clostridia > Oscillospirales > Oscillospiraceae > Limivicinus. Next base: position 5,732 of record CADAAM010000078.1, on the reverse strand, counting down.
CTTCTACTCCCTCGCGGGCTGCGACCATCTGATGCCGGAGTATCAGGCGGCCTTGCTGGAGCACATCAAGGAGTCGGCCCATTCCATCAAAAACTATGAGGTGGATTCGATCTACTTCGGCGGCGGCACGCCCAGCTTCTACGGCGCGGACCGCCTGGTGCAGATCCTTGACCTGCTCAAGTATAACGGCAATGTGCGCCTCGACGGAGAGATCAGCGTGGAGTGCAACCCGGACTCCATCAGCCCCACGGCACTGAAGCTGCTGCGGGAAGAGGGGGTCAACCGGATTTCGATCGGCGTCCAGGCATCGGATAATAATTTGCTGAAACTCATCGGCCGCCGCCACAGCTTCCAGCAGGCCCAGAAAGCCTTCCGGGACGCGCGCGCCGCGGGTTTTGACAACGTGAGCCTTGACCTGATGTACGGCCTGCCGAGCCAGACCCGGCGCGACTGGGCCGAGACTCTGGCAAAAATCGTGGAGATGCACCCCGAGCATATCTCCTGCTACGGCCTCAAGCTGGAGCCGGGTACGAGAATGTACAAGGAATACAAGGATTCGCCCATCCTGCCGGATGACGACGAGCAGGCGGATATGTACTCCTACGCCGCCGAGATGCTGGAGCGCTACGGCTACCGGCAGTATGAGATCTCGAACTTTTCCGCCCCGGGCTTTGAGTCGCGCCACAACCTCAAATACTGGAACATGGACGACTATATCAGCTTCGGCCCCGGCGCGCACTCCTGCGTGGGCAGCGTCCGCTACAGCTATATCAAGGATCTGCGCGAGTATATCTCCGGCGTCCACCGCAAGGTCAGCATCGTCGACGAGTATGAGGAGGTCAGCCCCCTCGAGCGGGCGGTGGAGTACATCATGCTCAGCATGCGCACCGCGCGCGGTATCTCCCGCTATGACTATGTGACGCGCACGCAGTGCGACTGGCGGCCCATCGGCCAGGTGATGGAGGCGTTCAAGCAGAAGGGATGGGTGGCCCAGACCGAGGATCGTTACCACTTCACGGTGCCGGGCTTCCTGATTTCCAACACCCTGATCGGCATCATGCTCGAGACCCAGGCCAGCGGCCGGATCGAGGACACGCCCTGGATCAGCGACGCGGAGTACGCCGCAAAACGGGTGGAACTCCCCAAGGGGGAGGAGGAGCTCTTCGCCGAGCTCTATGAACAGAAAAAGAAAGCAGAAGAGAAATAAAATCAGAGCGATAGGCAAAAACTGAGGGATAAGTATTGAGCGATAACTATGACAAGCTGATGAACAGCAAAATATCCGCCTCAACCGAGAAGAAGGCCGCCTCGCCCACGCCGAAGCCGAAGCGCAGCAAAGCCAAACGGGCGCTGCTGTGGATCGTGATCGTGCTGTGCGTACTGGTGCTCCTGGTCTGCGGCACGGCGGTCTGGGGCTATACCGTGTCCGTGGACGAACACATCCTGCCCAATGTCTATGTGGGCAGCGTCGACGTCGGCGGCATGACCAGGGAGGGAGCAGATAAAGCCCTCCGTGACGAGGGCTTTGACGCGCTCGAGGGCCAAAGCCTCTCGGTTCGTTTGCCGGCGGGCGCGAAGTTTGCGGTGGATTATCTGCGCTCCGGCGCGGTGATGGGCCGGAACGAGGCGGTCGATCTCGCCTATGCCCTCGGCCACGGCTCCAACGTGTTCACCAATCTCCGGGACTGGGTGGAGAGCCGCCTCGTCCCGATGCACATTGAGCCCGACGCCAGGGCTTTGGATGAGCGGTATATCCGCGCCTGCATGGACGAGGGGATATCTTCAAGGGCGCGGGCGGCGTCGAGCTCGATACCGACGCGCTGTACAGGGCCGTCGAAGGGGCGCTGAGGGCCGGGCAGACCGAGCTTCGCTTTGACACGCTCAAAAAAGAGCCCGCCATGCCGAATCTGGAGGACATCTACAGCCAGATCGCGGTGGAGCCCGTCAACGCCTGGTACAGCGAGACCTTTGAGGTCATGCCCGAGGTCGTCGGCGTCAGCTTCGATTTGGAGCAGGCCGCGCAGATCTGGCAGGCCGCCGCCATCGGCGAGCAGGCTGTCGTGCCGCTCATCATCACACAGCCGCAGTACACGGCCGAGCAGCTCCGGTCCCTGCTGTTCCGGGATCTGCTGGGCGCGCAGATTACCTTCTACTACGGCTCCACGGCGGAGCGAATCAACAACATACGCCTTGCCGCCTCCAAGCTGGACGGCCTGGTTCTCCTGCCCGGGCAGACCTTCTCGTATAACGACGTGGTCGGTCAGCGCACGGTCGAAGCGGGCTTCCAGGTTGCCAAGGCGTACAGCGACGGCCAGGAGGTCGACGAGCTGGGCGGCGGTATCTGCCAGGTGTCCTCCACGCTCTACGGCGCGACGCTTTACGCGAGACTCAAGATCGTCTCGCGTCAGAACCACTACTTCAAGGTCGGCTACCTCGACTACGGGCTCGACGCCACGGTCAGCTGGCGGCAGCCGGACTTCAAGTTCCGCAACGACAAGGACTTCCCGATCAAGCTGGCGGCCTACCTCAACGAGGATGATCAGTCCCTCGTGGTGGAGGTCTGGGGCACGGACATGGACGGCATCAAGGTCAAGCTCTACTCCCAGGTTGAGCCGATCTATGACAGTGAATACTGGGACGTGCAGATCGGCAACAGCGTCAAGACCTTCGGCGATCTCTACGATGCAAACGGCGATTATCTCGATACCACCTACATCAACTCCGGCATCTACTACTTCCACGATGAGGACATCGAATGGCCCGACGGCGTGGAGAAGCATTTGAGCGACGCCTTTGCCCCGCAGGAGAAAACCGACCCCTACGCATTCTGATACGGTTTAAGCAATTTTACGATACAGGAGAAAAGAGTATGGAAAAGAAGCAGACCTATTACATCACCACCCCCATCTACTACCCTTCGGATAAGCTGCACATCGGCCACACCTACTGCACCGTCGCCACCGACGCCTTTGCCCGCTACAAGCGGCTTCGCGGCTACGACGTGATGTTCCTCACCGGCACCGACGAGCACGGCCAGAAAATCGAGGAAAAGGCCAAGGCCGCCGGGGTCACGCCCCAGCAGTTTGTCGACAAAATCGTCACCGGCGAGGGCGGCATCCTCGACCTGTGGAAGCTGATGAACATCTCCAACGACCGCTTCATCCGCACCACCGACGACTACCATGTCCAGTCCATCCAGCGCATCTTCAAAAAGATGTACGACAAGGGCGACATATACAAAGGCTCCTACAAGGGCAAGTACTGCACCCCCTGCGAGAGCTTCTGGACCGAGAGCCAGCTTGTTAACGGCATGTGCCCCGACTGCGGCCGCCCCGTCCATGACGCCGAGGAGGAGGCCTACTTCTTCCGTCTCTCCAAGTACGCAAAGCCCGTGCAGGAGCTGCTGGAGACCGGCACCTTCCTTGAGCCCGCCTCCCGCGTCAACGAGATGATCAACAACTTCATCAAGCCGGGCCTTGAGGATCTCTGCGTCTCCCGCACCAGCTTCACCTGGGGCATCCCGGTGGACTTTGACCCGGGCCATGTGGTCTATGTCTGGGTGGACGCCCTGTCCAACTACATTACGGCCCTCGGTTATCTCAACGACCGCTATGACGATTTTGACAAGTACTGGCCTGCCGACTGCCACATTGTCGGCAAGGAGATCGTCCGCTTCCACTCCATCATCTGGCCCGCCATGCTCATGAGCATGGAGCTGCCCCTGCCCAAGAAGGTCTACGGCCACGGCTGGCTCGTCATCGACGGCGGCAAGATGTCCAAGTCCAAGGGCAATGTGGTCGACCCCTATGTCCTGGCCGAGAAATTCGGCGTGGACGCGCTGCGCTTCTTCCTGCTGCGCACCTTCCCCTTCGGCTCCGACGGCAACTTCTCCAATGAGCTGCTGATCTCCACGATCAACACCGACCTTGCAAACGACCTCGGCAACCTTGTCTCCCGCACCACCGCCATGGTCGAGAAGTACTTCGGCGGCGCGCTGCCCGCGGATCGCGAGGCTGACGCTCTGGATGACGAGCTCATCAATCTCATCAAGGCGACGCCCGAGAAGGTCGCCGCGCAGATGGACAACTACCAGCCCCATCTCGCGCTTGAGGAGATTTTCCGTCTCATCCAGCGCGCCAACAAGTATATCGACGAGACCATGCCCTGGGCCCTCGCCAAGGACGAGAGCAAGAAGCCCCGCCTCGCCTCCGTCATGTACAACCTCCTGGAGGCCCTGCGCGTGTCTCTGGTTATGCTCACCCCCTTCATCCCCGAGAGCTGCGCCAAGGCCTTCGACCAGATCGGCGCGGACGAGAGCCTCAGAACCTGGGAGTCCGCCCTCAGCTTCGGCGCTCTGCCCGCGACCGTTCAGGTCCACAAGGGCGAGACCCTCTTCCCCCGCATCGACGCGGCGAAGATGCTCGAGGAGCTGGAGCAGGCCAAGCAGGCCACCAGCGGCCCGAAGGTGAAGATCAACCCCGTCCTGCCAGAGGTCACCATCGACGAATTTGCCAAGTGCGACATGCGCGTGTGCAAGGTCCTGGCCTGCGAGGGCGTCAAGAAGAGCGAGAAGCTGCTGAAATTCCAGCTGGATGACGGCAGCGGCACGCCCCGCCAGATTCTCTCCGGCATCCGCAAGTTCTACGAGCCCGAGCAGCTTGTCGGCAAGACCGTCGTCGCCATCCTGAACCTGCCCCCGCGCAAGATGATGGGACAGATGTCCAACGGCATGCTGCTGTCCGCCGTGCGCGAGGTCGACGGCAAGGAGGAGCTCAAGCTCATCATGCTCGACGACTCCGTCCCCGCCGGCGCTCAGCTCTGCTGAGGCGATACAAAGCAAATGACAAGCGCCCTCTGTATGTGCCGGGCTGCACATACAGGGGGCGCTTTTATTCTTGTTATGATCAGGATACGGTGGATTCGGCCGCTGCTTCGCTCTCCGGCACCGGCTCCAGAACAGAGCAGGAGGGCAGAAAAGGGCTGCTGCCGTTCATCTTGTAAAAGCCGCGGAAAATCCTGTCGATAGCGATCTGAACGTTTGCGGAGTCGGCTCCGAGCAGAATGACAAGAAACTGCTGCCTGCTGTAGCGTGTCAGAATATCCACGCTGCGTATGGCCTGCTGTATGGACTGCTCCATATAGTACATGGCCTTTTCGAGTTCTTCCACGCTCGTGTCCTCTCCCGGCGGCACGTCAAGCGAGATCATGATCAGCTTGAAGGGGTGCGCATAGCGCTTTTCCAGATTGCTGACATACTCGTACAGCTTTGCAAACTGGCGGTATTCCACATCCAGTGCGCCTTTGTAGGTCCCGCTGCTGTGGATGCCGCTGACAAGACTGTTCAGATCCGGGAAATCGCTCTCGGCGGCGTCGGACTCGCTGCTGTAGAAGCTGAAGCCGTGCTTGCCGTTCTGCTTGACGTGGTACAGCGCCTTGTCGGCACGGCTGTACGCCTTGGAATAGGTGTCGGCGGGCGTACACATCACAAGCCCGGCGGAGAGCGTCGCAGGCGTGAGTCTGGCGTCACTTGCCTTCTTTTGGTCAAAGTCCGAGAGTATCTTCTGAACCGTGGCCTCGGCCGCCTCTGCCGAAGCATTTTTCATAAAGAGAAGAAATTCGTCTCCGCCGAGACGGCAGCAGAGCGCATCCGGACTGCTTTCCCGGAGCGCCTGCCCGATGAGAGACAGCGCCTTGTCTCCCGCCTCATGGCCGTTGGTGTCGTTGATGAGCTT
>CADAAM010000077.1 GCA_902785905.1 Oscillospiraceae bacterium | reverse complement strand
GGGAGTAGCTTTGTATAGTGATGTATTTTGCTGTTCTTCATTATACATCTTCTGTACAAAAATTACCCCCTCCGTGTCCAATTTAAGCTTACCACTTCAGCGAGGCCATGACTGGGGGATATGGCCTTGCCGCAGCGTGCGTTGAATCGTATCCCCCCGCCCCAGTTTGCGAACTGGGGCACCCCCCTTTAGGCAAGGGGGGCTTTCCTTCGCTTCACCCGCGAGGCCATGTCTGGGGGCTTCCAATGATGCGTTGGGGCTTTCATTCTATTGGGATATTCAGTGCCGATTTTACTGCAAGATCAATATATTCACAGACACCGTAAAAATTGTAATTGACTTCATTATTAGGGATGCGAATAACCGTCAGTCCGCGCCGTTCAATCTTTTCTGTTCGGATTTTGTCACGCATAAGTCCTTTTTCTTCATAGTGCTGCGATCCGTCAAGCTCTATAACAAGACGTGCGCTGTGACAGTAGAAATCCGCTATGTACTGGTCAATTACTTTCTGGCGCAGGAAACGAACCGGATAGGTACGGAGAAAGTCATACCATAAATGACGTTCTTCTTTTGTCATATTCCTGCGCAGAGACTTTGCGTTTTTCGTCAATGCGGAATTGTGTTTTCGTGTTTCGTCCATGATATTCCTCAATTTATCCAGGCATAATCAAAGACCTTGTGGGTTCTGGCGCGCATTTCGGCCACCTTGCCTAAAGGGGGCTCCCGCGAAGCGGGTGGGGGATTCGGCCCCCTTGCCTAAAGGGGGCTCCCGCGAAGCGGGTGGGGGATTCGGCCCCCTTGCCTAAAGGGGGCTGGCATGGCCGATCTCCCGCGAGGCCATGACGGGGGCTTTCCTTCGCTTCAGCGTCATAAAGGTCCGCGAAGAACCATGTTATTAACGTCTGTCGGACATGACCAGCTCGCCGCGGTCGACCCGCTCGTACAGAAGCTGTTTGGGTACGGGCTTGCTGAACAGATAGCCCTGCAGGCGGTCGCAGCCGATGCGCCTGAGATAGTCCGCCTGATCCCCGGTCTCCACGCCCTCGGTCAGGGTCAGCATGTCGATGCGGTTGGCCAGCCGGATGATGCAGTCGAGCAGCGTTTTCGCCTTCTCGCTGTTTTCGAGGTTGGACAGGAAGCGCATGTCGATCTTGATGACGTCGAACTGATAGTCCTTGAGGACGTTCAGCGAGGAATAGCCGCTGCCGAAATCGTCCAGCCACAGGGAATAGCCCAGCTCCTTCAGGCGGTTGATCTCATGGTTGAGCTTGGAGGCGTTGTCCGTCAGCGCGCTCTCCGTGACCTCCGCATGGATCAGCTCTCTGTCGATGCGGTACTTTGCGGCCAGCTCATCCAGCTCCGTGACCGCGTCCATCAGCTCGAAATCCAGCCGCGAGAAATTCAGGGAGATGGGCACGACCGGCCTTCCGGCGTCCATGGCCTCTCTCAGATCCCGGCACGCAAACTCAAAGATCGCCCTGTCGAGCTTGTGGATCAGGCGGTACTCCTCCAGCACGGGGATAAACTCGTTCGGGTAAAGCTGGCCGTATACCGGGTCCAGCCAGCGGGCCAGCGCCTCGCAGCTGCATACCTCTTTCGTGTCCGACCAGACCGCCGGCTGATAAAAGGGCACGATCCAGCCGTTTTTGACGGCGTTGTCGATGTTGCTGACGATATACAGCCTCTTGTGATAGGCCTCGCTCATCGTCTTGTCGTATTCGATATAGATGTTCTGGAAGCGGTTGCTGATCATGTGGGCGGCGTAACGCGCCCTGTCGACGGCCATGCGCGGGTCCTCGCCGTTCCCGCTCACGTGATAGGCGCCGCAGTTGATCCCCATCAGGATCTCCGCGTCGTAATCGTGGACCAGGCGGTTGAGCGCTTCCAGCTTTTCCCTCAGGCCCTCCGTTTTCGTCAGGACGACAAAATGGTCGTCGCCCTGTCTGCCGTAGAGGGAGTCTGCAAAGCTGTCGGCAATGTATCCGCCGAAGGCCGCCAGGAATCTGTCTCCCGCCTCAAAGCCTCTCTGGTCGTTGAAGGCCTTGAAGTTGTGTACGTCCATAAACAGCAGGACGTTTTCGCCGTAATTGCCGGTGAGATTTCGGATGGCGGCAGCCGCCCGCTCGGAGAAATAGCCGTAATTATAAAGGCCGGTCAGCTGATCCAGCTTGGCGTTCTTCTCCAGCTCCTTGGATTTTCTGGCCTCCTTCAGTCGGCCGTGATAGATGGCAAAGCAGATCGTGGCCAGGGAGATGAAGAAGGTGATGTAGTTGACGGTGTCGCCGGAGGTGATGAGTCTCGTAACGCCGCTGATGACGACCTCCTGCTTCTTGAAGGACAGACCGCCCTGATAGGTCAGCAGGATATGATAGAAGCCCCAGAAGCTGGCGCCGAGGATCAGGATCGTGATATACGGGCGGTAGATGAGCAGGCAGCCGACATAGATGACCATGGTCAAAAAGCAGATGATCTCCTTGCCGCCCCAGAAGTCGCTGTACGACACGAAGATGCCGAAGGCGAGGCAGACCAGGGTAAAGGCGGCGATGACCAGATGCTCCAGCAGGACAATGTTTCTGTTTTTCAGATACTTAAACAGCACGTAGGCGTCGATCACCGCGCCGATCACAAACAGGAAGACGTACACGGAGACCAGCATGGTGTTCATGATGGCCGCCATCGCCGGGGTGATCGTCTCGCTCGTCTTCGTAAAGCTCTCCAGCCCCAGCACCGAGGTATAGAGGATACAGGCCGTGCCGGTCAGAAGCAGGGCGAGAAAGCGGCCCTTTGTAAGCCGCGCTTCTCTCTGATAAAACAGGCAGAACAGCATGAGCCCCAGGCCGATCAGCAGGAACAGCCAGTACTTGGACGTGTACTGGATGAGCAGCGCTTTCAGATCTCCGCCCGCCTGGTATTTGGGGATGATCTTTGAGAAGGTCTGCCGGACCAGCATCCATATCTCGATCAGCACGACGATAAAGCCCATGTAGCCGCAGCTGCGGATGTTCGATTCGTGCAGATAGTCGCGCTCATACTTGCTCAGTTTCTCGAAGCCAAAGATCTCAGCCAAAAAACGCGAAGCTTTTTCCATGTTCATTCCTTCCTGCCGCGCCGGTACGGCGGTCATCGGCGTCGTCCGGTCACAGCCGGGATCATACGCAGCGCACAGATTATATCGCTCCGTCAATTTATAAATCAATAATATGCAGCATTGTATCATGCCTGTCGGCGCAGTTCAATATCTTTTTCCCCTGTTTTGTAGGAATTATCCGCGGGCTCCGTTCGGGCTGACGGGCTTTTGAACGGCCCGCGGCGTTTTTTTGCGCGTCTTTTGTGATGCGGCCGCGGCGCGGTTTGGCCTTGTCTTTTGACCGGGCGCATGATATTCTGTAGAAAAACAACAAAATAAAAAAAGTACAGGAGGTATCGCCATGATCCATCTCTCATACGAGCAGGAAATCACCCTCATCAAGCGCCTCGTCATGTCCCGGGGCGTCAGTGAGAGCGACGCCGCTTCTCTCGCCGCGGTGGTCGCCCACTCCGATTTTACCGGCACCTACTCCCACGGTCTGTCCCGTCTGTGCATCTATCTGCGCCAGTACATGGCGGGGGCCCTGGAGGCGAGACCCGACTTTCGCTGCGTGAAGGACACGGACAGCGCCCTGGTCTACGACTGCGGCGGCGGCTCCGGCATCGTGGCGGTCAACCGCGTGTACGACGCGGTACTCGAGCGGGCGCGCAAATACGGCGCGGCGGCGGGCGTGGGCCGCAACAGCGCGAACATCGGCTGCGGCGGCTACTACGGCCACCGCATGGCGGACGACAACGTCATCGGCATTGTGGTCAGCAACACCTACCCCTGCCAGTCCCCCTTCGGCGGCGCGGACAGGCTTATCGGCACAAACCCCATCATCATGGGCTGCCCCACCACGGACCCGAACCGCCCCATCGTCATCGACATCTCCACCAGCGGCGTCGCCATCGGCAAGGTGCAGGCCTACCGCCGCGAGAACAAGGAGATGCCCCTCGACTGGGCGAACGACTACGACGGCAACCCGACGAGCGACCCGCATGAGGCCTACTGCGTGCGGCCCATGGGCGGGCACAAGGGCTACGGTCTTGCGGTCTTTGTGGACATGTTCGGCGGCGTCCTGTCCGACGCGCTGACAAGTCCCGAGATCCCCTTCGTGGAGGACATGCGGCCCGAGGAGACCGGCTTTGCGGTGATCCTGCTGGACATCGCGCACTTCATCGACGTGGAGCGCTTCAAGGAGCACGCCTCGCTCTATGCCTCCCTCATCAAGAACAGCCGCACCGCGGCCGGCGTGAAGGAGATCTTCATGCCCGGCGAGATCGAGGCACGGCTCATCGAGGAGCGCAAGGTCACCGGCCTTGACTTCTCCGACGCCCTGGAGGCGGAGCTGACCGAACTCGGCCGTCAGTGCGGCGCCCTCGGCGAAGACGGCGTACTCGCCGATCTGCTCAAGTGATTTCACGCTTCCCTTTTACCGAACCCGCGGGGGACGGGTTCGATACTATTTGATTTTCACCGTATCTCTGAACAGGGAGGATGACCGTATGGCGACCTACAACAAAATCACGCCCGAAATCGCCGCACAGCTTCGCGCGGTGGTCGGGGAGCGGCGCTTTTTTGGAAAGGACGACGTGGACCCGAACTATTCGCACGATGAGATGCCGATCTACGGCAGGTATATGCCGGACGCCGCCGTGGATGCGGAGACCACCGAAGAGGTCTCCGCGATCATGAAGATCTGCTCGGCCAACAAAATCCCCGTCACCTGCCGCGGCGCGGGCACCGGCCTCGTGGGCGGCTGCGTGCCGCTGGCGGGCGGTCTGGTGCTGTGCACGCGGCGCATGAACAAAATCCTCGCCTACGACATGGACAATCTGGCGGTGCGCCTCCAGCCGGGGGTCCTGCTCAAGGACCTGGCGGCGGACGCCCTGACCCACGGTCTCATGTATCCGCCCGACCCCGGCGAAAAGACCGCCACCGTGGGCGGCAACATCTCCACCAACGCCGGCGGCATGCGCGCGGTAAAATACGGCGTCACCCGCGACTACGTGCTGGCGCTGACCGTGGTGCTGGCCGACGGACGCGTCATTGAGCTCGGCAAGTCCGTATGCAAGACCAGCTCCGGCTACAGCCTGCTGCACCTGATGATCGGCTCCGAGGGCACTCTCGGCATCATCACGGAGATGACCATGAAGCTCATTCCGAGTCCCATCTGCGATGTGTCCTGCCTCGTCCCTTTCCGGGACGTGGAATCCTGCATCAAATTCGTACCGAAGATCAAGCTGGCAAACCTCGATCCCCAGTCCATCGAATTCATGGACGCCGACATCGTCGCCTCCTCCGCCGCCTTTACCGGCAGCCCCATCTTCCCCGAGCGCGTCAAGAACGAGGACGTGGGCGCGTCCGTTCTGGTCACCTTCGTGGGCAGCGGCGAGGATGAGCTGGATCAGAAGATGATCAGGCTCGGCCGGATCGCAAAGGAGGCGGACGCCCTCGACGTGCTGGTGGTGGCCACCTCCTCGAACAAGAAGTCCGTCTGGGCCGCCCGCTCCGGCTTTCTGACCGCCATTGAGGCGGATACAAAGCTCATCGACGAGATGGATGTGGTGGTGCCCGTGGACAAGATCCCGGCCTTTCTCATCCATATCCGCTCCCTCGGCGAGGAAAACGGCATACGCATCCGCAACTTCGGCCATGCGGGCGACGGCAACCTGCACATCTACTGCTGCTCCGACGACCTGGAGGAGGATGAGTTCAAGCGCCGCGTCAAGATCATCATGGACAAGGCCTATGCCAAGTGCGCGGAGCTGGAGGGGCAGGTCTCCGGCGAGCACTCCATCGGCCACGCGAAGATGGTCTATCTGCGCGAGTCTGTGGGCGAAGACGTATTCGGCCTCATGGGTGAGATCAAAAAGGTCTTCGACCCGGACTGTATTCTCAACCCCGGCAAGGTCTGCGACGTGTCGCTCACGGGCCGGGAAGGGAGGAGACAGCCATGCTGAAAATCCTTGTCTGCGTCAAGCAGATCCCTGACGTCGACCTTGTGAAGATGGACCCGGAAACCGGCAATCTCATCCGCACCGGCGTGCCGACGCTCACAAATCCCCTCGACCTCAACGCGCTGGAAGCGGCCGTTCAGGTCAAGGAGCGCCTGGGCGGCAGGATCACCCTGATCACCATGGGCCCGCCCACGGCTGAGAGCACTCTGCGCGAGTGCCTGGCCGTCGGCGGGGACGAGGCCGTCCTGATCAGCGGCCGTCCCTTCGGCGGGGCGGATACCCTCTCCACCAGCTACGCCATCGTGAAGGCCGCCGACATGAAGGGCAAATTCGACCTCATCTTCTGCGGCAAGGAAAGTCTTGACGGCGCGACGGGGCAGATGGCCTCTCAGCTCGCCGAGCGTTTCAACGCCTCTCAGATCTCCTGCTGCTGCGGCATTGAGGAGGTAAAGGACGGCAAAATCCGCGCCGCCCGCACCCTCGAGACCGGCATAGAGCTGGTGGAGGCCACTCTCCCCTGCCTCATCACCGTGGAGAAGGACAAGTTCTGCGGCAGGCTCCCGAGTCTGGACAACTACCTTGCCGCCAAGAAAGCCCCGATCACCGTCTTCACGGAGAACGACATCGACGGGCTCGATCTTCAAAAAATCGGCGTCCCCGGCTCCGGCACCATCGTGCCGAAAATCTACCCGCCCGAGCTGCCCGAGCCCGGCCAGATCATCCGTACCGGCAGCGTCAGGACCGACGTCGCGCGGCTCATGGAACTGCTGGCCGGCAAGGCTGCGCTTTAAGGAGGTGTGCGAGGATGCGGAAATCCGACTATCAAAACATCTGGGTCTATATTGAGCACGACGGCAAATCCGCCGCGCCCGTGGGCCTTGAGCTCTGCTGTGAGCTGAGAAAGCTCTGCGGCAAAACCGGCGACAGGCTTTACGCCGTGATTCTCGGCAGGCTCCCCGGGGAAGAGATCGAGAAGGTCAGGGAATGCGGCGTCGACGGGATCATTCAGGTCAGCGGCACGGGTTATGAGGCCTTCAATATCGACGCCTGGACCAACGCCTTCACGGTGCTCTCGCGCAAGTATAAGCCCTCCGCCATCTTCGTCGGCGGCACCATTGACGGCCGTGACTTTGCTCCCCGTTTCGCCGTCCGGCTCGACACGGGCTGTACCTCCGATGCGATGGAGCTCGATTACGATCCTGAGACCGGCGACATCCAGTTTATCGAGCCCGCCGTCGGCGGCAAGATCATGGCGGTCATCACGGTCCCGGTCATGCGCCCCCAGATCGGCACCATCCGCCCCGGCACATTTCAATATGCCCCCACAGGCAGGAAGGCGGAGATCGAGTACATCGAAGAGAAGATCGATTTCGATCCCGCGGCCATCCGCTGCCGGCGCGTCGGCTTTATTCCGGACGAGTCCGACCCGGAGCTCGACATCGCAAACGCCGACTGCATCGTCTGCGTCGGCAACGGCCTCAAGGACTCCGAGCATCTGGAGCGCTACCGCAGGCTTGCCGGGCTTCTGGGCGGCAAGATCGGCTGCACGCGGCCTCTCTGCGACCGCGGCATCCTGCCCTCCAAGCTGCAGATCGGCCAGTCGGGCGTCATGGTCAAGCCGAAGCTGTATCTGAGCTTCGGCGTCTCCGGCGCGGTCAACCACACCGCCGGCGTGGACGCAGATCTGTTCATTGCGGTGGATAAGAATCCCGACGCCCAGATCTTCAGCTACTGCGACTACGGCATCGTCGGCGACATGGACGAGGTCTGCGATGAGCTGATCGCCCGGCTCAGCGCGCGTAAGGAATAATACTGTTTTTCGTTAAAACGGTTTTTTGTGCCCTTGGGCACAAAACACGTCTCATAGGTCTCCGACGCGCCTTTGGCGCTATAAAACGGCTTTAAGCCGTTTTATGGGAGACCAGTATAAGCAGACCGCGGATGCGGAGCTTTCCCGGCAGGCCTTGAACGTCACGCGTTTCCCGCGCGCCGATATGTCACCGGCGATGGAACAGGACGACAGGGCTTGAACTCCCTGAAGGGACTCGGCGCGCTTATGGTCGGGCTTCGCCCTTTTTATGCGCCGTCGCTGCCGTCACGCTCCGCGTGAGCAGGCTCTTCACAACCTGTTGCCCGTACCAGAAGAGGGAGGCCCCAAAGGGCCTCCCTCTTCAAGCTGTCGACAAAGTGTCGACAGCTTGAAGGGCAAAAATGGGAACTTCCGAAATAGTTTCCATTTTTGCATGGATTGTACGTGAAGGGGGACTCCCCGTCCCCCTTCACAGATCCCCCTTACAAGACCAACTTGGCTTGCAAGGGTTTGTCTACAGTCTGAAGAGGGAGACCCTAAAGGGCCTCCCTCTTCTGGTACACCGGAGGAATCCAAATCCGAACCAGCACATATAACCGAAACGGGAGTCCCCCGTGAGACTCCCGTTTCGGAAAGGAAGAAGGAGCCAACGGATACGGAGCTTTCGCCGCCCCGGCGGAAGCGGAGTGCAGTTGGCTTCTTCTGACGTGGTGGTGCGGGTAACAGGGCTTGAACCTGCACGCCTTGCGGCACGAGAACCTAAATCTCGCATGTCTGCCAATTCCATCATACCCGCGTATTTAATTATCAAAAAAACCTATTGCATCTGCAATAGGTTTTTTGTGGAGCGGCTTACGAGGCTCGAACTCGCTACCTCCACCTTGGCAAGGTGGCGCTCTACCGGATGAGCTAAAGCCGCATCAACAGCATGGATGATTATAGCACATTATGCTTTGTTGTCAAGAGTTTTTTTCACTTTGTTCCGAAGGGCACAGGCTGTACGGCCGGGAGAGGGCAAAAACGGGAACTTCCGAAAAAGCTCCCGTTTTTGCACGGATTGTACGTGAAGGGGGACTTCACGCTCCCGCCTGTTCACCTTCCGGCAGGAAGAAATCGAAGAAGCGGTTCGTGCTCGTGCACTTCGGGTAGCTGCCGACGTCCCAGCGGTAGGAGCCCCAGAAGGCCTCGTCGTTCTTCATGAAGCCGAGGATGAGGCCCGCATTCGCGCACTGGGTCACGTCGACGTGGTAGTAGCTGCCGTCGACCTTGACGATGTTCCAGCAGTGCTCCTCCCAGTCGAGCTGGCCGTAGACGATATGGCACTCGAGGCCGAGCTGGCGGCAGAGCTCCACATAGCCTAAGGCGATGCCCTCGCTGTTGGCCTCCCGCCGGATCAGGGCGGCATAGGCGCTGTTCTGGGTGCTCCGCTCCGTGAATGTGCAGTTTTCCAGCATCCAGCTGCAGGCCCGGTAAGCGAGATCCGCCTCGCTGAGCCCGACGGTGCTGAGCTGGACGAAGGGGGCAAAGTCCTCCATCTGCTGTTTGTACTGGGCGAGCTTTTCGGAGCTCATGCCGTAGTTGAACTGTATGTCATACAGGCGCTGGGTGCCCGCGCCGCTGTAGGCGTTCACGTTGACGAGCGGACTGCCGGGCGTCACGGTGGGATTGTCCCGATAGATGCGCGTGACCTGGGCGGCCATATCCTCCGCGGAATAGCCGCTGTGCCCGATCAGCATGGTCAGCCGCTTCTCGCCCTTCTGCAGGGCCTCCAGGATTGCGCCGTCCGCCTCGGAGGAGAAGCCGAGATGGATGATTTTGTCGGGGTTGGCGCCGGCCTGGGAATAGCTGATGGTGATATTCGCCTCGTTGAGCGTGATGATCTTGTTGAAGTCGTAGGAGATCTTCTCCACGCAGAAGACGCAGAGCGCGTCCTCCGTCTTCACCTTCCAGCAGGCGTTTTCCAGGTCCTTTGCGGGCTCGCCCTCATAGACGGAATCGAAGACGATGCTGCCCTCGGTGCGCCCGTCGTAGACCAGGCTCAAAAGGGCCGACTGAAGGGCGTCGGCGCTCTTCACGGTGAAGCGCTCGCCGGAGGCCTCCACCTCCTGCTCGGAGGGGACGTAGTCCTGGATGGAGACATATTCCTTTTCCAGCATGGCGCAGCCGCCCGTAAGCAGCGGCAGCAGCACGGCCGTCAGGATGCAAAGCAGTTTCTTTTTCATGTTCAGCGTACCTCGCTTATGCTCTCAAAGCCGTTTCCGAAGACGTTCTTGGCGTTGGTGACGATAAAGAAGGCCCTCTCGTCGTGGCTCCTGACCAGGCGCTTGAGCCGGCCGATCTGCTGGCGCTTGATGACGCACATGATCACGTCCCGGTGCGCGCCGGACCAGGCGCCCTTGCCGTTAAGCAGGGTCACCCCCCGGTGCAGCGTCCCGGAGACGATCTCCTCGGTGATCTCCTCGGTCTTCTCGCTGATGATGTAGCAGAGGCAGGCGTTGTCGATGCCGTAGAGGGCGAGGTCGATCATCTTCGTCGTGACATACATGGCGACCATGGAGTACATCGCGCTCTCGTAGCGGCCGAGGACCAGGGCGTAGGCCGCGATGATGAACACGTCCAGCAGCAGCATGATGGTGCCGAAGTTCACCGACGCGAGGCGCTTTCTCAGGAGCTTGACCACGATGTCGATGCCGCCGGTGGTGGCGCCGACGTAGTAGATGATGCCGAGGCCCGAGCCCTTGATGACCCCGCCGATCACCGCGGCGAGCATGGGGTCGTCCGTGAGCGCGAAGCCGAAGGCGGCGAACACGTCCACCAGCACGGAGCTCAGCCCCATCCCGACGGCGGAGCCGATCATGAAGTCCAGCCCGAAGTGCCGCCAGGCGATGAGAAAGAGGGGGATGTTGAGCAGAATGGTCATCACGCCGACGGGAAGCCCCGTGAGCTGGTTGATGATCATGGCCGTGCCGACCACGCCGCCGGAGGTGATGTTGTTCGGGTACAGGAAGAACTGAAAGCCGACCGCATAGATGCATGCGCCGACGACGATCATCACATACTTCCAGAATATGACCCAGAAGCCTTTTATTGCTTTCTTCGGCATGGCACGGTCCTCCGTTTCTTTTTGTTCAATGAGCGCAGAGGCGAACCGGAGCGGCGCGTCTTTCTTGGCTCCCCCCGCCGGGGGGAGCATAGCGACGCGCGAGAAACGCGCGACGATCAAAGCTCTGCTGGCACGGCGCGTCTCACGCAAGCGCCGTGACTGAGAGGGGCCGACGTCCGACCGAGTTGCTCTGCTGTACGATCTGCACTTTGCCCCTCTCCGTCACTTCGTGACACCTCCCCCCGGCGGGGGGAGGCAAGACCCCTCTCCGTCACTTCGTGACACCTCCCCCCGGCGGGGGGAGGCAAGGGCGCCGTCCCTTACTCCAGCAGCGACAACTGCTTTTCCGTCGTGTCGTCCGGCTTCAGGATCGCGCCCGTGCCGGGGATGTTTTTGACCCGGTAGCGCGCGGGGTTCGTGATGGCGGTTTCCGAAAGGCGCTCGGCTCTGACGACGCTGCGCTTCGCCTTGAGGGTCATGACGTTTACGCCCTGGGTAGTGCGGCTGGTCTTGGGCTGGAGCTGGGCGCTGTTGAAAATCAGCACGCGCCCGTCGCTGGATGTGAGGGCGATGTCCAGCTCCTCGGTCAGCGGGAAGACGCCGACCACGGGGCTCTTGTCCGAGTACGCGCCCACCAGCTTGCGGCGGTTGGTCTTGGTCTCGTAGGCACTGAGCTCGATGCGGGCGGCCTTGCCGTTTTCAAACACCAGCAGCAGGTGCCTGGTATAGTCCCCCGGCAGCAGCATGGCGATCACGCTCTCCCCCTCGTCCATCTGGAGCTTGGTCGGCAGATAGACGCCGAGCTGGGAGGCCTTGCCGTCCTCGAAGTCCGAGGCGCGCACCTTGTACATCTGCTGGCGGTCGGTGAGGATGAGGAGCTCCGCGCGGTTTGTGGTCTCGAAGCTCTGGCGCAGCCCGTCCCCCTCCTTGTATTTCTGCTCCCCGCTCATGCGCAGGGACTGGGCGGTGATCTTCTTGAAGTAGCCCTCCCGGGACAGGAAGACGGTCACGGGATAGTCCTCGACGCTCTCCTCCTCGGAGTATTCCTCGATCTCGCCGGCATAGACGATGCCGGTTTTGCGCGGCTCGCCGTACTTTTTGGAGATCTGCCTGAGCTCGTCGATGATGATGGCCTTGAGCTTCCGGCGGTTATTCAGAGTGGCTTCCAGCTCCTCAATGTCGCGCTCCAGCTCCTCGGTCTCGGCGGTGCGCTTGAGGATGTACTCGCGGTTGATGTTGCGCAGCTTGATCTCCGCCACAAACTCCGCCTGCACCTGGTCGATGCCGAAGCCCAGCATCAGGTTCGGCACCACGTCGGCCTCGAGCTCGGTGCCGCGGATGATCCCGATGGCGCGGTCGATGTCCAGGAGGATGGCCGCGAGGCCCTTTAACAGGTGCAGCTTCTCCTTCTTTTTGCTCAGGTCGAACCAGACCCTGCGCCGCACACAGTCAAGGCGCCAGGCGGTCCACTCCTCCAGAATCTCCCCCACGCCCATGACCCGGGGGTTGCCGGCAACCAGGATGTTGAAGTTGCAGGGGAAGGAGTCCATCAGCGGCGTGAGCTTGAAGAGCTTCTGCATGAGCTTTTCGGGGTCGACGCCGCGCTTCAGGTCGATGGCGAGGCGCAGGCCGCTCAGGTCGGTCTCGTCGCGCATGTCGTTGATCTCGCGGATTTTGCCCGCGGCGATGAGCTCGCGCACCTTGTCGATGATGGCCTCGGAGGTGGTGGTATAGGGGATCTCGTAGATCTCGATGATGTTCTCTTTTTCCACGAAGCGCCATCTCGCCCGCAGCTTGAAGCTGCCGCGGCCCGTGCGGTAGATGCTCTCCATTTGGGCGCGGTCATAGACGATCTCGCCGCCGGTCGGGAAGTCCGGCGCGGGCATGGTGGAAAAGATATCGTGCTCGGGGTCGCGGAGCCAGGCGACCGTGGTGTCGCAGACCTCGGCGAGGTTGAAGCCGCAGATCTGGCTTGCCATGCCGACGGCGATGCCGAGATTGGAGGACACCAGCACGTTCGGGAAGGCTGTGGGCAGGAGGGTCGGCTCCTTCATGCTGCCGTCATAGTTGTCGGCAAAGTCCACGGTGTCCTTGTCGATGTCGCGGAAGAGCTCGGCGCAGATGGGCGAGAGCTTCGCCTCGGTATAGCGGGGCGCGGCCCAGGCCATGTCCCGGGAGTAGACCTTGCCGAAGTTGCCCTTGGAGTCGACAAAGGGGGTCAGCAGGGCCTGATAGCCCGCGGACAGGCGCACCATGGTGTCGTAGATGGCGGCGTCGCCGTGGGGGTTTAATTTCATGGTCTGGCCGACGATGTTGGCGCTCTTGGTCCGCGAGCCGGTCAGCAGCCCCATCTTGAGCATCGTGTACAGGAGCTTGCGGTGGGAGGGCTTGAAGCCGTCGATCTCCGGGATGGCGCGGGAGACGATCACGCTCATGGCGTAGGGCATGTAGTTGGTCTCCAGCGTCTCGGTGATGGGCTGCTCCAGCACCTCGGCCCGCAGCCCCACCACGTTGGGGTTATTGAATTTTTTCGTTTCCTCTTGCTTTTTTCGTGCCATATTCGTTACTCAACTTTGCTGTGATTTTTCATGGGAGACGTCCCTATTACCCTTGCAGCCGCCCCGCGGCGCTTCCCACTTGGCTCCCCCTCCAGGGGGAGCTGTCGCGGCGCGTCTCACGCAAGCGCCGTGACTGAGAGGGGCCCACGAGCTGCTACGTTTTTTCCCCTCTCAGTCACTTCGTGACAGCTCTCCCCTCGCCTTCCGGCGGGGGCGAGCCAAGAGGGGGCTGCGTCCTTACCGCTTCTTCATCTTCTTCCCCGTGACCAGATTTCTCTTGCACCGGGGACAGGCGTCGACGGCGAGAACGCCGATGACGATGACCTTGCCGCAATTGGGGCAGCGGCAGTATTTCACCGCGATATAGATGATGGCGATGAAGAGGATGATCGTGGCGATGGAAAAAACGCCCATCACCATGGGATTTGACTTAAACACGATGGCGAGCACCGCCGACGCCATGTCGCCGACGAGCAGCTTCTTCAAAAGCTCCCGCCCGCGGATAAAGCTGTTGATATACGTTTCCATGTCTCTTCTCCCCTGTCAATCGACTAAGAAATATCGGCAAGGTCCAGATACTTCGCGCCGAATTCGGATATATGGTTCTTGCGTCCCTCGAGGTTGTCGCCGAGCAGCAGCTCGAAGACCTCGGCCATGCGCTCGGCGTCCTCGGGCATGACCTTGATGAGGCGCCGCGTCTCGGGGTTCATGGTGGTCATCCACATCATGTCCGGGTCGTTCTCGCCGAGACCCTTCGA
>CADAAM010000076.1 GCA_902785905.1 Oscillospiraceae bacterium | reverse complement strand
TACCGTTCTGTCCATTGTGGAGAACGTCGCGGGCATCGCCTTTGCCTATCCCACCAACCGCAAATGGGTCTTCCAAAGCCAGAACCCCAACATCGGCGCCGAGCTCGTCAGCTTCATCGGCTCCCGCCTGGTCACGATGGTTTTGGGCTGGCTGCTGAACCTGCTGATCGTAAACGTCATGGGCTTCTCCACCTTCGTCGGCACCATCGTCGCCGCCATCGCCGTCGTCATCGGCAACTACGTCATCAGCAAGCTGTTTGTATTTAAGAAAAAAGCGTAAAAAACTGTCATCCTGAACTTTGCTCAGGATGACATGTTTTATCTCCGGCTCACGCTTTCGGCCAGCTCCGCGACCAGCTTCCGCGCGGCGGCCTCCCTCTCTTCGAGACTGGCCTCCGCTTTCTCTGCAGCCTCGGCTACGATCTTTTTCTCCTTCTTCCGCGCATGGCGGCGCACAAAGAAAGCGATGGGCACACCGGTGCAGACAAAGGAACCGAGTACGCGCAGCAGCTTTGAGACGGCGGCGTAGTCCTCCCAGAAGAAGGGCAGCACCGCGTCCAACAGCCCAAACAGCAGACACAGGCTGATGATCGTGAGAATGCTCCGCCGGTTCAGTATCTTTTTCAGCGGCAGATCGGGAAAAGCCGTCTTGACCGCGAGGGTGAAGATCAGCACCGCCATCAGCGCCGCGGCGAGCCAGCTCAGCAGTGTCAGCGCCGCCGGGGACAGAACCGAGCCCCACAGCGTGGAGGCCAGAGACATGGCCGCCGTCCCGAGGCCCCAGAGCGGTATGCCCACCAGCGCCCGCACCCCGGCGGGGGCCGAACGCATGATCGAGCGTACACCCGCGTGTACGCCGCGCTTTTTCTCTTCGGTGCCGGTTTCGTCGCAGGGCTCGTCCGCGCCGACGTCGACGGCTTCGGCTTCACTTGCTCCCCTGTCGAGCGTCTGGATCACCGTCTCGGGCCCGTCGCTCATAATCTCCTCCGGGGAGGCATAGGCTCCGCCGACCAGCACGCCTGCCGCCGTCACCGCGACGACGGCCGAGGCCGCGGCAGCCCCGTGGGCCGAGATGCTTTTCCTGGGCTTCGGCTCTGCCTTTTCCGCTTTCGCTTTCTTCGGCTTTCTCGGCAGCAGCTTCTTCAAATCCGGCTTTTTCAGCTCCGGCTTTCTCGGCGTTATTTTCTTCAGTTTATCTTCCAAAGGCATGTTATCGCCTCCGTTTCAAGGACTGTATACGGAACAAAACCCACCGCAATTCCGTCAATCTGGCAGACACAAAACGAAAGGAGTTTGTTCCCAATGGAAAAATTCGTCCCGTTTGAAAAGCTCTCCAAAAAGGCCAGGCGCAAACGCAACAGTGAAAAGCGCGGCGTCTGGGGCGCGCTCTCGCCGGTGACGCGAAAGCCCGTAAACCCCAAGGCCTACAACAGAAGAAAGGCACAGCGGCCGGACGACGGCGACGCTGTGCCTTTTGTTTTCTCGGCGCTTACTTATCCAGATAGCACTTCAAAAGCTCCTGCATCAGCTCGTCCCGGTCGATACGGCAGATGAGCGTGCGAGCGTTGTTGTAGTTGGTGATGTAGGTCGGGTCCTCGGAGAGAATATAGCCCACGCGAGGAGAGAATCTCCTTCATCTCGGCCTTGCTGTCCAGCGCTGTAAATTTACGGGTTGCGTCTTCCACGGCGAAGCCCTCCTTTTCGTTTTTCTTGGCCTTATTATAACAGAAAACGAAATCAAGTAAAGTCCAAAGCGGTCGAAAAATCTTTAAGATTGCTTAAATTTTTGAACTTGTCATTCCCGCAGACTCAGCCAACAGACTCCGGAAGCACGGGCGCAGCGGCCTTCTTTTTACCGAGCAGGCGTGTGAACACACCGAGGCCGAGCACGAGGGAGACCAGCTTCAGCACGGCAGAGACGTAGGGGACGGCCGCCAGCACGGCCCAGACCAGCAGACCGATGGCGAGCTCTGCCCAGTAATTGCGGGCTTTCTTAAACGCTGTGCGCCAGAGCAGCGCGCCGAGGAAGAAGCCGAGGAACACCGGCGCGACGAGCAGAGCCGCGATATAGACCAGCAGCAGTGCGAAGGCCGCGCGCAGGCCGACGCCTGTGATCATCAGAATAATGGAAGCGAGCGGAAGACCGGCCAGCACGGCGAAGCCGATGCCGGCGGTTTTCGCGTAATTGCCGAAGCTCTTGCCGGTATAGTCAGCGTCCAGTTTTTCCCACAACGGGGTAACCCAGAGCAGAAAATAGGCGATCAGCAGCAGACCGGCAAAACGGAACAGGCAGGATCTGGCTATGGACAGAATCGAGGGAGACTTGGGCTGGGCCTGGGCGGCCGCCTCGCCGTTGTCTTCATGGGTCTCCGCGTATACCTCGGCGCGGGAGAGGATCTCATCTGGGGCGCTGATCACGGCATTGCTGTTGTAACGGAGGATGCCGCCGATTTCGGCGTCATCGGCAATGGTAATCTGCTCTGCGGAGAGGTAGACATTCCCGCCGACCTGGCCGCTGATCACGACGCTTCTGCCGCCCGCCGTCAGATCGCGTCCGACCGTGCCGCGGAAGTCCAGGGTTTCGCCCGCGGCCAGCAGGTCGCGCGCGCAGTCGCCTGTAAAGCTGATGCTCTTGCCGCCGACAAAGCCGTCGCGGAGTATCGTGCCGGAGACCGTCACCACATTGCCCGCGACAAAAGCATATTCGCCGGAGCCGCCGGCGCTCACGGTATTGCCGGCCTCAAAAAGAATGCCCTTCACGTCGGCGCTGTTCACGGGGCTTGCGCCCGCGAGGAAGGCCGTCCCGTCGATCTCACCGCTCAGGCTCTGCTCCTCGCCGGCAAAGACCACATCGGCAAAGGCGGCCGGGGCCAGGGACAGGGCCAGCAGGAGAGCAAGCAGCAGGCAGGCCCAAGATCTGTAAGTTTTCATTGAAATACCTCCTTAAAAATAGGAATATCACAGAAAACGACAAAGGCTTTCGCGCTTTCGTCTGTTTGCTGTCCCCATTATAGCAGAAAAGCGTCACAAGTAAAGGCGCACGCGGTCAAAAAACTGCGCGAGTGGTTACTATTTCAAATTGACACGCCCCCGCGCTGCACAAATCGGCAGCGCGGGGGCGCTTGAAAGACGTATTATCTCATCACGGCATTGTATTTGTCGCTCAGGGCCTTGAGCACCTTGGCGACGGTCTCCTCCGCGTGCTCGACCGTGAGGGTCTGCTCATCGGAGCGCATGGTCAGCGAGAAGGCCACCGACTTCATCCCGGCAGCAATATGCGTGCCCATGTAAACGTCGAAAAGGGCGCAGTCCTTGAGGTACCGGCCGCCGCGCGCCATGATGCAGTCCATCAGCTCGCCCACGGGGATGTCGGCCCTGCAGACCACTGCGATGTCGCGCGTGACGGAGGGGAAGCGCGGCAGCGGTTTGTAGACCGGCAGCTCGCCCTTGACGGTGTTCAGCGCGTCGAAGCTGAGCTCCGCGCAGTAGAAAGCGGCGTCCACACCGTAGTTGGCGGCGACCAGCGGGTGGATCTGACCCAGCACACCGATCTCCGTATCGCCCACAAAGAGCTTCGCGCAGCGGCCGGGGTGATAGGAGGGGTTGCTCTTCTCCGCGACAAATCTGGCCTTGCCCGCGCCAAGCTCCTTCAGGAGCTTTTCGACCCAGCCCTTGAGGGTGAAAAAGTCCATCTTCTCGCCATAGCCGCCGAGAGAGACGATCTTCGGCTCGTCCGCCATGCCGTCAGGCCGCTTGAGGTAGATGCGGCCGATCTCGTACAGGGCGGCCTCCTTGTTGCGGAAGTTGTAGTTGCGCGTCAGAATCTCCAGCATGGAGGGCAGGATGGTCGTGCGCATGATGGAGGTGTCCTCACCCAGGGGGTTGAGGATGCGCAGGCTGTCGCGCAGCGGGGAGTCCGCGGGCATGCGGATCTTGTCGTAATACGTGGGGCTGATGAAGGAATAGGTGATGATTTCATCCAGGCCCATGCTGCGGCAGCATTCGCCGATCTTGCGCTCAAGCTGCTGGAGAGGGGTATAGCCGCCCGCCGTGGTGATGCCGCCGGTGAAGGTGGTGGGGATTTCGTTGTAGCCGTAGAAGCGGGCGACCTCTTCGGCGATGTCGGAGTAGTGCTCCACGTCGGCGCGCCAGGAGGGGACACAGATCGTGTCGCCGTCCAGCGTGAAGCCGAGCTTTATGAGGATGTCCCGCATGGTCTGCTCGTCAATGTCGGTGCCGAGCAGGGCGTTGACCTTCGCGGGCTCGAGCTTGACCGTGGTCTGCTTGAGCTCGTTCGGGCAGACGTCGATGACACCCTCCACGACCTCGCCCGCGCCCAGCAGCTCGATGAGCTCGCAGGCACGCTGCACGGCCTTGTAGGTATTCTGCGGGTCGAGTCCCTTTTCGTAGCGGGAGGAGGCGTCGGTGCGCATGCCGAGGGCGGTGGCGGTGCGGCGGATGGAGGTGCCGTTGAAGTTTGCGGACTCAAAGAGCACCATGGCCGTGTCGCCCACGATCTCGGAGTTTGCGCCGCCCATGACGCCGGCCACGCCCACGGGCTTCTCCGTGTCGCAGATGCACAGCATCGAGGGGGTCAGCTTTCTCTCGGTTCCGTCGAGAGTCTGGATGGTCTCGCCCTCTCTGGCGCAGCGGACGTGGATCTCCCCGCCCTTGACGCAGGAGAAGTCAAAGGCGTGCATCGGCTGGCCGTACTCGAGCATGACATAGTTTGTGATGTCGACGATGTTGTTGATGGGGCGCATGCCCGCGTTGCGGATGCGCTCGCGCATCCAGGCGGGGGACGGCGCAATCCTTACGTTGCGCACCATGCGGCCGGTGTAGCGCACGCACAGCGGGTCCTCGATGAAGATTTTGGTCAGCTCATTGATGTCGCCGCCGGCGGTTGCCTTCACGACGGGCTCGTGCAGCCTGAGCTCTTTATCGAAGGTCACGGCGGCCTCGCGCGCCAGACCGATCATGCACAGACAGTCGGGGCGGTTCGGGGTGATCTCAAACTCCACCACATGGTCGTCGAGACCCAGCAGGGTGCGCATGTCGTCGCCGGGCCTGCAGTCCTCGTGCAGGATGAGGATGCCGTCTTCAATGCAGTGTGGGAACTCCTCCTGCTTTGCGTGCAGATCCTCGAGCGTGCAGATTTTGTTCTTCACTGTGTCGTAAGCAACGAGATCGCCGACGTGCAGATTCTGAACGTCGAAGACGCCCTCCACGTCCGCCTCGCCGATGTCCAGCACCGTGTCCCAGAGATTGACGCCCGCATTCGCGACGGCCTTGATCCGGGCCGCGACGACCTTGCCGAAGATTTTGTCGCCCGCCTTGATGTCGGCGGAGACAGAGGGCTTGGCGGGGTCAATGGCGTGGTAGTCGTTCAGAAGGGCGGCGGGCTTGATGACCGCGTAGGGAAAATCGTGCGTCGTGACGTTCAGCTCCTTGAGCGAGCAGAGCATGCCCTCGGACGGGACGCCTCTGAGCTTGCCGCGCGTGATCTTCACGCCGCTCGGGAGCAGGGAGTTGTGCAGGGCCGCGGGAACAAGATCGCCCTCGTGGACGTTCCAGGCGCCGGTGCAGATCTGGACAGGCTCGTCCAGACCGACGTCAATCTGCGCGACCAGCATGTGATCGGAGTTGGGATGCTTTTCGAGCTTGAGGATTTTGCCGACCTTGACATTTTTGATGCTCGCGCTCAGATCCTCGGTCACCTCGACCTTGGAGCCGGAGATGGTCATGGCCTCGGCAAAAGTTCTGTCGTCGTACTGGTCAAGCGGCAGGTCTACGAACTCATTGAGCCATTTTCTTGAAAGCTTCATCTGCCTGTCCTCCCTTAAAACTGTTCGAGAAATCTGACGTCGTTTTCAAAGATGAGACGCAGATCCGTGATCTTGTACTCGCCCATGGCGAGGCGCTCGAGGCCCATGCCGAAGGCCCAGCCGGAGTAGACGTCCGGGTCGATGCCGCAGCCGGCCAGCACCTTGGGGTGCACCATGCCGGCGCCCAGGACCTCGATCCAGCCCTCGCCCTTGCAGGTGGGGCAGCCCTTGCCGCCGCACTTGTGGCACTGAATGTCCATCTCGCAGCTCGGCTCGGTGAAGGGGAAGTGGTGCGGGCGGAAGCGGGTGACGGTGCCCTTGCCGTAAATCTTCTCCACGACGAGGTTCAGGGTCGCCTTGAGGTCGGCCATGGTCACGCCCTTGTCTATGACCATGCCCTCAATCTGGTGGAACATGGGGGAGTGGGTGGCGTCCACCTCGTCCTTGCGATAGACGCGGCCCGGCGCGATCATGCGGATGGGCAGGCTCCTGGTCTCCATCGCGTGGACCTGCATGGGCGAGGTCTGGGTGCGCAGGAGGATCCTGCCGTCCTCGGTGAAGTAGAAGGTGTCGGTCCAGTCGCGGGAGGGGTGTCCCTCGTCAATGTTGAGCTTGGTGAAGTTGTAGTCGGCCAGCTCCACCTCGGGGCCGTCGACGATCTCAAAGCCCATGCCGACGAAGATGTCCTTGATCTGGTCGAGCACGTTGTACATCGGGTGCTTGTGACCGACGGGCTGGGCCGTACCGGGCAGGGTCACATCCACGGCCTCACTCTCGAGCTGCTTTTCGAGCAGCACCTTGCTGAGGATGGTTTTACGCAGATCAATGGCCTGCTCAATCTCGGAGCGGAGCTGGTTTGCCAGCTGACCCATCACGGGGCGCTCCTCGGGCGAGAGCTTGCCCATCTGGCGGAGGATGGCGGTCAGCTCGCCCTTTTTGCCCAGATACTTGACGCGCAGCGCCTCAATGCTCTCCGGGCTGTCGGATTCGTTGATCGCCTTGATGGAAGCCTCTCTGAGGCTCTGCATAAGTTCTTTCATAAGCCTTCGTCTCCTGTAAAAAATAAAAGCTTTCGTCCCATATTTGGGACGAAAGCTGAACTTCCGCGGTACCACCCACGTTCGGTCAAATGACCGCGCTTGAAGTGCTTAACGCGCGCCGCACGCCGGTGATTGGCCGGAGCTCCCGGGCGAACCAAACGCCTGCCCGTTCGGAGGCTCACAGCCCAGACCCCCAATCTCTGAAAAGGACGACAGCGTTATTTTCCCGTTCATCGCAATAACAAAAGGAAATTTATCACATTTAGCCAAAGATTGCAAGCGCTTTTTGTCATTTTTATCAGCGCCGGTGATACAGATAGTACACCTCCGGCAGGGACTCATCCCGGAAAAAGCTCCGCTCCTCGGCGGCAAGCTCATACTTCTCCCCCAGCAGGGCGGCGTGTTTCTCAAACTCCTCCTCGTCACGCCCGACGCGCATGCTGGTGACGACCCAGGCGGTCTCTCCGTCGCAAAGATAGCGTTCGCACTCGTCGTACATCTCCTGCAGGGGAATATTCAGCTTGCAGAAATACTTCGTCTCCGGCACGACGCCCGTCACAGTGTAGAGCCCGCGGTCGAGACAGTTGTAGTTAAAGAGACTCGTGTCCTCCGAGACGAGAATCCGCTCGGCAAAATGCGTGTACCACATGTCCTCCGCATGGTACGAGGCGTAAAAACGGTTCATGGAACGCCCGAACGCGAGGCCGCCGCAGAGGATCAGCACCAGCAGCGCCGACGCGGCTCGGCTGACGCGGCGAAACGCTGTCAGGCCGGGAAAGCGTTTCACCGCGCCGCGCCCCAGCTCGTAGAGCGCGAGCAGCCCCGTCACGGACAGTGCTGCGAGGCCATAGGCGTAGTACTCGAAGGCCGCGCCCCCGGCGTAGATGAAAAACGCGCAGCCAAAATAGAGGCAAAACATCCCCCGGCAAAACGCCTTGCCGAGCTTTGAGCGAAGAACCCACACCACGCCCAGCGCGATCAGCACCATCATCAGAAGATTCTGCCATACCGCGCCCGCGAGGATGAAGGCATAGCGCGCGACGCTCCGCTCCGGAGAATAGAGAAAAATGTTGTTGTAAAAATACGCGGTCCACAGATCGCCCAGTGCGCCGTGATACAAAAAGTATGCGAGTACCGGCAGGGTAACGATTATAAAGCCGAGCAGGAACAGTCCGGCCGACTGAAACAGCCGCCCCGCCTCCCTGCGCCGCAGCAGATAGACGATGGCAAACAGAACATAAGCGATATAGATGCCGAGCAAGGTGAACTTCGACCACAGCAGCGCAGCCGCTCCGGCCCCCAGCAGCACCATCTGACGGCGCGTCGGGATGCAGTCCCCGCGCAGTTTGACGGCTTGAATCAGCGTATAGATCGGGTAATACATCATCGGCAGGGCCAGCTCCTCCACGCTGCCGCCGAGGTAGAAGCCGCGGGTGCCGCATAGAACAGCAGCCAGCACCGGGCAGAGCAGGGCGGCGGGACGCGCGTTCATAAACAGGCGGAGCGTTCCCCACACCAGGCGCAGGAAGACGAAGAAGCAGGCAATTTCAATGAGATACACGCCGAAGAAGCTGCGGCGGGAGATCAGCCATGCAAGGCCGTACACCAAATAGAGCAGAAAGCCCTTCTGCTCATAGATGTCCCGATACAGCACCCGCCCGCTGAACATGGCCTTGCCGACGGTGAAAAAGCAATTGGCGTCGTCCCAGTCGTTGAGCGGGTAGAGCGGCGACGAGCGGGAGCAAAGCGTGATCATCACCCACGCCGTGAGCAGCAGCCAGCCGAGCGCGGCAAAGCGCGCGCCCCTGTTGTTCCCGATCCGTTCCATAAGCACCCTCCCAAGCGATAATACCGGGAGAAATCATACCGCTTTCGCACCTCTTTGTCAATTCGCCGCGAGTGCACAGAACGCAAAAGCGGCGGAGAAAACAGGTATCCCCCACCGCTGTCTGTCGTACTATTTTCCTGCCGCGCCGAGCTCCACCCGGCACTGGCGGCCCGTGTGGGCGTCGACGTAGACGCGCGCGCCGCCGCTTTCGTCCTCACACGCAAGCTCCCAGCATGGCAGATAGGTCCCGCCGGGGCTCTTGAGAATGAGCCGCCGCGCCGATACGGCCTCCACACCCCCCGGAAGCGTTTCGCGGGCTTCGTCCTCGTCCGTCTCCCAGTCAAGCGCTACTGTTCGGGCGCTGTAGTGCGTCGCGTCAAAGGCATAAACGCTGCCGTCGTCCATGGCGATGGAGATGTTCAGCGCATCGTCAGGCCGCATGACGCCGTCCTGGGTCGGGGCGCAGCGGAAGGTTGTCACAAAGCCCGTGCCGCTTTCCTCATAGAAAGCCAGGTCCTCATACCCCATCTTTTCCAAAAAGGCCTCGGCATTCTCCCGTGCCTGCTCGGGCGTCAGCTTTGCCTCGCTGACGAGACGCGAGCGGCCCATGAACTCGAGCCCCCGGCTGCTCACACCGATCAGGAGCCCGCCCGCGCTGTAGCAGCGGCGCCCCTCCGGGCCCTCATAGTCAAACTCCTCGCGCAGCTCCCGCGCCTCGACCCCGGCGGCTTTCGCCGCGATTTCCAGCGCCTCAATCTGATTCAGCGTCCCGCCCGCCCCTTCCTGCGCGGGACTGTAGCGGCCCTCGTAGGCAAATTCCGCAGGGGCCTCGAAGCCGCCCTCATAGTCCAGCAGCTGGGCCGAGAGCTTCGGCTCGTCCCCGCCGCCGATGTTGGAAAGGCGCTCTTCGCGTGTGTCCATGGTGATGCTGCCGTCGTGGAGCTTTGCCTGCACGGTCTCAAGCTGCGCGGCAGGTGCTCGCGGTGCTCGTCGCTCAGGCGCGTGTCCGTCAGGGCGCAGAGACTCCCGACATAGTCCCCGGCCCGGCCTAAGAAGCCCTGCAGCTTTTCAAGCTCCTGGGTCTCGAAGGGCAGGATGGAAAGCGCCGTCTCCGCGGATTGGGCGGCGGCGAAGCCCTGGGCGCAGAGGCTTTTTCCCAGAGCCTCGTCGGTGGCATAGGCGAGCTTTTTGAAGGATGCGCTCAAATCCGCAACCGAGCTGACCGCCTCCTCAAAGGCCCGCGCCGACTCATACCCCGCCATGAGGCGCAGGCGATCAAGCTGCCCGGACGCTGCGTAAGCATAGGCGGACAGCGAGATCAGCGCCGCGGCGGTGTAGATCACCAGCAGGCGTTTAAATTTCAAGGACATAATAATACCCCCTTTTGGCTTAGTATGGGCCGAAAGGGGGAAAATATTTTGAATCGGTTTACTCTTTGCCTCCGTCTCTGTCATAGGAGACTGTTACGCCAGCTTCGCAAGTCCCACGCGGAGGCGGCGCAGGCACTCGTCCTTACCCAGAATGCGGCAGATCTCAACCGCGCCGCCGGGGGTGACGGCCTTGCCGGCCGCCGCGATGCGCACAGGCCACATGACCTTGGCGTTCTTGACGCCCTCGGCCTCGGCGAGCTTCACCATCACGTCCATGATGCCCTCGTCGTTCCAGTCAGGCAGGGCCTCGAAGGCGGGTATGACCTTCTCGAGCATGGCTTTGGAGGAGTCCTTGTCGGACTTGGATTTTTTGTGGACAAAGAGCTCGGCGTCGTACTCCGGCAGAGCGTCGAAGAAATCAACCTTTTCGGGGATCTCGGTCAGCACCTCGGTGCGCTGCTGCAGGAGGGAGGCAATCGCCGCCGCGTCATAAGCGGGGTTCTTCACCGACCGGCGGATAAAGGGCTCGGCCACCTTCGCAAAAGCCTCGGGGCTCATGGCGCGGATGTACTCGGCGTTGAAGTAGCGCAGCTTTTCAATGTCAAAGATGGCGGGGGACTTGGAGATGCCGGAGAGGTCGAAAATCTCCTTGAGTTCGTCCAGGGAGTAGATCTCCCGCTCGCCTCTCGGGCTCCAGCCGAGGAGCGTAACGTAGTTGATGACCGCATCGGTCAGAAAGCCCTGGGCGATCAGATCCTCGTAGGAGGGGTCGCCGTGGCGCTTGGACATCTTGCTGTGCTGGTCGCGCATGACGGGCGAGCAGTGGACATACTTCGGGATGGGCCAGCCGAAGCCCTCGTACAGGAGGTTGTACTTCGGGGCGGAGGACAGGTACTCGCTGCCGCGTACGACATGGGTGATGCCCATGAGGTGGTCGTCCACCACGTTTGCAAAGTTATAGGTGGGCAGGCCGTCGCGCTTTAAGAGCACCTGATCGTCCAGGCTCTTGTTCTCGACCGTGATGTCGCCGTAGATTTCGTCGTGGAAGGTCGTAGTTCCCTCGTGCGGGATGCGCTGGCGGATGACATAGGGCTTGCCCTCGGCGGCCAGGCGGTCGGATTCTTCGCGGCTCATGGCGCGGCAGGGATCGTCGCCGCGGTCAAACTCGCCGCTGTCCTCCTCGGACTCGGTCTTCTCGCAGAAGCAGCGGTAGGCATGGCCGCGCTCCATCAGGAGCTCCGCGTATTCCTTATAGAGGGGCCTGCGCTCGGTCTGGACATAGGGGGCGACGGGGCCACCGACGTCAGGACCCTCGTCGTGCTCGAGATGGCACTCGGCCATGGTCTTGTAGATCACGTCCACCGCGCCCTCAACCAGACGACCCTGGTCGGTGTCCTCAATGCGCAGGATAAACTTGCCCTGGCCGTGACGGGCGATCAGGTAAGTATAGAGCGCCGTGCGCAGGTTGCCGACATGCATGTAGCCCGTGGGAGAGGGGGCGAAGCGCGTGCGTACCTCACCGGTCGGGATGCGGGCCTCCATATCATTGAACCAGGATAAATCTTTCATGTTGTTCCTCCGTATAGTATAGTTCCTCCATCCATGGCTCCCCTGAAAGGGGAGCTGTCGCGGCGCGTCTCACGCAAGCGCCGTGACTGAGGGGTTCGTCTGTTCTATATTACCCCTCCGGTTTTGTGCCGCAAGCAGCCAAAACCACCTCCCCTTTCAGGGAAGGCGGGGCATCCAAGAGTTCTCTGCTATATTATTTTGCAAATTGGCAGTTGTCAAGTA
This sequence comes from Oscillospiraceae bacterium, assembly GCA_902785905.1. Taxonomy (GTDB): domain Bacteria; phylum Bacillota; class Clostridia; order Oscillospirales; family Oscillospiraceae; genus Limivicinus. The sequence goes on along the minus strand of CADAAM010000076.1, from coordinate 11,182 downwards.
CAAGTTCTTTTGATAAAATAAATAGAAGTGTAGAAAAAAGCATGGAAAGCAGGAGAAACGAATGGATAACGAAAACGTCAGAAAAAAAGTCATGCTCTCGGGCATCCAGCCCTCAGGTGATCTGCATCTGGGCAACTATCTGGGCGCGGTGAAAAACTGGGCTGCGCTGCCGGATGAGTTTGACTGCTATTATTTTATGGCGGACCTGCACACCCTCACCGTGCGGCAGGACCCCAAGGAGCTGCGCCGCCGCTCCACCGCCCAGCTTGCGCAGTACATCGCCTGCGGCCTGGACCCGACGCGCAACACGCTTTTTCTGCAGAGCCATGTGCATGAGCACGCGGAGCTCGGCTGGATCCTCAACTGCTACACCATGTTCGGCGAGCTGAGCCGCATGACGCAGTTCAAGGACAAGAGCGCGAAGAACGCCGACAACATCAACGGCGGTCTCTTCACTTACCCTGCCCTGATGGCGGCGGATATCCTGCTCTATCAGGCGGACTTTGTGCCGGTGGGCGAGGACCAGAAGCAGCACTGCGAGCTGACGCGGGATATCGCCGTCCGCTTCAACAACCTCTACGGCGAGACCTTCAAGGTGCCCGAGCCTTACATCCCCAAGGTGGGCGCACGTATTATGAGTCTTTCAAATCCAGGCTCCAAGATGTCCAAGTCCGACCCGCAGGGCTGCGTCTTTCTGATGGACAAGCCGGAGGACCTGGCCCGCAAGTTCAAACGCGCGGTCACCGACTCCGACACCGAGCGCTGTGTCCGCTTCGACCCTGAGAACAAGCCGGGCGTGTCCAACCTCATGAACATCTATTCCTCTGTCACCGGCAAGGACTTTGCCGAGATCGAGAAGGAGTTTGAGGGCCGGGGCTACGGCGTCTTTAAGCCCGCCGTGGGCGAGGCCGTCATTGAGAAGCTGCGCCCCATCCGCGAAGAGGCCGAGCGCATGATCGCCGACAAGGCTTATCTCCAGGGCGTCTATACCGACGGGGCCCAGCGCGCGAGCGCGGTGGCGCGTCGGACGCTGCGGAAGGTATACAAGAAGATCGGCCTGGTCGAAAAGCCGTTTTAAGAGCGTGAAGAGTTGATGGTGGAGCGTGGAGTAAAGGAGCAATACCGCCGCGATTGAATCCGTCTCCCCCTGCGGCAAAACGGTTGCCGCCATAGACAGAGGCATCCGGGAGGGCGCATTTTAATCCGTCGCGCAGCGACACCATTACTTCACACTTCACTCTGCACACTCCACTCTGAAATCAAACTCTTTGGAGGAAGCATAAATGTTTCCCAATCTCAACCCCTGGACCACGTTCAGCGCCGCCTTTGTGATCGCGCTGGTGGTCTGCAACCGCATGACCCCGCCGGTCAAGCACTTTGCCGAGCGTATAGGGGCCATGGATATCCCCAGGGACGGGCGTCGCGTCCATGACCATCCCATCCCCCGCATGGGCGGGCTTGCGATCATCGTGGGCTTTTTCCTGTCGGTACTGCTGTTTATGCCGGTGTCGGATAAGGTCTACGGTATTGTGATCGGGGCCTTCATCATCGCGGGCATGGGCTTTGTGGACGACATCGTGTCGCTCAGACCGACGGTCAAGCTGGTGCTGCAAATCTTTGCGGCCCTCGTGTGTGTGCGCTTTGGCCTGGTGATCGACGCGGTCAGCTGGCCTGTGACCAAGACCTACCTCGATCTCGGCTGGTGGGGCGCGCCGATCACGGTGCTGTGGATTGTCCTGTGCACCAACGCCTTCAACCTGATTGACGGGCTGGACGGTCTGGCCGCGGGCGTGACGTCGATCTGCTCGTTCTTCCTGCTGGCGTCGTCGATCCTCTTCTCGACGGCAGAGCCCGCAGCGGCCATCATCCTGACCGCGCTGATCGGGGCCTGCCTCGGCTTCATCCCCTTCAACTTCAACCCCGCCAAGATTTTCATGGGGGATGTCGGCTCGCAGTTTCTGGGCTTCATCCTGGCGACAGCCGCGGTGCTCGGTCACTTCAAATTACAGGCGGTGATGACCTTTGCTCTGCCGCTGGCCGACACGGGCTTTGCGGTGGTCCGGCGGCTTGCCCACGGGCAGAGTCCCTTCCAGGCGGACAAAGGTCACTTCCACCACCGGCTTATGGCGATGGGCCTGAGTCAGAAGCAGACCGTCCTGGTGCTCTACGGCGTGGCGGCCATCGGCGGTGTGGTGAGCCTCTGGCTCGCGGGGCGCGGCGCGGTGATCCGTACCATCTGCATCGTGGCTATCCTGATCACGCTTCTGTGCATCGCGGTGCTTGTTTTCATCCGCAACCCCCGCCGCGCGAGAGCGAGACAGCTTAAAAAGCTGGAACGTGAGCACGAACAGGAAGAGACGGAGGAAGAAAACTGACGCTGCTCCTTTACAGAAAGCTGACACATTTTGTTTGCTATTTATTGAAAAGCAGTATCAGACAGAAAAGCAGGGCAATTTCGCAGATAGTACGAAATTGCCCTGTTTTTTTGAATGTCTTCCTGATCTTCCGCCGGGCGGCCAAAGCCTCGCCCCTGCGGTTTTCTATCGACTCAGACGAGCGCCGCGGTGATGAGGCTCATCTTATAGACCTCTTCGGCGTTGCAGCCGCGGGAGAGGTCGTTGATGGGGGCGTTCAGGCCCTGCAGAATGGGGCCGTAGGCCTCGTAGCCGCCGAGACGCTGGGCGATCTTGTAGCCGATGTTGCCGGACTGAATCTCGGGGAAGATGAAGGTGTTGGCGTAGCCGGCGACGGAGCTGCCGGGGAACTTGAGCTGGCCGACCGTGGGAGAGACGGCGGCGTCGAACTGCATCTCACCGTCGCAGGCGAGCTCGGGATGGGTCTCCTTGACAACGGCGGTGGCGTTGCGCATCAGCTCGGGGCCGGGGCCCTTGCCGGAGCCCTTGGTGGAGAAGGACAGCATGGCGATCTTCGGGTCGATGCCGAAGACCTTCGCGGTGCGTGCGGTCTCGACGGCGACCTCGGCCACCTGCTGGGCGGCGGTCAGGACGACGTTGCCCTCCTTGTCCTTCTTGTCCTCATAGGAGATGTTGATGGCGCAGTCGCCCATGGCGATCATCTCGTCGCCGCGGGCCAGAATGAAGCAGGAGGAGACGAGGTTGGAGCCCTTCTTGGTCTTGATGAGCTGGAGCGCGGGGCGCACGGTGTCGGCGGTGGAGTAGGTCGCGCCGCCGAGCAGGGAGTCGGCCAGCCCCTCCTTGACGAGCATGGTGCCGAAGTAGTTGGACTTGAGGAGCATGGCGCGGGCGTCCTCCGCGGTGGCCTTGCCCTTGCGCAGCGCGACGAAATCGTCGACAAACTTGTCCATATCGGGGTAGGTCTCGGGGTCGATGATCTCCAGACCCTCGATGTCGAAGCCGCCCTTTGCGGCCGCGGCCTTGACCTCATCGACATTGCCGATGAGCACGGGGGTGAGGAAGCCGTCCTTCTTCAGACGCGCGGCGGCCTCAAGGATGCGGGCGTCGGTGCCCTCGGGGAAGACGATCTTGCGGGGATTGGCTTTCAGGATCTCAATCAGCTTTTCAAACATGGAATTGACCTCCGGAAATATATTTTTTAGTTTTTTGCATACCTGGTTTAACAGAAAAAGAATACCACGAACGCCGCCCGATTTCAAGGGCAAGGGTACAGTTTTCGACAGTTCGTCAATTCAGATATTTGTACTTTACAAAGTGAGGGCGTACAGATATAATATACAGACTGTTATCAAAAAACAAGGGGCGACGATCATGGACAGGAGCTTTCCCGAAATTCTCTCCTCCCTGCGGAAGGAGCGGAGCATCAACCAGCGCACGGCGGCGGCCGAGCTCGGAATCAGTCAGGCGCTGCTGAGCCACTACGAAAACGGCGCGCGCGAGCCGGGACTCGGCTTCGTCTGCCGCGCCTGCGACTACTACGGCGTGAGCGCCGACTATCTGCTGGGCCGCAGCGACAGGCCAGACGCCGCCCGGAGCGCTGCCGACACCGCGGCGGAGTATCTGGACCGCGTGCAGGAGCTCATTCTGGGGGCGCGCGCCGCCCTCGGCGAATTTGCGGGAAAGGAGCACGGCGCATGATCAAACAGGAAAACATCCGCAATTTCTCCATCATCGCCCATATCGACCACGGCAAGTCCACCCTCTCCGACCGTCTCATTGAGAAGTGCGGCGCGGTGGAGGAGCGCATCATGGAGGACCAGATCCTCGACAACATGGAACTCGAGCGCGAGCGCGGCATCACCATCAAGGCCCGCGCCGTGGGTCTCAACTATACGGCCGGCGACGGGGAGAGCTACACGCTCAACCTGATCGATACCCCGGGCCATGTGGACTTTAACTATGAGGTCTCAAGGTCTCTCGCCGCGTGCGAAGGCGCGGTCCTGGTGGTGGATGCCTCCCAGGGCGTGGAGGCCCAGACCCTCTCCAACACCTATCTGGCCCTCGACAACAACCTGGAAATTTTACCCGTGGTCAACAAGATCGACTTGCCCGCCGCCGACCCGAAGCGCGTCAAGGAAGAGATCGAGGAGATCATCGGTCTGCCCGCGATGGACGCGCCAGAGATCAGCGCCAAGGCCGGCATCAACATTGACGCCGTGCTTGAGGACGTGGTGGCCAACATCCCCGCGCCGACGGGCGATCCAGCGGCCCCGCTCAAGGCCCTGATCTTTGACAGCCAGTACGACAACTACCGCGGCGTCATCGTCTTCATGCGCCTCTTTGACGGCACGATCCGCCAGGACAGCGAGATCAAGCTCATGGGCACCGGCGCAAGATACAAGGTCGTGGAGGTCGGACACCTGCGGCCCATCGGCCTTGAGCCCTGCGAGGAGCTGGCCGCGGGCGATGTGGGCTACTTCACCGCGAGCATCAAGAACGTGGCCGACACCCAGGTGGGCGACACCGTGACCGACGCTCTCAATCCCGCCTCCGAGGCCCTGCCCGGCTACCGCCCGGCGCGGCCCATGGTGTTCTGCGGCATCTATACGGAGGACGGCTCCAAGTACCCTGACCTGCGCGACGCGCTGGACAAGCTCAAACTCAACGACGCCTCCCTCTCCTACGAGCCGGAGAGCTCCGTCGCCCGAGTTTGACCTGGAGCTTGTCACCACCCTGCCCTCCGTTATTTATAAGGTAGTCAAGACCGACGGCAGCGTCGTCATGGTCGATAACCCCCACAACTACCCGGACGTGGCGTCCATCGCCGAGGCGTATGAGCCCTATGTCAAAGTCTCGATCATCACCCCGAACGAGTTCGTCGGCAACATCATGCCGCTGTGCCAGGACCGGCGCGGCGAGTACAAAAACATGACCTACCTCGACCAGCGGCTGGTGGAGCTGCACTACGAGATGCCGCTCAATGAGATCATTTACGACTTCTTCGACACGCTCAAGGCCCGAACCAAGGGCTATGCGTCGCTGGACTACGAGCTGTCGGAGTACAAGATCTCCGACCTTGTAAAGGTGGACATGCTGTTAAACGGCGATCAGGTGGACGCGCTGAGCTTTATCGCCCACCGCGAAAAAGCCTACGGCCGCGCGAGAAAGCTCTGCGAAAAGCTCAAGGACAACATCCCGCGCCAGCTTTTTGAGGTGCCCATCCAGGCGGCCATCGGCGGCAAGATCATCGCCCGTGAGACTGTCCGGGCCATGCGCAAGGATGTACTGGCCAAGTGCTACGGCGGCGATATCACGAGAAAGAAGAAGCTGCTCGAAAAGCAGAAAGAGGGCAAGAAGAAGATGCGCCAGCTCGGCACGGTGTCCATCCCGACCGAGGCGTTTCTGGCGGTGCTCAAGCTGGACGAGTAAGAAGAGCGAAGTGTGGAGTTGCGGTGTCCGCTTTGCGGACAGATTATACTTGACTCCCTTTCTGAACAGCGTGAGGGAACCCTGAAGCGACTGTTTCAATCGCGGCGAAGCCGCTCCATAACTCCGCTCTCCACTCTTCAACCTCCACACTAAAATAAAAACCTTGTCTTTTCCACGTTTCCATAGTATAATATCTAACCGGTTTGCGCGGCTGTGCGCGCATGGCCGGAAATCAGGAGAGGGGGCGCCCCTATGGTCAACATCACCAACGAAAAGGGAACGATCAGCATCACAAGCGAGGTTTTGACTTACCTTGCCGGTGTTGCGGCGACGAGCTGCTTCGGCGTCAAGGGCATGATCGGACGCAGCAAGGACGGCGGCGCCTGGCAGCTTCTGCGCCGGGAGTCCATGTCCAAGGGCGTCACCGTGCACTTTGACGACGACGGTGCCATTTCGCTGGAGCTGCATATCGGCGTGGATCACGGCGTCAACATGAGCGCCGTCGCCAACAGCATTATGAATGAGGTCAGCTATAAGCTCTCCAAATCCGCGGGCGTACCCGTCCGCCGTGTCGACGTCTATATCGACACGATCATCGGATAAGGCAAAGAGAGGGTTAATCACTTGAGAGATATGATAAACGCCGCGGCCTTCAAGGAGAGCATCCTGTGTGCCTACGCCGCGCTGCAAGCCAACATGCAGGTCATCAACGACCTGAACGTCTTCCCCGTCCCGGACGGCGACACCGGCACCAACATGGGGCTTACCATGGAGAAAGCTGCCGTGGAGCTGAGAAAGGGCGAGTTTACCACCGTCACCGCCGCCGCTGACTGCGTGGCCTCCGCTCTTCTGCGGGCCGCGCGCGGAAACTCCGGCGTTATTCTGAGCCTGTTGTTCCGCGGGATCTCCCGCAAGCTGAAGGGCCTGCATGAGGCCGACGCAAAGAGCTTTGCCGCCGCCCTGCAGGAGGGCGTCAACGCCGCCTACAAGGCCGTCATGAAGCCCGCTGAGGGGACCATCCTCACGGTCTCGCGCCTGGCTGCCGAGGCCGCGGTCAAAACCGCGAACGATGAGGCAGGTCTGGAGAAGACCTTTGAGGCCGCAATCGCCGCGGGCGACGAGGCCCTGGCCGACACTCTCAACCTCAACCCCGTACTCAAGAAGGCCGGCGTCGTAGACGCGGGCGGCATGGGCTACATGGTTATCCTCAAGGCGATGTTCGCGTCTTTGAAGGGTGAGGTCTTCGCGCCCCAGGATCAGATGCGCATTGAGGAAGTCGTGAACAACGACGCGCCCAAATACGATGCGCGGGAGAACATCACCTTTGCGTTTGATACGGTCTACGTTGTGCGCAAGAAGACGCCCGACGTCGATCTGGAGCCGCTGCGCGCCTACTTGGGCGGCATCGGCGACAGCCTGGTTATCAGCGACGACGACGAGATCTTCAAGGTCCATGTCCACACCGACAATCCGGGAGAGGTGCTTGATTGAGAAGGAGCTGGAAGAGCCCGCCTACGCCGCCCCCGAAAAGCAGTTCGGCGCGGTGGTCGTGGCCGCGGGCGAGGGCATGCAGCGCCTGTTCCGGGAGCTCGGCGCGGACCGCGTCGTCACCGGCGGCCAGACCATGAACCCCTCCACCGACGATATTCTGCGGGAGATCAACAAGACCCCGGCCGAGACGGTGTTCGTGTTGCCGAACAACAAGAACATCATCATGGCCGCCGAACAGACCGCGGAGCTTGTCAAGGACAAGCGCGTCATCGTCATCCCTACCAAGACCGTGCCCCAGGGTATTTCGGCTCTTCTCAACTTCAACATTGACGAGAACGAGGAGCCCATCGTTTCCGCCATGAAGGAGGCCGCCGCAAACGTCCACACCGCCATGATCACCTATGCCGCGCGTGACTCGGACTTTGACGGGCACGACATCCACGCGGGCGAGTATCTGGCCCTGCTGGACGGCGCTCTCCTCGGCAGTTACGCCGACGAGAAGACCCTGATCGACGAGCTGGGCGGCGCTTTCGGAAAGTATGCACCCGAGCTCATCACCGTCTACTACGGCGAGGGCGTAAAGGCCGACGCGGCCGAGGCGACTGCCGCGGCGCTCACAGACCTCTTCCCCGACGCGGAGCTGAGCGTCGTGGACGGCGGCCAGCCGGTCTACTACTACATGATCAGCGTGGAATAACGCATAAATAAAAGCACCGGAAGCTTGCCGCAGCAGGCCTCCGGTGCTTTTTGTTTTCTTTTGTTTACTTTGCTTCTCTCTTGAGTATCTCCGCCTTTTCGATGATGAACTGTCTGAGCCAGTCGCCCGCCTCTTTATTTTGCAGGGCAAAGTCGATCGTGGATTCCAGATAGCCCTTGAGGTTGCCGGTGTCATAGCGCTTGCCCTCAAAGTCCACGGCGCACATCGGCTCCATGCGGCAGAGCGCGCGCATCCCGTCGGTGAGCTGAATCTCGTTGTTGCGGCCCGGCGAAGTTTTCTCCAGAATGTCGAAAATTGCGGGCGTTAGCACATAGCGGCCCATGATTGCATAATCGGAGAGCTTTTCGTAGATAGAGGGCTTTTCGTTCATGTCGCTGATTCGGTAGACGCGCTCGCCCAACTGCTCCTCCAGCTTGACCGAGGAATATTTGCAGATTTCCTCGCCGGGAAACTCGCGGATCGCGATGGCGCTGCAATTGTTCTGCTCGGCTGCATTGACGAGCTGCTTGAGCACCGGCGTGTCGCTGAGCATGATATCGTCGCCCAGCAGAATGCCAAAGGGCTCGTTATTGACAAAGTTTTTTGCCCGCCAGATCGCGTGGCCCAGGCCCTTGGTCTCCTTCTGGCGGAGGAAAAAGACGTCCGCCATGTCGGCCACCTCGCGCACGGTGCGGGCCTCCTTGACCTTGCCGTCGGCCAGGAGTCGCTGCTCAAGGTCGGGGGCGTAGTCGAAGTAGTCCTCAATGGGGGACTTGCCGCGGTTGGTGATGATCAGAATCTGCTCAACCCCGGCGGCGACCGCCTCCTCCACGATGTACTGCAGGACGGGCTTGTCCACCAGCGGCAGCATCTCCTTGGGGATGCTCTTGGTATTGGGCAGCAGACGGGTGCCGAGTCCCGCCGCGGGGATGATCGCTTTCCGGACTTTCATGGCTTGCTCCTTTCCTCCCCCGCGTCGGTGGGAGTTCCTGTTATTTTTGATTGACTCTGTCGATAAATTCACGCACGCTCTTGATCTTCGGCAGCTGGCGCAGCAGCGTGTAGCCGATCAGATACAGCACGCCCGCTTCGCCGATGCCGACAGTCAGGGCGTTAAAGCCGTAGGACTTGATGGGAGAGGCAAACTCCTGAATCTCATAGCCCCAGGTGAGCACGGCGCCCACGATGACCGCGTTGAAGATCACCGGCATAAAGCAGCCCAGCAGGCGGTTTTTGACGGTGTTGCCCTTTTTTCCGAACCAGGCTGTCGTAACGCCTGCCAAAAGTGTTGCCAGAGAACCGAACACAATATCCAGGACGCTGCCGGTATAGAGATTGGCCAGCACACAGCCGAGCGTGATGCCCAGGACGCTGCCCGGCATCAGAAAGGGCAGAGCGGTCAGCGCTTCGCTCACGCGAAACTGGAGCGGACCATAGCTGATGGGCGCGAGGGAGATGGTCAGTGCCGCGTACAGGGCGGCAATGACGGCGTTTACGGCCAGGAACAGGGTGGTGTTTTTCTTGTGCATGTTTCGGATACCTCCATTTTTTATTTATCCGCACGGAGGCACCGACTGACGGCGGGAATGCACGCTCCCGCCGAGCCCATTTTTTATGCCGCCGTCCGGCGCGGCAGGGTGTGGAAACCTGCCGTTGTTTATATTGTTCCCCCAACAAATTTTTGAATTTGTTGGGGAGCAATTTTGCCATGTTTCGCGGTTGCCCCGCCAAGGGCGAGCGAAACGGCAATTCAATCATATACCTTTGTCTCCCTCTTTGAGGGAGTCTGTCAGGCCTGCGCCTCTCTCCGACGCAGGCTGTATTCACAGCCGCAGTAGAGCTGGCGGTAGACGTGGTACTGCTCGCACAGCTCGATGGAGCGGTTTTCGCCGTCGTGCTTTTTGAAGTCCGAGGGCAGCCAGCGCGCCCCGGTCTTCGCCGCGATTTCCTCCGCCAATGTGTTTATGCGCACGGCGTCCTTGTGGCGCGAGAGCGTCAGCGTGGTGCAGAAGTAGTCAAAGCCCCGTTCCGCCGCGAACTTCGCCGTCTCCTCCAGGCGCAGGCGAAAGCACTCGGTACATCTCTTTCCGCCCTCCGGTTCATTTTCGAGGCCGATGACGCGCGCGGCGTAATCCCCGCTCCGCCACGGCTCGAGCAGGATGCTCACGCGATTCTCAAGGCCCATGTCCCTCACGAGCTTTTGAAGCGTCTCCCGTCGGAGATTGAATTCCTCCTCGGGGTAGATGTTGGGGTTATACCACAAAAGCGTGAGCTCAAAATACTGTGTCAGGTATTCCAGCACGGCGCTCGAGCAGGGGCCGCAGCACACATGCAGCAGCACGCTCGGGCGGCGCTCCCCCTGTTTTTCGATGATGCGGTCCAGTTCCCGCTGATACTGTCGTCTGTTCATAATGGCATCATAACACAGGAAGCGAAAAAAAGCCAGCATCACTTGACGTAATGAACGAATGTGGGGTAAAATCAGTGTGGAGAGAGCGTGTTTCAATCGTTCGCGGAGCGGACACCTTAACTCCGCTCTTCACTCTCCATACTCCACTCTTCACTCTACCGGAGGTTTTCACATGGACGGCAGGACCAACAAGCAGAATTACTATCTGGACATCGCCGACGCGGTGCTGGAGCGCTCCACCTGCCTCCGGCGCAAGTACGGCGCGATCATCGTGCGCAATGACGAGATCATCTCCACCGGCTACAACGGCGCGCCGCGCGGGCGGAAAAACTGCTCCGACCTCGGCGGCTGCATGCGCGAGAAGCTGGGCATCCCCTCGGGCGAGCGCTATGAGCTCTGCCGTTCGGTGCACGCGGAGGCCAACGCCATTATCTCCGCCTCCCGCCGCGATATGATCGGCGCGACCATCTATCTTGTCGGCCGCAGCGCCAAGACGAACGAGCTCCTGCCCGACGCGATGAGCTGCTCCATGTGCAAGCGGCAGATCATCAACGCCGGCATTGAGAAGATCGTCATCCGCACCAGCCCCACCGAGTACCGGGTCATCCCCGTCTCCGACTGGGTGGAAAACGACGATTCGATTTTTAATCTGATCGGATAAAGCAAAGTGCATCAAGAAAAACGGGGCTGTCTCAAAATACAGCCCCTGAAGAAAGAGCAAAATAACGGCAGCCGTCCCTTGAAAAAGGGGCGGCTGTCGGCTTAATATTAGGTTGTGAA
>CADAAM010000075.1 GCA_902785905.1 Oscillospiraceae bacterium | reverse complement strand
CCGAGGCGCTGGCCCGGGTGGACGCGGCCACGCCCTGCCGTTACGGTGCGGGCACAGTCCTCTGTGTGGCCTTCGACAGCGGAAACGTTTTCACCTACCCCGGCGGGAAGCGGGATTCCGGCGTCGAGGACGCGAGCATCGTCGCCACCCACATGATCCTCGCCGCGGCGGACGAGGGTGTGGACAGCTGCTGGATCAACTTCTTCGACCCCGACAAGCTGAAAGCCGGTCTGGGCCTGCCGGAACATGAGGAGGTTCTGATGCTCATGGACCTCGGCTACGCCGCAGAGGGCGCGGGCCCCCTCCCGAACCACGGAAGCAGAAAGCCGCTGACGGAGACGGTCAGCTACAGATGAGCGTGAAAATCGCCTTGATCATAATTGATCGGGGCGATTTTTCATAATCCTGCTTGACAAGTAAACGAACGTTTACTATACTGCGAGTAAACAAGCGTTTACCAAAGGGGGGCCGCAATTTGACGGACACCAAAGAGAAAATCCTGCTGACAGCGCTGCGGCTCTTTGCGCGGGACGGGTATGAGGCCGTCTCGGTGGGTCAGCTTGCCGACGCGCTCGGCCTCACCAAGGGCGCGCTGTATAAGCATTATAAAAGCAAGCGCGACATTTTCGACAGCATCCTGCGGCGCATGGAAGAGCGGGACGCCGAGCAGGCGGGCGCGCACGATCTGCCGGAGGGAACGCCGGAACAGACGCCGGAGGCCTACGGCGCGGCGAGCATCACAGATATTGTCGTTTTCAGTAAGACGATGTTCCGCTATTGGACGGAGGATGAGTTTGCCGCAAACTTTCGCAGAATGCTGACGCTCGAACAATACCGCACAGAGGAGATGGGCGCGCTCTATCGGCAGTACCTTGCCTCCGGCCCGCTCGACTATGTGACCGCGCTCCTTGCTGCGCTGAACATCCCGCGTCCGGGGGAGCGTGCGGCGGCCTTTTACGGGCCGATGTTCTTGCTGTACAGTGTGTACGACGGCGCACAGGACAAAAAGGCGGCGCTCTCCCTGGCAGATGAACTGTTGGAGAACGCCGGAAAAGAACTGGAGAAAATAAGGGAGAACAGCATGGAGAATCCGAAAATCGTCATCCGCCGGGAGACCGAACAGGATCACCGCGCGGTGGAAAACCTGGTCCGGGAATCGTTCTGGAACGTCTACCGCCCCGGCTGTGTGGAGCACTATGTCTTGCACAGACTCAGAGACGACCCCGCCTTCGTGGCGGAGCTGGACTTCGTCATGGAAAAGGACGGGGAGCTCATCGGTCAGAACATGTTTATGCGCGCCGTGATCCGTGCCGACGACGGGCGGGATGTCCCCATCATGGCGATGGGGCCCATCTGCATCGCACCAGAATTCAAGCGGCAGGGCTACGGCAAGCGGCTGTTGGACTACTCGTTGGAGAAGGCGGCGGAGTTCGGCTGCGGCGCGCTCTGTTTTGAAGGCAATATTGACTTTTACGGCAAGAGCGGCTTTACCTGCGCAAGCGAGTTTGGCATCCGCTACCACGATCTGCCCGAGGGGGCGGACGCCTCCTTCTTCCTCTGCAAAGAGCTGATCCCCGGCTATCTCAGCGGGATCACAGGCGAGTACGCGCCCCCTGAGGGCTACTTTTGCGCGGATCAAAACCCGGAGGACTTCGAGGCGTATGAGGCACAGTTTCCCTCGAAGGAGAAAAAGGTTCTGCCGGGGCAGCTGCAGCTGTGAGGTTTGCCATGAAGGAAATGAACTTACAGCGTTATCGGGAAAAGTACCTTGACCCGAGTGAGCCCCCGACCACGCCCTATACGCTGTGCGAGGCGGAGTCCTGCGACTTCCCGCTGCCCAAACGTGAGCCCGTCACCCACAAATACAGCTACGGGCGGGCGCTGGTGATCGCGGGTGCGCGCGGCTATTCCGGCGCGCCGGCCCTCGCGGCCAATGCCTGCGAGCGGGGCGGCGCGGGGCTGACACATTTAATGGTCCCCGAAAGCATCTATCCCATCGCCGCCGTGCGCTGCGACGGGGCGGTCGTGACACCCCTGCCCGCGACGGAGAGCGGGCAGATCTCCCCGGAGGCCCTGCCGCAGATCCTGGAACAGCTCAGCAAGGCGCGCGCCTGTGTCGTCGGCCCCGGTCTCGGGGCAGGGGAGAGCACAAAGACGCTGGTCCGGGCCATCCTGCGCGAGGCGGCCTGTCCCCTGATCCTGGACGCGGACGCGCTTACATCCCTCACCGGGGAGACAGAGCTGCTCGCAAGCTGCCGCGCGCCCCTGCTTCTCACCCCGCACGAGGGGGAGTTCAGGCGCCTTGGCGGAGATCTGAGCAAAGGAAGACTTTCGGGCGCCCTGCGCTTTTGCGCGGAGCACCCGAATACGATCCTGATCCTGAAGGGCTGCGGCACCCTGGTCTGCCGGGGCGGGGATGTGAACGTCAACCCGACCGGCGGCCCGGCAATGGCCAAGGGCGGCGCCGGCGATGTGCTGTGCGGCGTCCTCTGCGCCCTGCTGGCCCAGGGCTTTGAGCCCGGCTTCGCGGCCCGCTGCGCCGTTTACCTCCACGGCCTCGCCGGGGACCTCGCCGCGGCGGAGCTGGGGGAGTACTCCCTCGCCCCGTCCGACCTGATCTGCTTTTTGCCGCGCGTGTTTAAAAGCGTGACAACGTGACCCGCGGTCAGGACTTCACTTTTCCGCCGATCTCCTCAATGAAATCCGCCGCGCCCTTCGGCCCGGGGCAGGAGAGAAAATCCTCCCGCATCCGCAGGGCAGCGGAGCGCAGGCCCTCGTCCCCCAGGGCTGCGAGGATCACCGCGCGAAGCCTCTCGGGGGACGCCGCGGTCTTTTTATCGAGCAGCCGACCCGCGCCGAGCTCCGCCACGCGACGTGCCACAGCCCGCTGCTCTCCCGTCAGGGGGAACAGCAGCTCCGGCACGCCCGTATACAGTCCCTCGGTCGCGCTGTTCATGCCGCAGTGCGTGATGAAGAGTGACGCACGGGAGAGCACGTCCATCTGATCGACGTATTCCTTCACTGACACGTTCTCCGGAAGTGCCCCGAGCTGAGCGGGATCAAAGGCCCGGCCGCAGGAGATCAGCAGTTCAAGCGACTGCCCGCGGACGGCTTCAATGCAGTGGCGATAGAAGTCCGGGTGGTCGTTGATCACTGTCCCGAGCGAGACATAGACCAACGGCCGCCCCGTCTTTTCCTTCGGCGAAACCGCCCGCACCGACGGCCCGACAAAGCGGTAATGCGCCTTGTCGAAGCTCTCGGGGCAGGGCTGGAAGCGCGCGGAGGTGTAGACGATGGTGTCCGTGTCGTTCGTATTCTGCACGATGTCCAGCGGACTCTTGACCTCGTACCCGAGCGGACGCATCGCCGCCATGGCCTTATTGACCCGCGGCATGCCGAGCACGATGTCCGCAAGCTCCTTGAAGCTGGATTTCATATATTTGGCCGAGTCCTTGTTGAACGCAAACGTGGTGGTCGAGCAGACCATCGGCAGTTTATACTTGACCGCAGTGAGCTTGCCCCAGAAGCAGGCGGAGTCCGACACGATGAGATCGGGCTGAAACTCTGCAATCTCTCCGGCGAGCATCCCGTCCATCTGTGCCGTGATCTCAAAGGAGCGGACACTCATCTCCGTGGTCGAGACCTGCCGCATGCGCTTCTCGCTTGCCTTGTCCAGCGGCGTGAGAAAGCCGTCGCAGGGGACATAGCGCGCGCCGGTACTCTCAATCTTTTCACGGAACTCCTCAAAGGAATAGTAGCGCACTTCATGCCCGCGCTTTACCAGCTCCCGCACGACCTCGATCGTCGGGTTCGTGTGTCCGTGTGCCGGGATACAGAACCACATGATTTTCATTCTTTTTCACCTCCGAAAATCTGCTTGAAGATATTATTAAAACTGCTCTTCGGCGGGATGGCGAGACCCCGCTCCGCATCGCCCAGCAGGATCAGCGTGTCGCCCGGCTGAATCCCCATTAGCTCCCGCGCCTCCTTCGGGATCACGATCTGTCCCTTCGTGCCGACGGTGACCGTTCCCGCAAACTTGCCCTTTACGCCGCCCATAGGAAAGCCCTCCTTTGTGCTGTGTTATACAAATCATACTGTTCACACTGCCGGGAGTCAAGAAACTTTCTTGCTCTCGGTAATTTTTTACAAACGGGAGGCGGCTGGACTGGCGAATTTCTCTGAATAGTATGAGGAAAAATCTTGTTGTGGGCGGAGCTTTGCAGTATAATAACCGCATCTAAATGGGCAAAGGCAACACCGCATAATTCGGCAAGAGCGAGTTCCGAGAAAAATCGGCTTCTGATGAAGGCAGTTTTTTGCAGGAATACTTAAGTGAGCGTCCAAATCTTTGATTTGGCTAACGCAAACTTATACATGTGAGCGAAGCGAATCGGATTGTGTATTGCAAGAAAAACTGACAAAATTAGAGCACGATTTTTCCGGAAGGCGCCGAAGGCGGATTGTGCGGTGCTGCCTTAAAAGAAAAGGAGAATGTACTATGGAACAAGCAAGACGTCCCGAAACCATGGCGCGCATCACGACCCCTGAGCTTGCGCAGGCGTTTATTGACGAGCAGATCGCAGCCCTCAAGGCTCAGATCGGCGACAAGAAGGTCCTGCTGGCCCTCTCCGGCGGTGTGGATTCCTCCGTCGTCGCGGCGCTGCTCATCAAGGCGATCGGCCAGAATCTCGTCTGTGTCCACGTCAACCACGGCCTCCTGCGCAAGGGCGAGCCGGAGCAGGTCATTGAGGTCTTCCGCAACCAGATGGACGCAAACCTCATCTATGTCGACGCTGTGGATCGCTTCCTTGATCAGCTCGCGGGTGTGGCCGACCCCGAGACCAAGCGCAAGATCATCGGCAAGGTCTTTATTGACGTCTTCGCCGAGGAGGCCGCCAAGCTCGACGGCATCAGCTTCCTTGCCCAAGGCACCATCTACCCCGACATTCTCGAATCCGGCCCCGTCAAGTCCCACCACAACGTGGGCGGCCTGCCTCCCGAGCTCAACTTTGAGCTGGTTGAGCCGGTCAAGTTCCTGTATAAGGACGAGGTTCGCGTGGTCGGCAAGGCGCTGGGCCTGCCCGACGGCATGGTCTATCGCCAGCCCTTCCCCGGCCCCGGTCTCGGCGTGCGCTGTGTCGGCGCCATCACCCGCGACCGCCTCGAGGCCGTGCGCGAGTCTGACGCCATCCTCCGCGAGGAATTCAAAAAGAACGGCCTTGAGGGCAAGGTGTGGCAGTACTTCACCATCGTCCCCGACTTCAAATCCACCGGCATCACCGACGGCCTGCGCACCTACGAATGGCCTGTCGTGATCCGTGCCGTAAACACCGTGGACGCCGTCACTGCCGAGGTGGCCGAACTGGACTTCAAGCTCATGGCCCACATCGTCGACCGCATCACCCACGAGGTCAAGGGCGTCAACCGCGTCCTCTGGGATCTCACCCCCAAGCCCACCGGGACGATCGAGTGGGAATGATTGCAAAAACGTCGGAAAGGCGCATAAATACTTCACTTTTGAAAGGCAAAACCGGCGTTTGGCAACGTTTTGGCAACATCTGAAATAACTCCATCGAATAACGAAAAGAGCTGTCTGATTTTGAAAGTCAGGCAGCTCTTTTTTGTTATTCAACGAATATCTCCATGCCGTACAGACGAGCTCTGCTCTGTGCGGCGTGATCGGCATCAAACGCAGAAGATGACAAGACTGCGGGAACAGGGGTGCAGACAGGAGCAGCACAGGAAAAAGCCCGGAGATACAGAGCGACAAAAGCAACGTCAATGCAAAACAATAAGCAGCGATTTTCCGAAAAGCGCGGTCTGTGCCAATAGCAGTATTCGTGAACCGAGCAAAGGCAACACCGAGTTTGCTGTACATTTCTCAATCGGGCTGCTGGCCGTCATGCGCCTTCCAGGCGCAGTCGGTCAGCTTCAAATCTGTGAACACGGCTTTGAAGCTGGAAGCCTCCGGACTGCACGCATAGATGCCGAAGCGGATTTTTCCCGCACCCTCCCACATGTGGCAGACGCGCATCTGCGAAAAGCTCTCACCGTCGGCAGAGCACTCCACGCAGTAGTCATCCTCGCGCCTGCTGAATCGATACCACATTGTTTTTACCTCAGCGGGGATGGCTGTGGTCGCCCAGTCGGAATAGCCGTGATTGGTCACCACGGAGCCGAGATGCTGGAAGTGCTCGTTTTCGTATTCGACGGATGCTTTGAGCCAGTTCCCGGAGTCCAGATACATCACAATGCCGCACTGGTCAAAGCGGTGATGACTCTCCGCAAAGTCTGTTTTTACAATAAAGGAGAAGTATTTTTCCTCCGTCTCCATCTGCAATACCGGCGCATTGTCGTTACGAAAATGATAGTAGGTATTTTGCCACAGGTCGGTATGCGGCGCAGTGGTGATCTCAATTCGATTCGGCCTGATCGAATAGGCGGCGGGCGCTCTCGTCCAGTTCATCTCACCAAATATCATGTCTATCTCCTCCTCAGCTCCGAGCTCTGTTCACACTAAAACATCTTGCGTGCGTTTTTTCATTCTCACGTTTGAAAATTACGGAAAACAAAAGACATCCCCAAAACCGGGCTCCATATGACAACTTACTCTCTGACCAGCGCGTAGAGCTTCATGTCGACGATTTGGCCGTTCTTTTCGGCGTTGCTTTTCATCGTCCCCTCGCAGACAAAGCCCGCCTTTTCCAGTACCCGGCAAGAGGCGGCGTTGTGGGCGAAGGGCTCGGCAAAGATACGCACGATATCGGAGCACTCGAACACCAGGCGGCAGACCTGCCGCACCGCGCTTGTCATGTAACCACGGCCCCAGTACGGCTCGCCGATATAGTAGCCCAGCTCCGCGGTGCGGTAGTGGATATTGTCCCGGCGGGTCACACTGACGCTGCCGATCACCTTGCCGTCGACGGTGACGGCAAAGGCAAAGACCTTGCCCGGATCGGAAGCCAGCATCGCGCGGATATAGTCCTCCGCGTCTTGTTCTGTATATGGACTGGGCAGCCCGTCGCGCAGCATGTCCAGCACCTTGGGATTGTTCAGAGTCGCCGCCAGCGCTGTCTTGTCTTCAAATCTCCATTCCCTGATCGCACACGTCATCACTGTCGCCTCCGTTTCGCTTTATTCTATCACGTCGCGCCAGGACCTTCAAGTACACGGTATTTTCCCCTTGCCTTTTCTGCGCGCAGCCGTATAATGGAGCCAACAAAGAAAAAGGACGGTGCGGACATGTATCAATTCTACGGATGGGAGACAGCCTCTCCCTTTGTACGCAAACTCTATGACGATCTGCTGCAATGCTGGTGCGCCGAGACCTGCGCGCCGAGGATGAGAGGGGACTGGTCGACCGAAAACCCGACCCTCGGCCAGTGCTCCATTACCTCCTTCCTGGTTCAGGACATTATGGGCGGGAAGGTCTACGGCATTCCCCTGCCGGAGGGCGGCTATCACTGCTACAACGTCGCTGACGGGATGCTCTTCGATCTGACCAGCGAGCAGTTCGGCGACACGGTGCTGGACTACACCGACAACCCCGAGCAGCTTCGTGAGACGCATTTCGCCGACCCCGACAAGCGCGAGCGCTACGAGCTGCTGAAAGCCCGCCTCGCCGCTGTGCGCGGAGAATAAAGCGCCGCAAAATCACAAAAAATCGCCGTCCGGGGCTTTTCCTCCGGGCGGTCTTTTGTTATAATGTACGAATCTTGGAAAACCCCTTTACTTTAGCGTGATAGCGTGTTAATATGTTAAAGTAACAGAAACCTGTTTTGGAGGCGTCCCATGACCATTGACACCGCCGTTCTCAGCAACGAAGAACGGATCAGCTTTGCCCTCCGCTCGCTCTACCACCGCCGGGGCTGCAAGCCCTATCGGATGAGCCGCTTTGAGGACTACGAGCTTTACATGAAAAACAAGGACTTCCTGCCCTCGCCCGAGGTAATCAGCTTCACCGACACAAACGGCAAGCTCAAAGCCCTCAAGCCGGACGTGACATTGTCCATCGTGCGCTCCTACCGCCCAGCGGACGGCGAGGTGCAGAAATTCTATTACGACGAAAACGTCTTCCGCGTGTCGGAGACCTCCCGCGCTGGAAGTTCTCGGCACCCTTGACGCGGCCTGTATCGACGAGGTGCTGTCCCTCGCCCTGGAGAGCCTGAGCCTGATTTCCCCGGACAGCCGCCTGTGCGTCTCCCTGCTCGGAATCGTAGAGGGCTTGCTCGACATGCTGGAGCTCGAGGGCGAGGCCCGCAGCGCGGTTTTGCGCTGCATGGGCGAAAAAAACGTGCACGAGCTGCGCGCCGTCTGTGAGAGAGCCGGACTGAAAGCCGGAGATGCGGAACGTATCGCGCGTCTTACGCTCTGCTCCGCCGCCCCGCAGGACGCGCTTACAGAGCTTGCGGCCATCGGCTGCCCGGAGCTCTCCGAGGCGGAGCGGCTGGCCAAGAGCCTGCCCCCGGAGGCGCAGGGCCGCGTGAGTCTGGACTTCTCTATCCTGGGCGACATGCGCTACTACAGCGGCATCGTCTTCCAGGGCTATGTACGCGGCGTGCCGTCGAGCGTGCTGTCCGGCGGCTCCTACGACCGGCTCCTGCACCGCATGGGCAAGCCCGGCCGTGCCGTCGGCTTTGCCTGCTATCTGGATAAGCTGGAACGCCTGGAGGAGGTGTGGAGAGATGCTTAATATTGCGCTTCCCAAGGGGCGGCTCGGCGAGAAGGTCTACGGCATGTTTGAGCGCGCGGGCTTTGACTGCCCCGCCATACGCGAGGAAAACCGCAAGCTCTACTTTGAAAACGAGGCTTTGGGCCTGCGCTACTTCTGGGTCAAGCCCTCGGACGTGGCGATCTATGTCGAGCGCGGCGCGGCGGACATCGGCGTCGCGGGCAAGGACATCCTGCTCGAGTACGCCCCGGATGTGTACGAGCTGTTGGACCTCAACGTCGGTAAGTGCCGCATGTGTGTGGCGGGCCCGAAGGACTTCTCCGACGACCTCTCCAAAACCCTCCGCGTGGCGACGAAGTTTACGAGCATCGCCTCCGACTACTACGCTTCCCTCGGCCGGGATATTGACGTGATCCCCCTCAACGGCTCCATCGAGCTGGCCCCGATCCTGGGCCTGTCGGACGTGATCGTGGACATTGTGGAGACGGGAGCCACCTTGAAGGAGAACAATCTCGCGGTGCTGGAGACCATTGTTCCCATCAGCGCGCGGCTGATCGCCAATAAATCGAGCTTTGTATTTTACCGGCCCCGGATCGAGGAACTGACCCGGCGGCTTTCACAGGAGGTAAAACCATGATCCGTATCTATCGGGACGGCGAGCTCCGGGACGAGGAGCTGTTAAAGCGCAACGCGCCGACTTACGACGTGGCCGGCGTGGTGGCGGAAATCCTCGCGGACGTCGAACAAAACGGCGACGCGGCGGTATTAAAGTACACCGAGAAATTTGACCATGCAAGGCTCGAGACCATGCTTGTCACCGAGGAGGAGATCGCGCAGGCCATGGCGGAGACCGAGCCGGAATTTTTAGATACGCTGCGTCTGGCGGAGAGGAACATCCGTGAATACCACGAAAAGCAGCGGCGGCAGAGCTGGTCCTTTACCCGCCCCGGCGGCGCGGTGCTGGGCATGAAGGTTCTGCCCATCGAAAAGGCGGGGCTCTACGTCCCCGCGGGCACGGCCCCCTATCCCTCCACCGTGATGATGGACGCGGTGCCCGCCAAGATCGCGGGCTGCAGGGAGATCGTCATGTGTACCCCCTGCCGCCCCGATGGCCAGGTCAACGCCGCCATCCTCGCCGCGGCGAAGATTGCGGGCGTCACCCGCATCTACAAGGCGGGCGGCGCGCAGGCGATCGCGGCCATGGCCTTCGGCACCGAGAGCATCCCGAGGGTGGACAAGATCGTCGGCCCCGGCAACGCCTTTGTGGCCGAGGCCAAGCGCCAGGTCTACGGTAAGGTCTCCATCGACACCATCGCGGGGCCCAGCGAGGTTCTGGTAGTCGCGGACAAAACGGCCAACCCCCGCCACGTCGCCGCGGATATGCTGGCCCAGGCGGAGCACGACGTGCTGAGCTGCTGCGTGCTGGTCACCGACAGCGCGGCCCTGGCCGAGGCGGTGCAGAAGGAGATCGAGACGCAGCTTGACGAGTTGGAGCGCGTCGCCATCGCCCGCCCCTCCATCGACGACAACGGCAAGATTATTATTGCCGCCGACCTCCGCCGCGCCATGCAGATTGCAAACGCCGTCGCTCCGGAGCATCTGGAAATCTTCGTCGACAACCCCTTCGACTACCTCGACGACGTGAAAAACGCGGGCTCGGTGTTCCTCGGCAAGAACTGCCCGGAGCCCCTGGGCGACTACCTCGGCGGCACGAACCACACCCTGCCCACTACCGGCACGGCGCGCTTCGGCAGCCCCCTCGGCGTGGACGACTTTATGAAGCAGATTCAATACACCTATTACCCGGCGGAGACGTTCAAAAAAGTGGCGCCGGAGATTGCGCGCTTTGCATATAAGGAGGGCCTGACCGGCCACGCGAAGAGCGCCCTGATCCGTCTGGAAGAGGAGGAAACGACATGAGCCGCTTTTACAGCTATAAGAACGCGAGCCTCGTCCCCTACACCCCGGGCGAGCAGCCCAAGGCCCTGAACGTGACCAAGCTCAACACCAACGAAAATCCCTTCCCACCGTCTGAAAAGGCCCTGGCTTTCGCGCGGGAGCACATCCGCCCGCTGAACCTCTACCCGGAGATTCAGTGCATCGACGTGCGCCGCAAGCTCGCGGAGCTGCACGGGGTCGACGCGGACAACATCGTCCTCGGCAACGGCTCGGACGAGCTCTTGAACTTCGCCTTTATGACCTTCTGCGACGATAAAAAGCAGGCGGCCTTCCCCAGCATCAGCTACGGCTTCTATCCCGTTTACGCCGACCTCAACCACGTCCCTTATACCGAGATCCCGCTGCGGGAGGATTTCAGCGTCGCGCCGGAGGATTACTTCAATCTCGGCAGGAATATCTTTATCGCCAATCCCAACGCCCCCACGGGTCTCGCCCTGACGAGGGCGCAGGTGGAGGAGATTTTGAAACACAACCGCGACAGCGTCGTGGTCATCGACGAGGCCTATGTGGACTTCGGCGGCGAGACCTGCATCCCGCTGATCAAGGACTATGATAACCTCCTTGTGATCCAGACCTTCTCCAAGTCCCGCTCCATGGCCGGGGCGCGCCTCGGCTTTGCCGCCGGGGACAAGGCGCTGATCGACGATCTCAACACCATCAAGTATTCCACCAACCCCTACAACGTCAACTCCATGACCCTGGCCCTCGGCCTTGGCGTCCTGCTGGATGAGGAGACGACAAAGGCCAACTGCCGCACCGTCATGGACAACCGCGCCTATACCGCCGCGGCGCTCGAGGAGCTGGGCTTTACCGTCCTGCCCTCCTGCTCCAACTTCATCTTTACGGTCTCCGACCGGATCACCAGCCTTGAGCTCTATACAAAGCTCAAGGAGCGCGGCGTGCTCATCCGCCGCTTTGACAAGGCGGGCATCGAGACCTGGAGCCGCATCACCATCGGCACGAGGGAGCAGATGGACATCCTGCTCAAAAACATCCGTGAGATTTTGGAGGAACTGCCATGAGAAGCGCGACTGTCAGCCGCAAAACCGCCGAGACCGACATTCAGCTCACCCTCAACCTGGACGGCACGGGAGAGAGCGACGTGAGCTCCGGCGTTGGCTTCCTCGACCACATGCTCACGCTCTTTGCCCGCCACGGGCGCTTTGACCTCACGCTCACCTGTGTGGGCGACACGCAGGTCGACGACCACCACAGCGTGGAGGACATCGGCATCTGTCTTGGCCGCGCCGCGCAGGAGGCTCTGGGCGACAAGCGGGGCATCGCGCGCTACGGCGACACGACTCTGCCCATGGACGAGGCCCTGATCCTCACAGCCGTGGATGTCTCCGGCCGCAGCTTCCTGTGCTTTGATCTGCCCATCCCGACGCAGAAGGTCGGGGACTTCGACACTGAGCTGGTGGAGGAGTTTTTCACCGCCTTCTGCTCAAACGCCGGTCTCACCCTGCACGTCCGGGAGCTCGCAGGAAAAAACAGCCACCACATCATCGAGGGCTGCTTCAAGTCCTTCGCCCGCTCCCTGCGCAAGGCTGTCGCCATCGACCCCGCCTGCGCGGATGAGCTGCCCTCCACCAAGGGGGTCCTGGGATGATCGCCATTGTGGACTACGGCGTGGGCAATCTCTTCTCGCTCAAGAGCTCCCTCGCCGCCATCGGGGCGGAGGCCGTCGTCACCGGTGAGGCCGAAGTGCTGCGCCGTGCCGACAAGATCCTGCTCCCCGGCGTCGGAGCCTTCGGGGACGCCGCCGACAAGCTGCGGGCAACCGGGCTGGACGCCGTCGTGATCGACGAGGCGCGAAGCGGCAAACCCCTCATGGGTATCTGCCTCGGGATGCAGCTCCTGTTTGATAAGGGCTATGAATACGGCGAGCACGCGGGACTCGGCCTCATCCCCGGTGAGGTGCGCCCCATCGCGGAAGTGATCCCGGCGGATTACAAAATCCCGCACATCGGCTGGAACGCCCTGCGCTTTACCGGGCGCAAAAGCCCCCTCTTCCGCCATATCAAAGAGGGGGACTGCGTATATTTTGTCCACTCCTTCTATGCCGCAAACTGTGACGAGAGCGTGATCGCCGCCGCCGAATACGGGGCCGAGCTCACCGCCGCCGTCCAGCGCGGAAACGTCTGCGGCTGCCAGTTTCACCCGGAGAAGAGCGGCAAGGTGGGACTGAATATTTTGAGGGCGTTCTGCGAGGATTGATGCCTCCCCTGAAAGGGGAGGTGGTTTTGAACCGCTTGCGGCACAAAACCGGAGGGGTTCAACCCCTCAGTCATGGCCTCGCCTAAGATCGGCCATGACAGCTCCCCTTTCAGGGGAGCCTGCAAGGAAAGGATTTGATTTCATGCTGATTTTTCCGGCCATCGACCTCTATGAGGGAAAGGCCGTCCGCCTCTACAAGGGCGACTATAAGCAGATGACGGTCTACAGCGAAAACCCGCCGGAGCTTGCCGAGGCGTTTTACAAAGCGGGCGCAGGCTGTCTGCACCTTGTCGACCTCGAGGGCGCGAAGACAGGCGAGACGCCGAATATCGACGTCATCCGCCGCATCCGCAAGGCCGCGCCCCTCTTTACCGAGGTCGGCGGCGGCGTGCGGAGCATGGCCGTCGTGGAGCGCTACCTCGACGCGGGAATCGACCGCGTCATCCTCGGCACCGCCGCGGTCACCGATCCGACATTCCTGCGCGAGGCCGTCGAAACCTATGGCGAAAAGATCGCCGTCGGCGTGGATATCAAGGACGGCAAGGTCGCCATCAAGGGCTGGACCGAGAAGTCCGCGCTCGACGCCTTTGACTTCTGCCGCGATTTGCAGAATCTCGGCGTGAAAACCATCATCTGCACCGACATCTCCAGGGACGGGGCCATGCAGGGCACGAACCGGGCCCTGTACGGGGAGCTGTCCAAAATGCTTGCCCTCAACATCGTCGCCTCCGGCGGTGTGTCCACGCTGGAGGACGTGAAGGCCCTGCGCGCTCTGGACCTCTACGGCGCAATCATCGGCAAGGCGTATTATACCGGGGCCATTGACCTCCGGGAAGCGATCGGAGCGGCGACATGATTACAAAACGAATTATCCCCTGCCTGGATGTGAAGGACGGCCGCGTCGTCAAGGGCGTAAACTTTCAGGGCCTGAGCGACGTAAACTCCCCCGTGGAGCTGGGGAAATACTACAGCGACAACGGCGCGGACGAGCTGGTCTTCTACGACATCACGGCATCACACGAGGGGCGGCGCCTCTTCACCGACATCCTCACCGAGGTGGCTCGCACCATCTTTATCCCCCTCACCGTGGGCGGCGGTATCAACAGCCTTGACGACTTTGACCGCGTGCTCAAGTGCGGGGCCGACAAGGTCAGCGTCAACTCCGGCGCCATCCGCGATCCCCGGCTCATCTATGAGGCCGCCAAGCGCTACGGCGACCAGTGCGTGGTGCTGTCGGCGGACGTCAAGCGCGTGGACGGCGTCTTCCGTGTCTTCGCCAAGGGCGGGCGAGAGAACACCGGCATGGAAGCCATCGCCTGGATCAAGAAGGGCGTTGAGCTCGGCGCGGGAGAGGTGGTCTTAAACTCCATCGACACCGACGGCGTGAAGGGCGGCTTTGACCTGGAGATGCTGGACGCGGTCTGCCGGGCCGTCTCCGTCCCCGTGATCGCCAGCGGCGGCGCGGGCTGCATTCAGGATTTTGTCACGCTCTTCAAAACGCTCCCAAGGGTGGACGCTGGTCTCGCCGCTTCCATCTTCCACTTCGGGGAAGTCGCGATCCCCGCGCTCAAGGCAAGAAGGTGCTGACCCTCGCCTATATGAACCGCGAGAGCCTGCAGATCTCCATGGACAAGGGCCTGACCTGCTTCTGGTCCCGCTCTCGCCAGGAGCTCTGGCTCAAGGGGGAGACCAGCGGCAACTACCAGCACATCGTCTCGATTACCGCCGACTGCGACAAGGACGCGCTGGTCGTCGTTGTGGAGCCGGACGGCCCCGCCTGCCATCTCGGCACCTTCTCCTGCTTTGAAAACCCTCTCTGGCACAGCGACGAGCGCAGCGAGTTTTCCCTGGAGGGGCTGTATCAGCTCCTCGAGGGCCGCAAGCGCGACATGCCCGAGGGCTCTTACACCAGCTATCTCTTCCAAAAGGGCCTTGATAAAATCCTCAAGAAGGTGGGGGAGGAGTGCACCGAGGTCATCATCGCCGGCAAAGCCGAGGACAAGCGCGAGACGGTCTATGAGATCGCGGATCTCGCCTACCATGTGATGGTGCTGATGGTGGAGGCCGGGATCAGCGTGGAGGACGTGCATAAGGAGCTCGCCTCCCGCCATGTGATCGACCACAAGGTAAAGCAGGAGAAAATGGTATGAGCAGGATCAAAACCGTCTGCATCGTGAGCCTGTCCAGCGGCGTCCTCGGGGAGAGCTTCGTGAAGCACGAGCTGGACCTGGGCACCAAACGGATGGAGGCTTACGGGCTCAAGGTCAAGTTCGCGCCCAACGCCCTCAAGGGGATGGCGTATCTCAAGGAGCACCCGGAGCTTCGCGCCGCCGACTTCTGCGCGGCCTTTCGCGACCCGGAGGTCGACCTCATCATGACCGCCATCGGGGGCGACGATACCTACCGTCTGCTGCCGTACCTCTTTGAAAACGGCGAGCTTGAGGCGGCCGTGAGGGGAAACGAAAAGCCCTTCCTCGGCTTCTCCGACACCACGACGAACCACCTGATGCTGCATAAAATCGGCCTCAACAGCTTTTACGGCCAGGCGTTTCTGACCGAGCTGTGCGAGCCCGCCTCCGAGATGCTGCCTTACTCACGGCGGTATTTTGAGGAGTTCATCGAGACGGGCCGCATCGCGGAGATCACGCCCAGCGCCCTGTGGTATGACGAGCGGACGAGCTTCGGCCCTGAGCAGCTTGGCACGGAGAGGCTTTCCCACCCGAATACGGGCTTTGAGCTTTTGCAGGGCCCGGCGGTGTTCCGCGGTCAAATCCTCGGCGGCTGCATCGATACGATCTTCGACTATTTTGACGGTGGCCGCTACGCCGATTCGCCCGCGGTCTGTGAGAAATACGGCCTGTTCCCGGCGGCTGATGAATGGCGCGGAAAAATCCTCCTGCTTGAATCCAGCGAGGAAAAACCCAGTCCGGAGACCTACCGCAAGGCCCTGACGCACCTGAAAAACCGGGGCGTTCTGGACGCCGCTGCGGGTATCCTCACCGGCAAGCCCATGGACGGGGCCTATGATGCGGAGTACCGCGAGATCCTGCGCGAGGTCGTGGACGATCCGAACAAGCCCATCGTGCGCAACCTCTCCGTCGGGCACGCGACGCCGCGCTGCATCGTCCCCTTCGGCGTCGAGGCCGTGGTGGACGCGCAAAACCAGCGCATACGCTTTATCTGGGAGTAATACTCTCTGCATAATAGAACGAAAGCGCCCTCCTGCCGCAATAAAACGGCGGGAGGGCGCTGTGCTTCTATGCAGATCAGGTTTCTATTGAGTGGCAGTATTACGACCGAAGAGCTTCCGTTCAAAATCCTCCGGGGGAAGGGGTCGGGAGAAGTAGTAGCCCTGCACCAGATCGCAGCCGGCGTCCTTGAGCAGACGGAGCTGGGTTTCTGTCTCCACGCCCTCGGCCACCACGGGAACCTTGAGGTAACGGGCGATGTCCAGAATGAGCTCAACGAGACGGAAGTCGCGTTCGTTTTGTTCGATGTTCTGGATGAAGGCCATGTCCATCTTCAGTACGTCGATGGGCATGGAGGAGAGCATGTTCAGCGAAGAGTAGCCGGAGCCAAAGTCGTCCATCTCAATCAGATAGCCCTTCTCCCGAAGCTCCCCGATCACATGGATCAGGTGGTCGGCGTTATCCGTATAGGCGGACTCGGTGACCTCAAGGTTGAGATCGCGGCGGAGCAGGCCGTATCTTGAGACAATATCGTCCAGCATCTTCGGCAGATCGGGATTGAAGACATCCATACGGGAGAGGTTGACGGACACCGGCAGAGTCACGCCGTACTTGTCCCGCCATGCGGCAATCTGCTTTGCAGCCTCCTCCCAGACGTATTTATCCAGAATCGTGATCTGACCGCTGCGCTCAAAGAGCTTGATGAAGGCGTCGGGCGAGATCGTGCCGAGCGTCGGGTGATTCCAGCGCACCAGCGCCTCGGCGCTGGCGAGCTTCGGCGGCGTCTGCTGAATGTCATACTTGGGCTGGTAATAGAGCTCCAGCTCGTGCGCTTCCATCGCGTGGGCAAAGCTGTTGAGCAGGAGCTGGCTGAGCTCGTCCCGCTGGCGGGCCGCCTCATCGTAGATCATAAGGTGGGACTTGTAATCGCGCCGCACCATGCTGCACGCGAGCCACGCGCGGTCGAACATCTCCCGCGGCGTGAGCCCCTCCTGCCAGGGCATGACGCCCATGCGCAGGCGGGCGTCCGCACTGGTGATCATGGTGTTGAGTCTGGCCTGGAAACGGTCCAGCAGCGCCTGATAGTCCTCAAGATGCGCGCAGTAGATGTCAAAGTGGTCGCCCTCAATACGGCCGACGACGCCCTCCGTCTCCGACATGAAGGTACAGATCTCATCGCCCAGGGCGCACAGCACTTCATCGCCGTAGGAGCGGCCGTTGATCGTGTTGATGGTGTGGAAGCGGTCGATGTTCAGAATGATGGCGTCCATGGGTTTGCCGGGGTGATCGCGGTAGTAGCGGTCTGTGTACACATGGAAGAAGCTGCGGCTGTACATCTGCGGGATCAGGGGATCGCGCTCCGCCTCGGAGATGATCTGCTGCCCGGCCTTCACTCTTGATTCCGCGCGCACGCTCCACAGCAGGAGCAGGAGAATCGCGGAGGCTGTAACGGCGACCGTCGTCACAACGTAGGGCAGATTGTCTCTCAGGTAATCGAGGAAGGTGACGCGCTCGTCCCGGAAGGAATAGTTGGTCAGCGAGGCGTTGAGGGAGGGATTCGGAACAAGGCGGATGATTTTGTTGAGAATGGAGTAGAGGCAGTCGTCCTCGCGGCCGACGGCAAATTCGAGCCCCAGGTTTTCCCCGGTGGCGAGGGTGGCGAGACCGTTATCCGCGCACAGCTCGCTGACGCGGTTGATGCGGTAGTTGCTGACCAGGGTGCAGTCCGCCTCGCCGGAGGCCACGGCAGGGAAGGTCTCATCGTTGCTGTTGTAGTATTTGATCGTCCAGTTGGGGAAGGAGTCCTTGAGGAAGGTCTCGTGACTGGTATGCCCGCGCAGGACGGCGACGGTCATCTCCCGCTCCGGGGAGACGCCCATGTGATCCGCCGCGCGCACGGCCGCGTACATCTCCGTGGTGACAAAGGGGTCTGTGAGGATGACGCCGAGCTGCTCGCCGTCGTAAGAGCTGAGCGTGACAGGGAAGACGCAGTCGAGCTCGCCCGCGGTCAGGGCCTGCAGGGCGGCCTCCGTCGTATCGAAGGCGCGGGTCTCAAAGCTGAGACGCGCGTTTTTCTCGCAGGTCTCCGCAAAGCTCAGAAAGTCCTTGAGCGCGCCGCTGAGGGACTGGGTCTCCTCGTCCAGGGCGCAGTAGGGGAGAAAGTTGGCGCGATAGCCGACGCGGATGACGTCATGATCATGAAGCCAGTCCTTCTCATCGGCGGTGAGGAAGCTGTTGACGGCGCTGGCCTTGTTGAATCTCTCGGTGAGCTGCTGGTTGAAGTCGCGGTTATCCTCAAGAATGCGGTTCATGGCGACGTCCAGCTCGCGCTTGAGGTCGGGGCGGTTCTTGTTGACGCCGAAGTAGGAGTCCGCCGAGCCAACCTTGCACACGGGCACAATGTCGGCGCTGTTGCCGTAGGTGTCCAGGGTCACAAGCATATCAAGCTCCCCGCGGGCGAGCATGTCCAGCATCTCGGGCGTCTTGACGGACAGCTCCATGATCTCGGGGTGCACGTCATGCTTTTCCGCCCAGTCGATGAAGAGCTGCTCCTGAATGCTGTTTTTGTTGACGCCGACGCGCTTGCCGTTGAAGGTCGAAAAATCGTCGGGCCTGATCTCGGTGTTGCTGGGCGCAATGAAGACATGGTAATCCTCCGAGCCCATGCACTCCGCCGAGTAAAGGATCTTCCCGGCGCGTTCCTCGGTATAGGATACGTCGCTCAGAAGGTCGAGTTCCCCGGCAATCAGCTTTTCCAGCAGCTCCGACCAGCTGCCCTCCACATATTCGTAGGTCCAGCCGGTATAGGTGGCGATGCGCTGCTGATACTCATAGCCGTAGCCGGAGCGCCGCCCGAAGGGGTCTGTGCGGTGAAAGGCGGACTCATACCAGCCGACGCGCACGACCTTGTCGTTCGATTTTTGCGCGTTTGCCGTGAGCGGCACAATAAGACTCAGCACAAGCAGCATGCAAAGAGCCAGCGACAGCGTTTTTCGACAGCGCATAAACATCTCCTCCGGCGTTCTGTTGACGTTTTCTGAGCTCCCCCGCGGGAGCGGCAACGTCGGTCTGTTTATAACCATTTTATTATTTGAAATTATAGCATCTTTCGCCGCTTTTTTCCAGAGCTAAACACAAAAAATCTGCCCGAAAGCGACGGGCACAATTAAGGCAATTTTCGCAGGAATACTTTGTGTATTTCAAGAAAAAGTGACAAAATCAGAGCGCAATTTTTCCGGGAGGCGCCGAAGCCGGATTGTGCGGTGTTGCCTTAAGATATAGGGGCTGGACAGGGCGGCGTCCGGGATGGTATCATAGGCGGCAGAATGATTTTACGATGAACGGAGAAAAATGCGGAGGCTGTGAACATGAAGGCTGGTTATCCTTACGATCCGACGATGGATTCGTCGGGCTTCGTGCTGCTGGCGGACTATGTGCCGAGCGTTGTGCAGGAGATTCGATACTATTCCACCTATAACTTTATCGGGGATCGGATCGACGGCTATGAGGAGCCTGTCGCCCTGCTGACCATCGAAGCGGCACGGGCGCTGAAGGCCGTGAGCACGGAGCTGGTGGTGCAGGGCTATCGCCTGAAAATTTTCGACGCCTACCGTCCGGCCTGCGCGGTGAAGCATTTCATGCTCTGGGGGATCGAGGATCAGGACGTGCGCATGAAGCCTTATTTCTACCCGGATCTCGAGAAGCAGGAGGTTTTCGCCAGGGGCTATATCGCGAAGAAGTCCAGCCACAGCCGCGGCAGCACGGTCGACCTGACTCTGCTGGACATGACAACGGGCAAGGAGGTCGACATGGGCGGGCCCTTCGACCTGTTCAGCGAGCTGTCGCATCCCGATTACCGGGGCGTCACCGAGGAGCAGTATGAAAACCGCATGTTCCTCCAGCGCGCCATGACGAGAAACGGCTTTGACATCATGGATAACGAGTGGTGGCACTTCACCCTGAAAAACGAGCCCTACCCGGACACCTACTTCAACTTCCCGGTGTCGACCAGGGCCCTGCGGTAACATATCAGGAAACAGAGCACACGGGAGGCCCGGCGGCCTCCCGTGTGCTCTGTTCAACCATTTTCCACATACGCCGCCAGCTCGTCGGGGCGGTCGATGATGACCGTGCCGCCGGCGGCTTTCAGCTCCTCGCGGGTGCGAAAGCCCCAGGTGACGCAGACACAGTCAATCCCGGCGTTTCGTGCGGTGTCGATGTCCACCTCCGTGTCGCCCACATAGAGACAGCGGCCGAGCGCCACGCCGAGGTTCTTCGCCGCGGTCTGCACCATATCCGGCCAGGGCTTGCGGCGCACCTCCGGCCGCTCCCCGACGGCGAGGGACAGAAGGCCGGAAAACAGTTTTGCCGCGCCGGGCTGCACGGCGGCGTCCGGCTTGTTGGAGATCACGGCGAGCTTGAGCCCGTCCTCCCGGAGCCGCCGCATCATGGGCAGAATCCCCGGATAGGGGACGGTGCGGTCATTGGCGTGGGCCGCGTAATAGCTGACATAGGCCGTGTAGAGCTTTTCCTTGAGCTCGTCCGATGTGCCGGGCGGGACGGCCTTCTCCATCAGCACATGGGCTCCGTAGCCGAGCAGGGGCGCGAGCGTCTCAGCGTCGTACTCAGGCAGACCGTACTGCCGCATGGCGACGTTCACCGAGTACACAATGTCCGGCAGGGAATCGGCCACCGTGCCGTCGTAATCAAATAAAATCGCGTCGTATCTCATAGCTGTACCTTTATAAACTGAGCGCCGGCCCGAGGGGGGTCGGCGCTCAATCTGTTCTGCTTAAATCAGAGGTTCTCCTGGAGGAAAGCCAGCAGGCCGGCGGCGGCCTCTTCCTCGTTCGCGCCTTCGCAGCAGACGGTGACTTCGGTGCCCTGCTTGACGCCGAGAGCCATCAGCTTCATCAGCTGGGCGAGGTTGACGGTCTTGCCGTTGGCGGTCAGGGTGACCGCGGTGTCGGCGTAGCTCTTGGCCTTCTTGGCCAGCAGGCCGGCGGGGCGGGCGTGGATGCCGAGTTCGTCCTTGATCGTGTAAGTGAACTGTTTCATTGAATACACCTCTTAAATATTTTTTGGTTTACTCTTTGACTGTGTTACTCCTGCCCGGCGGAGGAAGCAAGCTCGGGGTAGTCGGAACGGCGCACCTGGATGACGGTCATGCCGATCGCGCGGAGCCGTTCCACTACAAAGGGGTTGGCGCGCTCGTCGGTGATGACGCAGCCGGTCTTCTCCAGAGAAAAGCTGGCATAGGTGCCGGTCTTGCCGATCTTGGTGTAGTCCGCCAGAATGTAGTAGCGCGAGGCGTGGGAGATCATCGTCTCGTTGAGGCCCAGCTCATTGGGGATGCCGCAGAGGATCTCGCCGTCCGGGGAGATGCCGCTGCACCCGAGGAACGCGGCGTCGGCCTGCTCCGCCAGGAGATTGCGCAGGGCGCAGTCCCCGGTCATGATGTGGTTCTGCCCGCGCAGACTGCCGCCGGACACGGTGAGCTCGACCCCCGCGGGGTAGCGGCGCGCCACGGCCAGACCGTTGTTGGAGAAGACGCGGACATTCTTGTCGCCCACATAATCCAGCAGACCCAGAGCCGTGCTGCTGCCGTTGATGAAAATTTTCTCGCCGGACCGGATCAGAGCCGCGGCGCGGCAGGCGATCAGCCGACGGCACAGCGCCACCTCGTCCTGTTCGTCCAGGACGGGGGCGGTGCGGGGGTCAGCGGTCGCGCCGCCGTGGGTGCGGCTGATCTGGCCGCGCGCCTCCAGCATCTGCAGGTCGCGGCGAACGGTCATCGAGGAGACGCCAAAGCTCCTGGCCAGCTCCTCGACCTTGACCTCCTGCCGCTCCCGGATGTAGGACAACATTTCGGCGTGGCGGAGGTCGACGGATTGACGGTCTCTTTTCATGGTATCAGGCTCCCGGATGGTCAAGCGAGGAGAGAAGATCACACAACTGCGTGAGACTGGCGATGCGCGGGGCGTAATCCGTCTTATCTGCCGGGCAGAACCAGACGGCCTTCATCCCGGCGTCCAGCGCTCCTTGCACGTCGCCGCGCAGGGAGTCGCCCACAAAGACGCAATCCGACGCTTCACACCCCGCCTTTTCGGCGCAGGCTTTGAAGAGCCGCGCGTCGGGCTTTTCCGCGTTGACCTCCTCGCTTGTGACCATGAAGTCGATATACGGTCCGAGCCCCAGCCTGATCAGCTTGTCAAACTGACGATCCGCAGTCATGTTCGTACCGACGCCAACGGTGAGCCCCAGCGCCTTGAGTCGCTCAAGACCTTCGCATGTCCCCGGAAAGGCACGCATGTGGTCCATCAGCGTCTCCCAGTAGAGCGCGTCCATCTCCCGCGCGGGGAGAAAGGGCCTGCCGAGCATCTCGAGGATGATCTGATAGCGGATCATGCGGTTGTGCACGGCGGCGCAGGGGGTGAAACAGCGCTCACGCTGGACGCGGTACGCCTCCGCGTGCAGCGCCTCGAAAGCTTCGGGGGCGATCCCGAAGCGCTCCGCCGCGTATTCCGTCAGCGATCGGAAGGCGGCGGCGTGGGCCGCGTCGTAGTCGTACAGCGTGTTGTCAATGTCGAGTATAACAGCTTTGATCATCGGTGTAAAGCACAGGGGTTCGGATCATGCGGGGCGGATCAGTCGAGCAGACCCGCGTCCTTCATGGCCTGCTCCATCTCGGGAGCGGACATGATGTTCTTGAGGCCCAGAACGATGGTGCCCTTCTTGGCGGCGTCGTCAAACATCTTGGCGAAGTTGCGCGCGCAGAGGACGATGTCGTAGTTGAGGGCGGCGGACTTGCCCTCGGACAGAGAGCAGTGGTGCAGAGCGGCGGGCTTGACGCCGAGCTTGGTGAGGACCTTCTGGAGGGTCATCTTCATCATCAGGGAGGAACCGGCGCCGTTGGCGCAGCAGACCATGAACTTTTTGTTGTCGAGCTTAGACATAGCGATTTCCTTTCTTGCAGATCGTTTGGTGCAAATAATATGATTTAATATGGTTTCTCAGGGGCCGCAGGACGGCCCCTGAGCGCGGTTATATGGGAATCAGAGCGGGGGAGATCAGGCCTTCTTGGAAGCCATGTACTCCTTGTAGGCCTCGTAATCCTCGGTGATGAGGAAGTAGGCCTTGGGGTCCTTGCGGTACTCGATCTGAGGCAGAGCGAGAAGCAGAACCGCGACGACGCCGACGCCGATGTAGCCGAGGTACTTCATAATGACCGTGAAGAGAGGCCACACGGTCGCCCAGTCGAACATGCCAAGGTAGCCGCCGTACTGCGCCATGCCGACCCAGCCGGCGATGAACGCGGAGCCGAAGACCTGGATCAGACCGGAGAAGAAGGGGATGACCAGGCAGGCCTTGAGACCGCCCTTTTCGTTGGCAACGAGGCCGATGGTGGCGTTATCGAAGAAGACGGGAACGAAGCCGCAGATGATGAGGACGGGGCTCTTCATCACGACGAGGGTGATGATGGCGACAAGCTGTCCGGCAAGACCGGCCAGGAAGCCGAAGGTGACGGCGTTGGCGTCGCCGAAGCCGTAGCAGACAGCGCAGTCGACACCGGGGACGGAGGCGGGCAGGAGCTTGTCGGCAATGCCCTGGAAGGAGGCGGTCAGCTCGGTGACGAAGGTGCGAACGCCAAGCTGCAGGATGGCGAGGTAAACGGCGAAGTTCAGGGTGGTGTTCAGGATGTACATCACGAAGCTGTCAGCTTCCTTGAGCTTGCCCTGATCCACGAAGAAGGGCTTGCCGATGATGACCATGATGATGCCGAAGAAGACGGTCATCAGGATGGCGGTGCAGACCATGTTCTCGTTGAAGATGGAGAAGAAGCCGGGCATCTCGAGCTCGCCGACCTTCTTGATCTCCTTCTTGCGCTTGCCGCCGTTGGTGCCGAAGAGCTTGTCGGCCAGGATGTAGCCGAGGCGGATGCCGAACATCTGCTGGTGGGCGATGGCAAAGCCGGCGCCGTCGGTGAGCTCCTGCATGGGCTTGACGGTCAGGTTGGAGCCGACGGCCCAGTACGCGCCGAGGATGATGGACATGACGACCATCATGGGAACGGTCTTGACGCCGTCCTGCCACAGGCCGGGCAGGGCGAACAGAATCAGCCAGTAAGCGGTCGCGGCCTGCTGGAACTGGACGTGGCCGGTGGTGAACAGGGAGCGGCACTTGGTGATCTTGTTGAAGCGGACGAGCAGGATGTTGACGATGAAGGCGATGAGCAGCAGGGTGACCGCCTGGGAGAAGGCGGCGCCGAAGGTCTCCTCAACACCCGCGGTAACGGCGTTCTGGCCGTAGTAGGGGTCAATGACAGCGGCGGTCAGGTTGAAGCGGTCCTTCAGACCGGCCAGGATGGGACGGAAGTTGCTGGTCAGTCCGCCGGAGCCGACGTTCAGGATCAGCATACCGATGATGGCCTTGAGGGTACCGGACAGAACGTCGTAC
Organism: Oscillospiraceae bacterium; assembly: GCA_902785905.1. Taxonomy (GTDB): domain Bacteria; phylum Bacillota; class Clostridia; order Oscillospirales; family Oscillospiraceae; genus Limivicinus. The sequence continues at coordinate 7,241 of CADAAM010000075.1, read as the reverse complement.
CACTTTTTGCGCATCAGGATGTAGCCGATCATGGTGATGAAGCCGATCATCCACGGGGCTTGACGCAGAATATACGTCGAAAAGAAATTCCATACAGCCATTAGAATAAATCCTCTCTTATTCAGTTTTGTTTATGTGGAATGTTTTCGCGTGATCTCAGGCGAGGATGTCCTCGGGCGGGAAGTCCTTCTCCGCCTGCAGAATGTCCTCAGGGGTGTTCGCTGCCATCAGGGCGTCGAGCAGATCCTCGTTGCAGAAAATGTTCATCAGCTGGTTCATGTTGTCAAGGTGCTCGTCCGGGTCCTTGGCGGCCAGGGTGAAGAACAGGCGAGCGATCTTCTGTTCGCCGTCCTCGTCCTTGCCGAAGTCCACGTCCTCCTTGACGCGCATGAAACCGACGCCGGTCTTGTTGGCGCCCGTACTTCGTGATGCAGTCGACGATCTGCTTGTAGTAGTTCTCGCTGACATAGCCGGTCTTGACCAGGGATTCGGTGCTCAGGCGCACCGCGTCCTGCCAGGAATCGACCTTGTCCACGAACTTGTAGTGACCGCGCTCGACGATCTTCTGGAGAATGGTATCAGCCATCTGTGTCTCCTTTCCTTACAGGCAGGAGCGGAAGGGGATGTTCTGCGGGGCCTCGAAGCAGTCCTCAAAGCCGCGGGGATGGTGATAATACATCTTGTCCTTGTCGCGGGGATAGACGTACTTGCCGCCGACCTGCCAGAAGAACGGGTGGAACTTGTACTCGTTGCGGTATTTCTTGAAATCGTAGAGCAGGCGGATCTCCTCCTGCTCGGCCTGGAAGTTGGTCCAGACGTCCCAGTGGATGGGAATGACGACCTTGCACTGCAGGTTCTCGGCCATGCGGAGAATGTCGATGGAGGTCATCTTGTCCTGCATGCCGATGGGGTTCTCGCCGAAGGAGCCGAAGGCCACGTCAATGTCGTGATCCTTGCCGTGCTTGGCAAAGTAGATGGAGAAGTGGGAGTCGCCGGAGTGGTAGATGTTGCCGCCGGGGGTCTTGACCAGGTAGTTGACGGCCTTCTCGTCCATATCGGTCGGGCACTTGCCGGTCAGCTCCTCACGGTCGGGACCGGTGGAGTCGGTGGTGACGATGCAGGTGCGGTCAAAGCTGTCAAGGCAGACGATCTCGACGTCCTTGATCTTGATGACGTCGCCGGGCTTGACGACCTTGCAGCGGTCCTCGGGCACGCCCCACTTGACCCAGGTGTCAACGGAGCGCTGCGGGCCGATGAAGGGGACGGGGATGACGTTGCCCTTGTCGTCGGTGGTGGTCATGCCGCTGTGGAGCACATGGGCCGCCCACTCGGCGGACATGTGATCCTGATGGTAGTGGGTCGCGAGAACCGCGTCCACCTGCTTGAAGGCGAAGGGGTCGATCACGAAGGGGACGTTGCGGAGATTGGGCTGCATCTTGCGGCCGCCGCACATGTTGGCCATCTGATGGCCGACGGCCATCTTGCCGTTGCCGTGGGTGCGCTTGCCGTTGCCGCACCAGAGGTCGATGGTGAGGTTTGCGCCGCCGGGGGTCTTGAACCAGATGCCCGTGCAGCCCAGCCACCACATCGCGACGTTGCCGGGCTCGACAACCTCGTTCTCGATGTCCTCAACCAGCCAGGTACCCCACTCGGGGAAGGTAGATTCGATCCACTTTTCGCGGGTCATTTCAGAAATTTTGCTCAATACGCTGCCTCCTTTAAAGTCATATTTTCGTTTACGCCTTGCGTTCCCATTATAAGGGGCAGCTCAAGAAAATTCAATCATAATTTTATGTTCAGATTTATGATATATGTTCGTTTATCAAACACGATTTTTTCTTTGTATATTTAGCCCGGAAGTTTTTGAGACGCTTTGCGGCAACGTAGTCGTTTACTGGTTGAAATTCACAATTTATTTGCGAAAAACCGGGTGAACAGACTCCTGATACATAGGCAAAACGCCGAATTTTGAAACGCATTTTTTCTTTTGAAAAGGCCGCTTTTCCTGTTGCAAAACCCGGTCTCTTCTATTATACTTAAACATAAGTTGACCCGTATATGTTTCTTATGCCTTGCAAATCAAACGAATAATAAGAGGACTATGCCATGAAACGCTATGCCATCGGCCTGTATGAAAAGGCCATGCCGCCGTCCATGGACTGGCGGGAAAAGCTGACTTTCGCCAAGGAAGCCGGTTATGACTATGTGGAGATCAGCATCGACGAGAAGGACGACAAGCTCGCCCGCCTGGACTGGACGAAGGAGCAGCGGGATGAGCTGATCCGGACCATGCGGGAGGTGGGCCTGCCCATCCGCAGCATGTGCCTGTCCGGCCACCGCAAGTACCCCTTCGGCGCGTCCGACGAGGCCGTTCGCGCGCGCAGCATGGAGATCATGGAAAAGGCCATCCTCCTGGCCGACGATCTGGGCATCCGCACGATCCAGCTCGCGGGCTACGACGTGTACTACGAAGAGGGCACGGCGCAGTCCAAAGCACTCTTCCTCGAAAACCTCAAAAAAGCCGCGGAGATGGCCGCGGTCTACGGGATCATCCTTGCCCCTACCTCGGCGTCTACCCCGACATCGGCAACCTCACCAACGCGGCGGTCAGCTCCGGCGGCAGCGTGACGGGCGACCTGTACTCCGGGCGCGGGCATATCTTCGCCCTGCATCTGAAGGAGACGGTTCCCGGCGTCTTCCGCGAGGTGCCCTTCCTCACGGGCCACGTGGACTTTGAGACCGGCATCAAGAAGGCTTGGGAGCTCGGTATCCGCCGCTTTGTCACGGAGATGTGGTACATCGGCAACGACGACACCTGGGCCGACGATATCAGATTTGCATGCAAAAGCATGAGGATAATTCTGGACAGGCAATAAGTTCATCCCTGCTGTATCCGTTCGTCTTTGGGCCTTGGCTCTCCCCGCGCCGGGGAGAGCTGTCACAAAGTGACTGAGAGGGGCCGCGGACGACGCAGACCCCTCTCAGTCACGGCGCTTGCGTGAGACGCGCCGTGACAGCTCCCTCCAAAGGGGGAGCCAAGTGATTACGAAATACAATTGCCGCCTCAAAATCGGCGGCGGAAAGGCGGCGGCGGAAAGGAAACGGCTTTGAAAGTAGAAAAGAAGGTCCTGGGCACGCTGCCCAAATGCTACGCGACGGCTCGTCTCAATTACAAAGGAAAATCCTGCTTTCTGATCTGCGCGGAGAAGGAGGGCAACTGCTTCCTCTTCGACGAGGACGGCACACTGCTCGAAAGCGTATGGGAGGGTGACTGCGGCGTCATGACGCTCCAGCAGGTCCCCGGCTCCGACGGCGAATTTCTGTCCACCTACAAGTTCTACGGCCCCAACAACGCGGGCGAAGCCTCCATCGTCATCAACACCCCCACCGAAAACGGCTGGGAGCGCCGCACCCTGGTCAAGGCGCGCTACGTCCACCGCTTCGGCATCCTCGAACGCGGCGGGGTCAACTATCTCATCGTCTGCTGCCTCAAATCCGGCCATGAGTACAAGAACGACTGGCGCTTCCCCGGCGAGGTCTACGGCGCGGTGCTGCCGAAGGATCTGTCCTGCTTCAACGACGAGCACCAGCTTGAGCTCAAGCTGCTCAAGTCCGGACTGCTCAAGAACCACGGCTTCTCCACGACCAAATGGGCGGGCCACGAGGCCGCCGTCGTCGGCGCGGAGGAGGGCACCTTCCTCTTTGAGCCGCCCATGCTCCCCGGCGCGGAGTGGAAGATCACGCAGCTTCTGGACATCCCGACGAGCGACGCCGTCCTCATGGACTTCGATGGCGACGGGCAGAAGGAGCTCGGCGTGCTGTCCGATTTCCACGGCAACTCCCTGACCATCTACCACCTCAACAGCGTCGGCCACTATGTCCCGCAGTGGAAGTTCCCCGCCCCCGAGAAGGATACCGAGTTCCTGCACGCCACCTGGGCCGACACCATCCTCGGCAAGCCCACCTGGGTTGTCGGCTGGCGCAAGGGCACGAAGGACACCGTCGCCATCACTTGGGACGCGGAGGCCGGCGACTACCGCTTCGATTACCTTGACCGCAACACCGGCTGCGCCAACGCCATGCACTTCGTCAACCGCGAGGGCAAGGACGTTGTGATCGGCACCAACCGCGAGATCGACGAGATGGCCATGTACATCATCACCGAATAAGAGGAGGAAAAAACCATGCTGGAACAACTGAAAAAAGAGGTCTATGAGGCCAATATGGAGCTGCCCCGCCGCGGGCTCGTCACCTACACCTGGGGCAACGTCAGCGGCATCGACCGCGAGAAGGGCCTCTTCGTCATCAAGCCTTCGGGTGTGGAGTATGACGAGCTCAAGCCCGAAGACCTCGTGGTCATGGACCTCAAGGGCAACAAGGTCGAGGGCGACATGAACCCCTCCTCCGACACCAAGACCCACCTGGTGCTCTACAACGCCTTCCCCCAGCTCGGCGGCATCGTTCACACCCACAGCCCCCACGCGGTCGGCTGGGCCCAGGCGGGCGAGGACATCCCCTGCTTCGGCACCACCCACGCGGACTACTTCTACGGCCCCGTCCCCTGTGCCCGCCACCTGACCCAGGAGGAGCTGGACGAGGACTATGAGCTCAACACCGGCAAGATCATTGTCGAGACCTTCCGCGACCGGGGCATCGACCCCGTGGCGGTCCCCGCGGTCATCTGCTTCAGCCACGGCCCCTTCACCTGGGGCAAGAACGCGGCCCAGGCAGTCTACCACGCAGTGGTGCTCGAGGAGGTCGCAAAGATGGCGCTCTACACCCGCCAGATCAAGGGCGACGCCGTCCCCGCACCCCAGCGCATCCAGGACAAGCACTACATGCGCAAGCACGGCCCCAACGCCTACTACGGCCAGGCCAAAAAGTAAGGCATGAGCGAGAAGGAAAAGGCCCTCTACGCGGCGAACTTTCTCTATACCGACGCGATCCTGAAGGACTTTGAGGCGCTGTACCTGGAAAAGAAAAAGCTCTCTCCCGCAATCCGGATCATCCTCGGCCTGCTGGGCTTTGCGGGCGTGGTCTTCTTTGGGATCATGCTCTACCGGGAGGGGCTGCGCATCGCCTATGTCGGGTACATGCTGATCTGCTCGGTGCTGCTGGTGCTGGCCTTTTCAAGAGGGAAGAGCCGCCCGGACGACACGGTTGACAAATACCGCAAGTCCTACCTCAACCGCCGCGTCAGCTTTCACTTTGACGAGACGGGCGTGGAGATGAAGCTCGACGGGCAGAAGAGCTACGCCCGCAGCAAGTACAAAGAAATCTACGCCCTCAACGAGACGGAGCGCTGTCTCTATCTCATCATCAAGGGCCGGGCGCATTACATCGTGTCCAAGGAGGCCCTCGGCGGCGAGCTCGAGGAACTGAAAAAATATCTGCAAAAGAAAAGCGGCAAAAAATTTATTCAGTATGACATAGATCCGAAAGGAGCGTCCACATGACCGAAAGCGAGAAGAAAAGCCTGCAAATCACGGCCTGCAAGGTCCGCAAGGGCATCGTCACCGCGACCCACGCGGCCAAGTCCGGCCACCCCGGCGGAAGCCTGTCCGCCGCGGACATGTTCACCTATCTGTATTTCAAGGAGCTGAACGTCGATCCCGCAAACCCCAAGTGGGCCGACCGCGACCGCTTCGTCCTCTCCAAGGGCCACACCGCGCCGGGCCTCTACTCCACCCTTGCGCAGCGCGGCTTCTTCCCCGTGGAGGAGCTCACCACTCTGCGCCACATCGGCGCGCGCCTCCAGGGCCACCCGAACATGAACGAGACCCCGGGCGTCGACATGTCCACCGGCTCTCTGGGCCAGGGCGTGTCCTGTGCGGCGGGCATGGCGCTGTCCGCCAAGAAGATGGGCAAAGAGCTTCGCGTCTACACCCTGCTGGGCGACGGCGAGATCGAGGAGGGCCAGGTCTGGGAGGCGCTGATGTTCGCGCATCACCACAAGCTGGACAACCTCTGCGTCATTATCGACAACAACGGCCTGCAGATCGACGGCCCCATCGACGAGGTTATGAGCCCCTATCCCATCGTGGACAAGTGCAAAGCCTTCGGCCTGCACACCATCGAGATCAACGGCCACGACTTCGACCAGATCGAGGCCGCCTTCGCGGAGGCGCGCGCCACGAAGGGCGTACCCACCGCGATCGTGATGAAGACGACCAAGGGCAAAGACGTCAGCTACATGGAGAACAAAGCGGGCTGGCACGGCAAGGCCCCGAACGACGAGGAACTGGAGATCGCTCTGAAAGAGCTGGACGCCATTCAGGCGGAACTGGAGGGCTGATACAATGGCGGAACTGAAAAAAATCGCAACCCGTGACAGCTACGGAAACGCTCTGGCCGAGCTCGGCAAGGAGCATGAGGATCTGATCGTGTTCGACGCCGACCTCTCCGGCGCGACCAAGACCTCCGTGTTTAAGAAAGCCTTCCCCGACCGGCACATCAACTGCGGCATTGCCGAGGGCAACATGCTCGCGGTGGCCGCGGGCGCGGCGGCGATGGGCCTGGTGCCCTTTGCCTCCACCTTCGCGATGTTCGCGGCGGGCCGCGCCTTTGAGCAGGTGAGAAACTCCATCGGCTACCCCCATCTCAACGTCAAGATCGGCGCGACCCACGGCGGCATCTCCGTCGGCGAGGACGGCGCGTCCCACCAGTGCTGCGAGGACTTTGCGACCATGCGCTCCATCCCCGGCATGGTGGTCATGTGCCCCTCCGACGACGTGGAAGCCCGCGCCGCCGTCAAGGCCGCTTACGAGTACAAAGGCCCCGTGTACCTGCGCTTCGGCCGTCTGGCCGTCCCCGTGTTCCACGAAGAGGGCATGAAGTTTGAGATCGGCAGGGGCGAGGTCCTGCACGACGGCAGGGACGTGGCGATCATCGCCACCGGCCTCATGACCTACGAGGCCCTTGAGGCCGCGAAGGCTCTCGAGGAGAAGGGCATCTCCGCGCGCGTCGTCAACCTCTGCACCATCAAGCCCCTGGATGCGCCCCTGGTGCTCCAGGCAGCTCAGGAGTGCGGCAAGGTCATCACCTGCGAGGAACACTCCATCATCGGCGGTCTGGGCGAGGCGGTCTGCGCCCTGCTCAGCGAGAACCTGCCCACCCCCGTGCGCCGCATCGGCGTCAACGACGAGTTCGGCCACTCCGGCCCCGCCGTCCCGCTGCTCAAGCAGTTCGGCCTCTGCGCGGAGCACATCGTCGAAGTGGCGGAGGACTTCTGCAAGTAACGC